>CAYXFV010000027.1:0-35702 GCA_964464365.1 uncultured Nitrosomonas sp. | reverse complement strand
CGCTCATAAAAATTATGAACACTATTATTTCATTATCTAATGCAAATTGGAATTACATATGCATGCAGGAATATCGCTTCCCATCGCGGCACAGGCATTTCCAACCTTATCGGCCAGTTTGGTATATCTCCTCATATTTTACAGCGCCTGCTGAGTGAAATACCAATCAGGGTCCGAAAACATTACGTATCAATAGATATGCTGAATATGTTGGCAAAGGTGCCGCAGCATCGTTATGAGAAGGAAATAGTTGCTGCTCGGCAAACTAATTGAGAGAAACTGAGAAAATCTATTATCCGGAGCAGTAGAAACAGCACGGCACTATCAATTACTCAGAATCCACAAAGGTTTCTATAAAAAGAATGACGCCTGCCAGCGAATTAAAGTTTCTTTCTTCCGGGTCGATGAAACAGTTTTACCACCTAACAAAAAAATCGATACTATGAAGATAACAGTGAACTACCAATCCGGGCAGCGACAAACATTTATCGTTCCAAAGAATATGCTGGCCCTGGATTTTCGTAAGCTGGCCGAGGAAATCGGCGGAAAAATCGATAATATAGAATTTTCTTTATCCAATAATCAGGTCGGTTTTTATAATGCAGAAATTAAAGAATCCCTTTTCTATCCGGAATAGATACGCTAAGCAGCCCAACAACGCAGGATAACGGCTGGCGTTATCCTGAAGCAATCCTGGTTAAAACGGAATATCGTCTTCCATATCATCAAAACCTGTATTGTTTTTACTGGGTGATGATCGCGCCGGGGTCGGTTGTTCATGTTCATCGCGTTCGGATGAGTCGAAACTGTCACTGCCGGAACGACTGCCCAACATTTTCATATCGGTGGCAATAATTTCAGTCGTATAGCGGTCAACGCCGTTTTTATCCGTCCATTTGCGGGTTTCAAGTCTGCCTTCAACATAAACAGGACGTCCTTTCTTGAGATATTCGCCCGCTATTTCCGCCAGTTTCCGATAAAAAGTGACACGGTGCCATTCCGTTTTTTCCTGTTTCTCGCCGCTTTTATCCTTCCAGACTTCCGTCGTTGCCAGGGCGATATTTGTCACGGCGTCACCATTTGACATGTAACGTGTCTCAGGATCTCTGCCAAGATTCCCGATCAATATGACTTTATTGACTGATGCCATCTGCTTGTTCCTCCTTGTCTTCGAGCAGTTTGTTTACGCCTTCTTCGTCAAATCCCTTCATATCCACTTTCAGGTAGGCTACTTTTTCATCCGCAAGCACCAACGCTTCATGCACGCCCGACAGGGCAGCCAACTGTTGGGATAAATCCCGCGACTGCTGGATATCCATTTCACGCACGTGGTACGCTTTTGAACGCACAGCCGCAGGCGCTTTCATGGTGCAGGCCAGAATCAGCCATATCAGCAGCAATCCGCTGCAGAAAACAGAAAGCGCGACATTACCGAAATGCTCGATCAAATACCCCCCGATCGCTGCGCCAGCAAATGCACCCAGAAATTGCGTGCTGCTGTATATGCCGATGGCAGTTCCTTTGGCGCCAACCGGCGCAATTTTGGAAATCAATGAAGGTAA
Organism: uncultured Nitrosomonas sp.; assembly: GCA_964464365.1. Taxonomy (GTDB): domain Bacteria; phylum Pseudomonadota; class Gammaproteobacteria; order Burkholderiales; family Nitrosomonadaceae; genus Nitrosomonas. The sequence goes on along the minus strand of CAYXFV010000027.1, from coordinate 34,140 downwards.
ACTGGCTTCCAGCAGATTAAATGCGGTAAAAAAAATCAACAAAGCCAGCGCTATTCCCCAGACCGATCCGGTCGCCATCGCCAAAGCGATCTGACCGCACAATAATAAAGCGATTGCAGCCACAAAAATTTGTTTCAGCTTAGCCTTTTTTTCGCCATAAATAATAGCCGGAATGATCAGCAGCATGGAAAAAAATAATACGGGCAGATAAATCTGCCAGTGATCGTCCGCGGCAATTCCTGCTTCACGTAATGTCAGCGGCACAACCAGCCATAACGCCATGAGTGCGGCATGCAGTGCGAAAATACCATAATCCAGGCGCAATAATTGCCTGTTACGCAGCACGCTGCTGAAACTCTCGGAAGAAGTTTCCGTATCGCGGTGAAATCGGCTGATCCGCGGATCAGGAACCAGTTGCTTGACGATCAGAATCGCGGATAATGCCAATATCCCCGTCATCGCAAAAATACCCGGCACGCCAATCCATTGATTCAGTGCCGGCGCGACAGCCAGAGACAACGCAAACACCAGTCCAATCGTCATTCCGATTACAGCCATGGCCTTAGTGCGTTGCTCTTCGCGCGTCAGATCGGCGGCCAGAGCCATCACAGCGGCTGAAATAGCACCGGCACCCTGGATAACGCGCCCAATAATCACCCAATAAATATCGGCTGCAAAAGCAGCGACAAAACTGCCCACTGCAAACAATATTAACCCTGCATAAATAACCGGTTTGCGTCCGATTCGATCAGACAGCCATCCCATCGGGATTTGCAGAACAGCTTGCGTCAATCCATAAGCGCCGAGGGCGATGCCAACCAGTGTATAGTTGTTACCGCCGTGAAGATCTTCGGCATAAAAAGCAAATACGGGCAGAATAATGAACAGTCCAAACATGCGCAGCCCATAAACACCGGCCAATCCGATCGTTGCGCGCTTCTCCGTTTGGGTCATTTTTTCAGATGAAATTGAAACAGACATGAATCAGGTTATGTAATTTTCTGGAAAGTTGGGTATATTATCAGGTTGACTCGTACATAGATAGCAATGGAATTGATAAGAATCCGCGGTGCGCGCACCCATAATCTGAAAAATATTAATCTTGAACTGCCGCGTAATAAGCTGGTTGTTATCACCGGACTTTCCGGATCAGGAAAATCGTCACTCGCATTTGATACGCTTTATGCCGAAGGACAGCGCCGCTATGTGGAGTCACTTTCCGCATACGCCAGGCAATTTCTGCAGCTGATGGAAAAGCCGGATGTCGATTCGATTGAGGGTCTATCACCGGCGATCGCCATTGAACAGAAAGCGACTTCACACAACCCCCGCTCAACCGTCGGCACGGTGACAGAAATTCATGATTACCTGCGCCTCCTTTTTGCCCGGGTGGGTGATCCGCAATGTCCCGAACATGACATCACGCTGGCGGCTCAAAGCGTTTCGCAAATGGTTGATCACGTTCTGGAATTACCGGAAGAAACGCGGCTGATGATTCTGGCGCCGCTGATCATTGGGCGGAAAGGAGAACAGATAGATTTATTTGACGAATTACGCGCGCAAGGATTTGTCCGTCTCCGCATTGATGGAGAAGTCTATGACATCGACACGTTGCCCAAGCTGGAAAAGAATAAAAAACATACGATCGAAGTCGTCATTGACCGCCTGAAAGTATCACCCGACGCCAAACAGCGTCTGGCCGAGTCCTTCGAAGTAGCCCTGCGGCATGCGGATGGTCGCGCGCTGGCCGTTGAAATGGACAGCGGACAAGAACATCTCTTTTCCGCAAAATTCAGTTGTCCGGTGTGCAGTTATTCACTGTCCGAACTGGAACCGCGGTTATTCTCGTTCAACAATCCACTTGGCGCTTGCCAACGGTGCGATGGGCTGGGGCAGGTTACTTTTTTTGATCCGGCGCGGGTCGTGGCTTTCCCACATTTATCGCTGGCTTCCGGCGCGGTAAAAAACTGGGACAAGAGAAATCAATTCTATTTTCAGATACTGACCAGTCTCGCAAAGCATTACGATTTCGACATCGAAACGCCTTTCGAGAAACTCGGTACGGAGCTCCAGCAGATCATCCTGCATGGATCCGGGCACGACAAGATTCTGTTTACCTATCTCAGCGACGGCGGCAAAAAGAATCAGCAAAAACATCCTTTTGAAGGCATCATTCCCAATCTGACACGGCGCTACCGCGAAACCGAATCACAGACGGTACGCGAGGAACTCGGAAAGTATCTGAATTCGACAGTTTGTCCGGATTGCCAGGGTACCCGTTTATGCACGGCGGCACGACATGTGTTTGTAGCCGCCAAGACCGTCTACGAAATCAGTGCATTACCGCTCAAACAAGCCAAAGCTTTTTTTGATCAACTGGTTCTGCCCGGACACCGGCAGTCGATCGCGGAACGGATTGTCAAGGAAATCTCCAGCCGACTCCAGTTTCTGAATGATGTCGGGCTGGATTACCTGTCACTCGATCGTTCCGCCGATACGTTATCCGGGGGCGAATCACAGCGTATACGGCTGGCCAGTCAGATTGGTTCCGGATTGACCGGCGTCATGTATGTACTGGACGAACCCTCCATCGGACTGCATCAGCGTGACAACGACCGCCTGCTCAACACTCTGAAACATCTGCGGAATCTGGGCAACAGCGTCATTGTCGTGGAACATGACGAGGATGCAATACAGATCGCGGATTATGTCGTCGACATGGGCCCAGGTGCGGGTGAACATGGTGGAGTGGTGGTCGCCCAGGGTAAACCGGAAGAAATCCGGGAAAACCCTGATTCCCTGACAGGAGCCTATCTTTCGGGAAAACTGTCCATCCGGATACCCGAACAGCGCACGGCGCCGAATCCGGACAGAATACTGCGCATAACCGGTGCCTCGGGTAATAATCTGAAACAGATACCGCTGAATCTGCCGGTCGGATTATTTGTCTGCATTACAGGCGTCTCCGGCTCGGGCAAATCAACATTGATCAACGAAACGCTCCATCGCACGGCTGCACAGCATCTGTATGCCAGCAGCGCGGAACCGGCACCGTTCGAACAGATTACAGGTCTTGAATTTTTCGACAAAGTGATCAACATGGATCAAAGCCCGATTGGACGTACACCGCGTTCCAACCCGGCGACATACACCGGTCTTTTTACGCCGATCCGGGAATTGTTCGCTGGTGTACCGCAGGCACGCGAACGGGGTTATGCGCCCGGGCGCTTTTCGTTCAACGTTAAAGGCGGACGCTGCGAAGCCTGCCAGGGCGATGGCGTGATCAAGGTTGAAATGCATTTTCTGCCCGATATCTATGTAACCTGCGATGTTTGTCATGGCAAGCGCTATAACCGCGAAACGCTCGAAATCCAGTACAAAGGCAGAAATATCACTGAAATCCTGCACATGACGGTGGAAAATGCCGTTGAATTTTTCAGTCCGGTACCCGTGGTTGCACGCAAACTGCAAACACTGCTGGATGTCGGTCTGGGCTATATTACGCTGGGACAATCGGCGACAACCCTATCCGGTGGAGAAGCGCAGCGCGTCAAGCTCTCGCTGGAGCTTTCCAAACGCGATACGGGAAGAACTTTGTACATACTCGACGAACCCACCACAGGTCTGCATTTTCACGATATCGACTTGTTGCTGAAAGTGCTGCACAGGCTCCGCGATCATGGCAATACCGTTGTTGTTATCGAGCATAATCTGGATGTTATAAAAACTGCGGACTGGATCATCGACTTGGGCCCCGAAGGCGGGGATGGCGGTGGATATATTGTGGCGGAAGGTACGCCCGAAGCTGTTGCCGCGAACCCAAACAGCTTTACGGGAAGCTATTTAAAAAACGTACTGAAAAAATGAATCCGCGTGCATGGCTGCTGGACAGTTTCCAGACCGCCGTGAAAGCAGCCGATCCCGCACAAATTGTGCCGGATTTTCTGCCCGCGCTGTCCGATCTGCCTGTACCACCCAAGGGCCGTGTGCTGGTCATCGGCGCAGGCAAAGCGTCTGCGGCCATGGCCTTAGCGGTGGAAAACAGCTGGCCTGAATACTCTGCATTAGAAGGCATCGTGGTAACACGGTATGGTCATGCACTGCCAACACGCCGCATCACAATCATAGAAGCCGGCCACCCCATACCTGACGAAAACGGTATGGCAGCAGCCCAACAAATCCTGCAGCGCGTCAAGCAACTGACGGCAGATGATTTATTGCTCTGCCTGTTCAGCGGCGGTGGCTCCAGCTTACTGGCGCTACCCACCGACGGCATTTCACTGGCTGATCTCCAGCAGGTAACACAGCAACTGTTACATTGCGGCGCCAGCATCCAGGAAATCAACACGATCAGGAAACATGTTTCAAAAATACAAGGTGGACGGCTCGCCGCAGCCTGCAAAGCGCCCATACAAGCATTGATCATTTCAGATGTGACCGGCGACGATCCCGCACATATTGCTTCGGGGCCGTGTGCTCCCGATCCAACCCGTTTCTCAGATGCCTTAGCTGTACTGAAGCACTATCATCTTGATGCGCCGCCCAGCATATTGAATACCCTGTGTACCGGAGACCAGCACTTACCCGATGAAACACCCAAACCGGGATCGCCGATCTTCAAGCACGTCGAGAATCGGGTTATCGCCAGCGGACGCCAAAGCTTGTATGCCGCAAAAAACTTCCTTCAGCAGAAGGGTATCTATGTATTGATTATGGGCGACACGGTTACCGGTGAAGCGCGCGAAGTCGCAAAAGCCTACGCTGCATTGGTTCGCGAAATCCGTTTGTATCCGGATATGCTGAAAACGCCGATTGCACTGCTCTCCGGCGGAGAAACAACGGTTACTCTTCAAGGCAGCGGGCGCGGCGGGCGTAATACAGAATTTTTATTAGCGTTGTTAATCGCACTTGATGGCCTGGACCAGGTTTACGCATTGGCATGCGATACGGATGGCATTGACGGCTCCGGACGTAATGCAGGCGCATTGATCACGCCCGATTCTTTGCTGCGTGCAAGACAGGCCGGAATGCGCGCGGAATCATTTCTGACCAATAGCGATGCGTTTAGCTTTTTTAAAAAACTGGGGGATCTTGTGGTCACCGGGCCGACTTACACCAATGTCAATGACTATCGGGCAATACTTGTTCTTTAAAAACCTGGTTTCTTATCCTGTTGTTGCCGGATATCAATGCCTTGCCCCGCGTTATTTCATTTTTGCTGACTTTCTTCGCTACCCTTGTCAGTGGATTCAGTGTGAGCAACTGACTCTGTTTCCTGATTGCTTTTCTCGCTGAGGTTGTTTTTAGTTTTGCCTTTCGCTGATTTTTTATCCCGTTTTTTAATTTCCTTATTGATTTCGAACAGGAAATTCTGGTTATCCTTACGTTGTTTCTCACTTCGATACCAGGCAAGACAGGTAATTGATCCTAAAACAATTAAAAGAACATTCAGAACATCCACACCATCAAAAAAAATAAAGGCGATACCGGTCGAAACGGCGAAAGCGCCGAGAAATGCGGTGACATGCCACATTGTGTTGCTTGATTTTCTATAACGCGTACTCAATTCTTCTAATTTGTCCCGCGTTGAAATCAGTTCTTCGTCCGTCCATTTTTTCATGCTCATGACGTGTTGGTCTCCTTTGATAAATTGGTTAAGCACCGGAATCAGAAATAGCGCTGATCAGTTTGTCATTCTAGCAGGTTGACCGTGTACTGCGCGGGATCTGTCACAGACCGGCGAGTATGGCCCGAACTCTGCGCAGCCTTACTCATGAAAATCAGCTTTGAGATAACAAAAACTGGCAATAAAAAAGGCACCCGAAGGTGCCTTTTTTATTTTCTAAAGAATGCTTAGAAGTTGTGACGCATACCTACGGTATAGACATTGCTGTCTCTGAATACGCCGTTTCTGTCATCAACCATATTACGTTGGTAACCGCCAAACAGGCTTGTACGTTGGCTCAGGCTGTGAATCGCGCCGACTGTAAAGCTGCTGACTTCACGTTTATCCGCAGATGTTGTCTCTTTTGCCTTTGACATACCGCCTTGTGCGATCAGACGTGTGCTACCCAAAGCATATTCACCGCTGACAAACCACAGACGACCGTCACCATTAACGTTCATTGCTGAGTTGCACTGTCCACGATCACCACTAAACGCACCACCAGGGCCTGTTGAGCCTAATTGAGCAGCACTTGTGCAAGAAGCTGCGCCGTTAATCGATGCATCATCGACATCTTCATACTGTCCTGCAATGCGGAAGTTTCTGAAATCCCATGATGCGCCACCACGCCAGACTTGCTCGTCACGAGCACCAGGGCCAAAATTCAGCGTTTGAAATGCACGTTGCTTTGTACTGATATTGTCTCTTGAGTAACCACCAAACACGCTGAAATTATGGTCGTTTGCAAGCGTTAATTCATATTTACCGGTTACTTGGAAATCCCATTCACCATCTTCACCGCCACTGTATGGGCTTGAGCTACCGCCCAGAATCGGATCAAGTCTTTCTGAATCGCCGGGCATCAATAATCCAGAAAACGAGAAACCTTCAACTTTCGGTGAATCATAACGGACTGCGCTGTTGACAAAGCTTTGCGCGCCGGAACCCATACCATTTGCAGATGCAGTCATGGTACCACCGCTACCTGCAGCTTGCAGTGTGGTGTATGCAAATGGATCGATCGTTTGACCACCGGCAAAATCCTTGAATGGAGATTGAACGCGACCGAATTTAATTTCACCCCATTGGTCATTGGCCAAAGCTACCCAACGTTCACGCGCAAAACCTAAATCACTGCTACCGGTGTTGAAACCAAATTCGAGATGCGCTTTGGCTTTTAAGCCACCGCCCAGCTGTTCAACCACATGCACGCCCCATCTTGAACGACCGGTATCATCACCGATCAGCGCCTGGCTGGTAAAACCCTGATAATCAACTGTTGCATATTCGGCTTGCGCGCTACCAAACATGGTGACACTGGTTCCTTGCGCTGATACAACCATTGGCGTTGCAAGCGCACCGGCTACTGCTAACGAAATAAGTTTCTTCTTCATAGGGAAGTTCTCCTGTAATGTTAAAACGACTGGGGGTCGCCTGTTAACCCATCTATGCTCCGGTGGAATGCACCCCACTGTTTTTTTGACCATCCACTTCGGAAGGTTTGATCAGATTGTGCCCAACACGAAGCATTCCTGCAAGAGAAACAACGCTTTTTTTGACGTTACCGGCATATACATGTTGTTTTCGCGCAACAACATTGTTGTTTTTTCGCCTATAGCCCGATAAAGCATGGCTTTGTTTGACCAGAATTCCGGAAAAATCCGCTTTTGTTGTTGATTATATTCAACAATGTTCTTTTGAATTAAGTGACATAAAATTTATATGTCATTCACTATGACGCAAAATGTCGATTAAATGCTCGCCATATTTATCCAGTTTATGCGTGCCTATCCCGGTTATCCGGCTTAATTCTTCCATTGTCCGGGGGCATGTGTGCACTAATTCTTTTAATGTTGCATCGTGAAAAATCACATAGGCAGGCACACCATGTTCGATGGCGGTTTTTGCACGCCATGCGCGCAACTGTTCCCACAATTGCTGTTCTGCCGGACTGAATGAAGATTTCACTGCGGACGCCATATCCCGGTAAATCTCCTTACTCATGCTCGGCTGCCGCAGAAAAATCTTTTGCTGCCCTTTTAATACCGGTCGGCTGATTTCGGTGAGCCATAACGCGCCATGACCTTCACTATCTGTTGTCAACAGGCCACGCGCAATCATTTGCCTGAATATGGCGCGCCATGTTTTAACCGGCAGATCCTTGCCGATGCCAAATGTACTGATTTGATCATGATTCCAGTACTTGACACGTACCGTGCAATTACCACGCAATACATCAATCAAATATCCAGCACCGAACTGCTGCCCGGTACGATAAACACAGGATAAGGCTTTCTGTACTTCTACCGTGGCGTCCCAAGTTTGCGGCGAGCTCAGACAAACATCGCAATTTCCGCAGGACTCAGAGACAACCGTTTCCCCCAGATAACTCAGTAAATGCATACGACGGCATGTTATTGTTTCGCAGTACGCCAGCATCGCCTCCAGTTTGCGCGTTGCAACCTGCTTAAATTGCTGGAGCGCATCGGATTCTTCAATCATGCGCCGTTGCTGAATGACATCATTCAGACCATAAGCCATCCAGGCGTTGGCTTTCAGTCCGTCACGCCCTGCACGCCCGGTTTCCTGATAATACGCTTCAATGCTTTTAGGCATATCCAGGTGGGCGACAAATCGCACATCCGGTTTGTCGATACCCATGCCAAAAGCTATGGTGGCGACCATGACGATATTGTCTTCGCGCAAAAACGTTTCCTGGTTCGATGCGCGTTGATGCGGACCCATTCCCGCATGGTATGGTAATGCGCTGATGCCATGAGCATTCAGCCACGCCGCGATTTCATCGACTTTTTTGCGCGCGAGACAATAAACGATTCCCGCGTCGCCTGAATGTTCCGTCTGAATAAATGTCAACAGCTGTTGCTTGCTGTTAAGCTTATCGACAATATGATAGCGAATATTCGGACGGTCAAAACTCGAGACAAATACTTTCGCCTCGCGCAACACCAGGCGCTCGATAATTTCCTGACGCGTGGCGGGATCAGCCGTAGCTGTCAAGGCAATACGCGGGACATTGGGAAAACGTTCATGCAATACTGACAACTGGCTGTATTCAGGGCGAAAATCATGCCCCCACTGGGATACGCAATGCGCTTCATCAATGGCAAACAACGCCAGGGGTATCCGGTTAATCAGATCAAGAAAACGTCGCGTGATCAATCGCTCTGGCGCGACATAAAGCAAGTCATATTCGTTTGCCAGTAATTTTTGCTCCACATGCTGTGCTTCTTCATGCGGCAAGGAAGAATTGAGAACAGCGGCATGCACACCGGCTTCATTCAGCGCTGCAACCTGGTTCTGCATTAAAGCAATTAAAGGTGAAACAACGATAGCCACACCCTCGCGCATCAGCGCCGGTACCTGATAGCACAGCGATTTCCCGCCACCGGTCGGCATCAGCACCAGACCGTCATTGCCATCGGCCAGATGGGCAATGATGTCAGCCTGCTTACCCCGGAAGTCCGGATAACCAAAAACGCTATTGAGGATATTGAGCGCTCTGGACGGGCAATATGCGGTCTTGATTCTGCTATCCTGGCAATCCATAGCCGTTATTTATCCAATCCAAATATCCAGAGTACTACAGGACAAGCCTGTCACGTCTGTCACGATTGCTGCTGCAATCACAGTAATAGCGGCCAGACTCAACTTGAAACCGGTTTCTCCGCTTGTGAGAGAAATACATCAGTATTTCCATGGGCTGATTAATACACTTAATACACATTATTCCGATAATCATCCGATATTATCGCAGAACTTCTGCTGACCAATCCGCTTTCAGATTCAGATTCAGATTATTCATTGATTTGTACTGGTATAATTCAGCTTGGAATTTTTTTGTTTATCTGATAACCCTTGTATTCCTGGAGAAAATAAGATGTCGGTCGCTGATGTTTTGAAACTGATTCAAGACAAAGAAGTTAAATTTGTCGATTTGCGCTTTACCGATACCAATGGCAAAGAACAGCATGTTACGATTCCGTCTCATAGTTTTGACGCCGACAAATTTGAGGATGGCCATCCCTTTGACGGCTCATCTATTGCCGGATGGAAGAGTATACAAGCATCCGATATGCTATTGATACCGGATCCTGAAACCGCTAATCTGGATCCATTTATGGATGATGCCACGCTCATCATGACGTGTGACGTGGTAGAACCATCCGACGGCAAGGGTTACAGCCGTGATCCACGCTCGCTGGCCAAACGTGCGGAAATTTATCTGCAATCGACCGGCATCGGCGATGTTGCTTATTTCGGTCCTGAACCGGAATTTTTCATTTTTGATTCGGTTTACTGGCATACCGACATGTCCGGTTGTTCCGTCAAAATCGAATCTGAAGAAGCCGCGTGGAGCTCTATTATCAAATACGACGGCGGCAATAGTGGTCATCGCCCGGCGATCAAAGGCGGCTACTTCCCTGTCCCCCCCGTTGATTCACTGCAAAATATACGTTCCGCCATGTGCCTGACACTGGAGCAGTTCGGCATCCCGGTTGAAGTTCATCATCATGAAGTAGCGACCGCTGGACAGTGCGAAATCGGAACACGGTTCAACAACCTGGTAAAACGCGCAGACTGGAACCAGTTACTCAAGTATGTGGTACATAATGTGGCACATTCTTACGGCAAAACGGCAACTTTCATGCCCAAACCGATTGTGGGCGATAATGGTTCAGGCATGCATGTCCACCAATCCATTTGGAAAGACGGCGAGAATCTTTTTTCCGGAAATGGTTATGCAGGTTTGTCCGAAACGGCACTCTATTACATCGGCGGTATTCTCAAACATGCCCAGGCACTCAATGCGATCGCCAATCCAAGCACGAACTCTTATAAAAGACTTGTTGCCGGTTATGAAGCGCCGGTAAATCTGGCTTATTCCGCCAGCAACCGCTCAGCGGCTATCCGTATCCCCCACACCAGCAGTCCCAAAGGACGCCGCATCGAAGTGCGTTTCCCGGATCCGTCCGCCAATCCTTATCTGGTCTTCTCGGCGCTCATGATGGCAGGTCTTGACGGCATTCAGAATAAAATCCACCCTGGCGATCCTATGGACAAAAACCTCTATGATCTGCCTCCTGAAGAAGCAGCAAAAGTACCCAATACCTGCGCTTCATTAGATGAAGCACTGAATCATCTGGATAAGGATCGTGATTTTCTGACGCGAGGTGGTGTATTCAGTAACGACATGATTGATGCCTACATCCAACTCAAAATGGAAGAAGTAACACTGTTACGTGCCACAACGCACCCTGTCGAGTTTGATCTGTATTACAGCCTGTAAACAGCGTATAGGCATATCAGCGGAGTGATATGAACTGTCCGGCGGAATTTGTCGATTTGACTTCCTGTATCTGAACATCTGATAAATTGCGTAAAAAGCCAGGATAACTCCGCCTTTTTCCAGCTTTTCCTTAAGGAGACAATTGGTAGACTATCATCGTTAATATAACTTGAGTCGCTGTTTTCGACATTGCGCACGATAAACTATGAGCACGCCAATTATACTTACCGTTATAGTCTTCCTGAGCATGGCATCAGCCGCACACGCAGGATCCACGATCTATAAGCATGTAGACGCCGATGGCCGTATAACATTTACCAATCGTCCAGCCACAGGGGCACAGACAGTCCGGTCCACGCCCAACAATTCCAAACCTCAAGTTGTTGCGGCGGTGAGACCGTCACATTTTCCAAAAATCAGCGCTCACACGCAACAAAAACGTGATGTCAAGCGCCGTGAGATTCTGGAAAACGAGCTTGCTGAAGAAATGAAATTATTTTCTGATACCCGAAGATTCATCTCTCAGATAAGCAACAGCCAGGAAACACAACAGCAAGCGGACAGGATGAATCGCCTGCAAAATAAATTGCAACGACATGAGCGTAATATCGTATCGTTAAAAAGAGAACTTGAAAGGTTATAACGTTCACCGTTACGCTAAAAGCCATGAAAATGATTTACTTTCTGTTCACAATCATCTTGTCCGGTTACGCCGCGCATACGTTTTCCGGTGTTTATAAGCATATCGACGAGCACGGCAATGTGACTTATTCAAATATCCAATCCAATCGCTCAGAAAAAGTAGATCTGCCGCCTATTGTTGTTATCCCTTCCGTTGATGCCGGGGGTATCGACGACAGGATAAAAAAGAGACGCGCGAACAACATCATCAGAGAACAACGAAAAGAAATTGAACAACGCATTGCCGACGAATCGACCCAACTGGACATGATTAAAGCCGAGTATCAAGGCGGCAACCCGGATCGCCTGGGCAGTGAACGCAATTATCAGCGTTATCTTGATCGCGTCGAACGCCTGAAAAATGAAATCAGCGCGCGTGAAATGAAACTTCAGACATTACAGCACGAACTGGAACAATCCCCCGAAATCAAATAGATTTCCCTTCCTATACGGACAATAAAGCCATAACGGGCGCATGATCAGAAGGACGCTCCTGCTTCCGTACAGCTTTATCAATCTGACAACCGACACAGCTATCCGCCAATGCTTTACTCAACAGAATATGATCGATACGCAACCCTCGATTGCGCCTGAACGCCAGCATGCGGTAATCCCACCAGCTATAGGATTTCTCGGGCTGCTCGAACAAGCGAAAGCTGTCAACAAAGCCGGTATTTAACAATTCACCGAACGCATCGCGTTCAGGCTGACTACACAATACTTTTCCATCCCAAAGCTGGGTATCGTAAACATCCCGATCATCGGGGGCGATATTATAGTCGCCCATTACAGCCAGTTTTGGATACTGTTTTAATTCTTCACGCAACCATGCTGTCAGCGCAGGCAACCATTTCAATTTATACGCATACTTTTCAGAACCTACCATTTCACCGTTCGGCACATAAACACAGATGACGCGCAGATCGCCATAAGTTGCGGCAATGATTCTTTTCTGCTCGTCCTCAAAATTCGGAATAGCCGTGATTATCTCCCGACCTTCCAATTTGCTGAGTATTGCGACACCGTTATAGGTCTTCTGGCCGATAAAAACCGACTGGTAACCTGCATCGGCAATTTCATGCTGCGGGAAATTTTCATCGGATAATTTGGTTTCCTGGAGACAAAGCATATCCGGCTGTTGCGTTTGCAGCCACTCAATGACCTGCGGTAATCGTACTTTGAGAGAATTTACGTTCCATGTTGCCAGTTTCATACTTATCGGGCCAAATAATAAAAAGTAATACGTTGAATTACTTCAGGATACGCTGCAACCACAGATCGATATCATTGATTTCTTCACCACAGACAGAATGCGCCATCGCATATTCATGCCATTCCACTGTGTAATGCGCCTGTTTCATTGTTTCTTTAGACGCTGCTGCGAGCGTAATCGGTACAACACCATCGTCGATACCATGCGCCATAAAAATGGGAATTGCAGCATTAACCGGCTGAGCTTCCCGGCCTAAGGACGCGGACAAAGGCAGATAACATGACAATGCCATAATACCACCCAATTTGTTTCTCTGACGCAATCCGACCTGGAGCGCCATAGCACCACCTTGAGAAAACCCCGCCAGCACAATATGCGTTGAAACAACACCCTTCTGCAGTTCATTTTCAATTAATGTATCAATGGCCTTTTGTGAATCCCGGATACCCGCTTCATCTTCAGACGCATCTCTGCTTATCGCATGGATGTCATACCATGCACGCATGACATAACCACCATTGATCGTCACCGGTTTTTCAGGTGCGTGCGGAAAAATAAAACGTATCGGCTTTTTTGAGGCTATCTCCAGCTCATTAATAATCGGCACGAAATCATTCCCGTCAGCACCCAGACCATGCATCCAGATAATGGTGTGCGCGGGTTCCGGGCCGGTTTCAATTTCTACGGCGGATAGCAGTTTGGATTTTGACATAAATGGTTATCAAACAAGGGCATTGACTTAAGTTAACGATAGGATAAAATTCGCCAGCACAGCGCAAATCAGATCAATTTTCATTCATCCTAAAAACATTTTTTCAAAATAGAGAGAGGCTATGAAACGCAGGGATTTTATCAAAATAATGGGGGCCGGCGCACTTTTTAGCCCGATGACATCATTTCCTTTGTTTGCTGGAAACCAGGAATTAAACTTCGGCAAATGGAACAGCTTTCGACTGACTTATCAGGTCGATCTGCCGGCAACAGGAAAACGTGCGCGCCTCTGGCTGCCCTTACCCAGCTCCCTGACTCCAGCGTATCAGTATACGCAAGGCAATAACTGGGCAGGAACGGCAAAGCAGGCCAAATTTGATACCGTCGGCAAAGAAAAACTACCGGTTTTCACGGCTGAATGGCAAGGCGATGGGGCACGTCATGTCACGATTCACAGCATTGTCAAAACATCGCATCATTCGGTTAATCTTGACCATTATCGTCCGGACAACGCGCCCATCCCGCCTCATCTCAAACCATTCCTTGCACCCACGCGTTTAATTCCTACCGACGGTCTGGTTAAAGATGTAGCTCACTCAATCACTTATGACAAAGGAAATACGTCGTTGGAAAAAGTACGTGCTATTTACGACTGGCTCGTCGAGCATTTTCGCCATGATGAAACGATACGTGGCCGCGGTAAGGGTGATGTAAAACTCATGCTGGAGAGCAATCAGCTCAGCGGAAAATGTGTCGATGCACATTCTCTTTTCGTGGGATTGGCACGTTCACTTGGCATCCCCGCGCGCGTTCAATATGGTATACGCACGACGCAGTCTGAGTTACACCCGACCCTGGGTAAACCCGCGGATGCCAGCACTGCTCAGCATAGCCGGGCAGAATTTTATCTGAATCATGTTGGCTGGATTCCGGTTAACCCCGCCGATGTCTGCAAAGTTGCAAAACTCGAACATCTGGAAATGAATGATCCGCTGATTGTACGTTTACGGGAAAAACTCTTTGGCACATGGGAAATGAACTGGATCACATTTAACTATGAACAGGACATTCAGCTGCCAAACAGTAACGCCGGAAAATTACCGTTCTTCCTGTTTCCGCATGCGGAAATTGATAACCAACCGCTGGACGGCACAAACCCGGAGAAATTCAGTTATAAAATCAGTGCGGCCGAATTGGTTGGAACAAACGCAAAATTTTAGCCTGAAATGCTTTACAGCAGAAACTTTACAATCGCTGTACTTAGATTGAAAACGCATTCATATTACACAGACACGATTTAAAAATAGTTGACACCAGACCGTATAACAGGTTGTAATACACGGTTTTATTGATCAAAAATGAAAGGGGATAAAACATGAAACGTACATACCAGCCGTCTGTCATCAAAAGAAAACGAACCCACGGTTTTCTCGTGCGCATGAAAACGCGTGGCGGTAGAGCCGTTATCCGGGCACGCCGGGCCAAAGGGCGTACAAGATTAGGTGTCGCATAAAACAAGCAGAGTAATAACATTAATCATGTAGCAGCATATTCCTTGTCGAGAAATCGACGACTGCGTAACTCAGAGGACTTTACTGCAGTTTTTCGCTTTCAGCACCAGGCAAGCAGCCTGCACTTACAAATTTATGCAAAACCAAATCATCTAAGCTACTCCAGAATAGGGCTGGTTGTTTCAAAAAAATTTGAGCGTCGGGCGGTTAATCGCAACAAAATTAAGCGACTGTTACGGGAAACATTCCGTACATTCCAGGAAAAAAGTGATGCTACGGGCATGGACTGGGTAATGCGTTTGAAACGTCCGATTTCCAAAATCGATTCAGCGCAGTTTACTGCTGAAATCAAGCTATTGATGCATGAATTACAACAATGTCACGACTAATCATCGCGCTTATAAAATTTTATCAATATTGTATTAGCCCTATGATGTTGCCCTCATGCCGTTTTACGCCCACCTGTTCTCAGTATGCGTGTGAAGCATTAGCCAAATATGGCTTTTTCCGCGGCATGCGGCTGAGCATGTGGCGCATTTTGCGTTGCAATCCATGGTGTAAAGGTGGATATGAGCCTGTTCCCTGAAATCATTGCCAATCGATGTCAGTGCGATTAAGTCTTACACATGCGTGATTTCATCATAATCATTGGCCTGCACAAGAACAATAAAAGCTGATCGACATACAACATACGCTTCAATTACTTATGCGACATATCAGCGGAATCATCATCAATTAATCTGACCAGATAAAATGGAAACAAGAAAACTTATACTGATTATTATCTTGTCAACTTCCCTATTACTTTTATGGGAATCATGGCAGAAAGAAACACAACCTCCGGTCACTCAGGCAACGCCCGGCGCAGTGATTGAAGGAAGCAACCAGCGGCATGACCCGCTGCCCGTGCCCGGCGATGAATTAGCCAGTGCAGGCGGATCGGGTATCGCAGAAGGCATCGAAGGTGTTTCGCCGTCTATCACCCCTAACTTGTTTGAAATCGGCGAAAAAATTCAGGTTACAACGGATTTGATCGTTGCCGAAATCGATACCGCAGGCGGTGATATCAGAAAACTGGGGCTGCTGCAGCACCCGGCCAGAGAAGATGCTTCCAAACCTTATGAATTATTACTGGATCAGGCCGCGCGTTTTCAGATTTCACAGTCCGGATTGATTGGTGAAGGGCTGCCAAGTCACAAAACTCGATATACCATCGATTCAAACATTCATACTTATGAATTAAAAGCCGGTGAAGATCGCGTCCGTGTTCGTCTTCTGGCGCCCGAAGAAAATGGCATACAAGTTGTAAAAATCTACACTTTCCATCGTGGCACCTATGTCATTGATGTGGAGTTTGAAATTGTCAACAACAGTCAAAATACCATTCTGCCTTTTTCATATTTCCAGATGATGCGCGATGCCAAGGAACCGGTAGGTCAGGGTTTCCTGGTTCATTCCTATACCGGACCCGCACTTTATACGGATGAAGAAAAATTTCTCAAGGTCAAATTTTCTGATCTGGATAAAAATAAAGCATCCTACCCAACCAATGCCGACGATGGCTGGGTTGCCATGCTTGAGCACTATTTTCTGACAGCCTGGTTGCCTGAACAGGGAAAACCCCGCGAATACTATGTCAAGCGGCTGGCATACAACCAATATACCGCCGGTGTCATCGCCCCTGTGGGCGCAATCGAATCCGGACAGTCAGGCAATATTGTCATGCCTTTCTATGCCGGCCCTCAGGAACAGAACAAACTGGCTGAGCTGTCTCCAGGATTGGATTTGACGGTGGATTACGGCTGGTTGACTATTCTGGCGAAACCGCTGTTCTGGTTACTGTCTTTTTATCACTCCTATGTGGATAACTGGGGTATTGCAATCATTCTGCTGACAATAACCGTAAAATTACTGTTCTTTCCGTTATCCGCAGCCGGTTATCGTTCAATGGCGAAGTTGCGCGTCGTGACGCCGGAATTACAACGCATCCGTGAACAATATGCCAGCGACCGGCAGCGCATGCACGTCGCGATGATGGAATTCTACAAAAGAGAGAAAATCAATCCATTAGGCGGCTGTTTACCGATTCTTGTGCAGATCCCGGTATTCATCGCATTGTTCTGGACACTGCTCGCCGCCGTGGAGTTGCGTTACTCACCGCTGGCGCTCTGGATTACCGACATGTCGGTGCCCGACCCTTACTATGTGCTGCCGCTGATCATGGGCGTGTCCATGTGGGTACAGTCCAAACTGAGCCCCAAACCGGCAGACCCGATACAGGCGCGCATCATGCAGATCATGCCGATCGCGTTCAGTATATTTTTCTTCTTCTTCCCTGCGGGGCTGGTGCTCTACTCCCTGTGTAACAACATATTATCGATCGCGCAACAATGGCAGATCACGCGCATGCTCGAAAAGAAAACACAGCTTGAAGAAGAGAAAAGAAACAAAGGAAAAGCGACTCGCCCCAAAGGGAAAGCTGCAGCATCTGAAGAAAACGATGAGCCCAGGAAAATTGCGCGTACTGACGAATCCGATACCGGAAACGGTCAGGAAATCGAAGACGCGGAAATTATCGAAACCGGTGAAGAAAAACCGGCGCCTGCCTCTAAACAGTCTCAACCGGCGGCGGCACCGAAAGCACCCGTGAAAAGCAGGAGCAGAAACAGGAAAGATAAAAGAAGGTAACTTTCATTCCTGCTACCCCGGTCTGGACGTTTGCATGCGCCAGGCCGGTTTTTCTTTTTTGAATGCCGCAATAAAACCCGGTTGGATACACTCAATAGGTTACAGATAAATTGTGTTGATTAAACCGGATATCATTGCTGCAATTGCCACACCGCCCGGTCGTGGTGGTGTGGGTATTATCCGCATTTCAGGCAAAAACCTCTCTTCACTTGCCCAGGCCATTCTAGGCAAACTGCCTATACCACGCAGCGCACAACTCAGCCAGTTTCTCGATACCGAAGGACAAATCATTGACCAGGGCATTGCGCTCTATTTTCCCGCACCCCACTCGTATACCGGTGAAGATGTACTGGAACTGCAAGGCCATGGCGGCCCTGCCATCATGAATCTGCTGCTCAGCCAGTGCCTCACGCATGGCGCGCGGCTGGCGGAGCCGGGTGAATTTACATTGCGGGCCTATCTCAACAATAAGATCGATCTGGTACAGGCCGAGAGCGTCTCCAATATCATTGAAGCCAGCACCAGTGAAGCCGCGCGCTGCGCGGTTCGTTCATTACAAGGTTTTTTTTCACGCGCTATCGACGAATTGGTGCAATTACTGACCACGTTACGCATGCTCATTGAAGCAACACTTGATTTTCCGGAAGAGGAAATCGGAGGGCTTTATCACACGGAAATCAGCGAAAGACTTAACGCCATCAGCACGCAACTTGAACGCGTATTATCATCAGCTGTTCGCGGTAACCTACTGCAGGAGGGGATCAAGGTAGTACTGGTCGGCGCGCCGAATGTAGGGAAATCCAGTCTGCTCAATCAATTAGCCGAAGATGATGTCGCCATAGTCACCGAGATTCCCGGCACGACACGTGACAGCATTCAAAGAACCATCAATGTCGCCGGCATACCCATTCACGTGATAGATACCGCAGGACTCAGAGAAACCACGGATATCGTTGAACAGAAAGGCATTGAACGCACTCAAGCCGCAGTCAGGAACGCCGACATTCTGATCCACCTCATTGACGGCAGTTGCCAACACATTGATGACATCAACGCCGCTATTTTGACAGCGTTTTCCATTGATAAACCGCACATCACGATTATCAACAAAATTGATCTGCTCAATACACACCCCAGAATTGAGCTCAGCAATAATCACACTGCAATATACCTCTCAGCCAAAACCGGCGCCGGAATAGATATGCTGCGTGAACAGATTCTCAAAACAGCCGGCTGGAAAACAAACCAGACCGAAGAAGGACTTTTCATGGCCCGGCAACGCCACCTGGAATCGCTTCACACCGCACAGCAACATATCGATACAGCACTGACATACTGCAAAAACGAATCCCATTGGGAATTACTCGCCGAAGAACTCCGAATTGCACAAGATGCACTATCAACCATCACCGGACGCTTCACAGCCGATGACTTGCTCGGCAAAATATTTTCCGAATTTTGTATCGGAAAATAAAACAGGTTCCATGGATATCCATGGCAATCTGTTGAATACAGGCTTGGGCGGATTTCATCGATGGCTTGGCACCGGCCGGCAATCTGGCCATCGATTCAGGAGAAAAGTGGCAGGGCTTTGTCTCTTATGCCCATTCCCTCGCCCCTGACCTTTAAATCTCTCCTACAATAGCCCATTGGCATTACCATCAGGCGTATGGTAGATTCCTGACGATTGAAAACGATTTTGATCTATTGCATTGGGTACCGACACCATGACAACCGAACCCTGGGTCACCACCGAGCAAGTTGCCCAGCAACTGGGTATCGTGAAAGACACGTTCTACCGCTGGCGGGAGCACAAAGGCCTGTCCGCCCACAAGGTGGGGCGATTATGGAAATTCCGGTTATCCGAAGTGGATGCGCGGGTGCGGGCCGATGGCTTCGACGAGGATGCGGACAGAAAAGGCGACAACACTTGACCAGAGACTCGAACAATATGGAGCAGGGCAATGCTCATCACTAACCAAAACCCGGAACAGCGTGCCCGCGACCAGATCGACAAACTGCTCACTGCCGCCGGTTGGGTGGTGCAGGATAAAAAAACCATCAACTTCAACGCCGGGCACGGCATTGCGGTACGCGAGTACCAAACGGATATAGGCCCTGCCGATTACGCCCTGTTTGTGAATAAGCGGGCCGTGGGCGTTATCGAAGCCAAACCGGAAGACTGGGGCCACAAAATCACCACAGTGGAAGATCAGTCACAGGGTTACGCCAGTGCTACCCTGAAATGGGTCAACAACCAGGCGCCTTTGCGCTTCGTGTACGAAAGCACTGGCATCATTACCCGTTTTACCGATGGTCGCGACCCGGCGCCCCGCGCCCGCGAAATTTTCAACTTCCACCACCCGGAAACTCTGGCCGAATGGCTAGCCCAGCCGCAAACCCTACGCGCCCGCCTGCAACAGATGCCACCGCTGGATACCTCCGGCCTGCGCGACTGCCAGATCACCGCCATCACCAACCTAGAGGAGTCCTTCAAACAGGACAAACCCCGCGCCCTGGTACAAATGGCCACCGGCTCCGGCAAAACCTTCACCGCGATTACCGCCACCTACCGCCTGCTGAAACACGCCGGAGCCAAACGCATCCTGTTTCTGGTGGACACCAAAAACCTCGGTGAACAGGCGGAGCAGGAATTTATGGCCTTCCTGCCCAATGACGACAACCGCAAGTTCACCGAGCTGTACACCGTGCAGCGGCTCAAATCGTCCTTTGTCGCCACAGACACCCAGGTCAGCATCAGCACCATTCAGCGCATGTACTCCCTGCTCAAAGGTGAGGAGCTGGACGAAGCCACCGAGGAAAGCCCGACCGCAAACGGCCTGCTGAACAAAGCACCGCTGCCGGTGGTGTACAACAGCAAAATCCCGCCGGAATTTTTCGACTTTATCGTTATCGACGAATGCCACCGCTCCATCTACAACCTCTGGCGGCAGGTGATTGAATACTTCGACGCCTACCTCATCGGCCTCACCGCCACTCCGGACAACCGCACCTACGGTTTCTTTAAAAAGAATGTGGTCAGCGAATACGACCACGAAAAAGCCGTGGCCGATGGCGTTAACGTAGGTAACGAAATCTACGTGATCGAAACCGAAAAAACCAAGCAGGGCGGCATATTGACCGCAAAACAACAGGTGGAAAAGCGCGAGCGCCTCACCCGCAAAAAACGCTGGGAAATCCAGGACGAAGACGAAACCTACACCGCCAAGCAGCTCGACCGGAATATCGTTAACCCGGACCAGATTCGCACCGTCATCCGCACCTTTAAGGAAAAACTGCCGGAGATATTCCCCGGCCGCCAGGAAGTGCCCAAAACCCTGATTTTCGCCAAAACCGACAGCCACGCCGACGACATTATCAACACCGTGCGTGAAGAGTTCGGCGAGGGCAACCAATTCTGCAAAAAGATCACTTACAAAATCGAAGAAGACCCTAAATCCGTGCTCGCCCAATTCCGCAACGACTACCACCCGCGCATTGCCGTAACGGTGGATATGATCGCTACCGGCACCGACGTGCGCCCGCTGGAATGCCTGCTCTTTATGCGCGATGTCAAAAGCCGCAACTACTTCGAGCAAATGAAAGGCCGGGGCACCCGCACCCTGGATGCCGACAGCCTGAAAAAAGTTACCCCCTCCGCCACCAGCGCCAAAACCCATTACGTAATTGTGGATGCCATTGGTGTCACCAAATCCCTAAAAACCGCCAGCCAGCCGCTGATTACCAAACCCGGCGTATCCCTCAAGGAACTGGCCATGGGCGTAATGATGGGCGTGCGCGATGAAGACACCGTCAGTTCGCTCGCCGGCCGCCTGGCCCGGTTGGACAGACAGATCGACGACAAAGACCGCGCCCGCATCAGCGAAAAAGCCGGCGGTAAACCGCTGCTGCTGATCGTCGGCGAACTGCTCAATGCCATCAACCCCGATACCGTCGAGCAGAAAGCCCTGCAAATTGCCCGGCAACCCGAAGGCACCAACCCCGGCGATAGCGCCCGCGAAAAAGCACGCGACCAACTGGTAGGGCAGGCCGCCAATGTGTTTACCGGCGAACTGGTGGAACTGATCGACAGCATCCGCCGCGACAAGGAGCAGACCATCGTCCACGACGACCTGGATAGCGTGACCCGTGCCGAATGGGACGGCGACACCACCAAAAACGCCAGGACACTCACCCAGGAATTTGCCGACTACCTGCGCGAACAGCAAAACGATATAGATGCACTGACCATCTACTTTCAAACCCCGGCCCGCCGCGCCGAAGTCAGTTACGACATGATCAAAGCCCTACTGGATCGCCTGCGGCAAGACCGGCCCAAGCTGGCCCCGCTACGCGTCTGGCAAGCCTACGCCCACTTGGAACACTACCAAGGTGACAACCCCATCAGCGATCTCACCGCGCTGGTGGCGCTGATCCGCCGTGTCACCGGATTGGACAGCGCGCTTTTCACCTACAACAACACCGTGCGCCGCAACTTCCAAAGCTGGATCATGCAGCGCCACAGCGGCGCCGGTGAAAAATTCAATGAGGCACAGATGGCTTGGCTGCATATGATTCGCGACCACATTATCAGCTCCTTCCATATGGAGCGGGACGACTTGGAAATGGCACCCTTTGACGCTCAAGGCGGTATGGGGAAAATGTATCAATTGTTTGGTGAGAAGATGGATGAGGTGATTGAGGAATTGAATCGGGAGTTGGTGGCGTGATGGCAGAGTTTAACGGACTGCCCTTGGGCTGGACTGAGTATGTAATTGAAGATGTTGTAGCAACAGGTGGAATATTTAAGGATGGCGATTGGGTAGAAAGCAAAGACCAAGATCCAAATGGCGATGTTCGATTAATTCAATTGGCGGATATTGGAGATGGAAGATTTGTAGATAAATCGTCAAGATTTCTTACAGCTTCGAAAGCTCGTGAATTGAACTGCACCTTTCTCAAAGCTGGAGATATTCTAGTTGCACGCATGCCTGATCCTCTGGGAAGGTGTTGCATTTTTCCTCTTAACGGCGAAGGGCTTTATGTCACTGTTGTTGATGTTTGTATTATTCGATTTGGAGAGACAAACGTTAATGCTAAGTTCATGATGCATCTGATCAATAGCCCTTCTATCCGGGGAAAGATTAGTGCATTACAGTCAGGATCTACTCGCAAAAGAATTTCAAGAGGCAACTTGGCAACCATTCCTTTTCCCTTGCCGCCGCTCAACGAGCAACACCGTATTATCGCCAAAATCGAAATCTTATTATCCGAACTGGACAAAGGCATAGAATCCCTAAAAACCGCCCACGAACAACTCAAAGTCTACCGCCAATCCGTGCTCAAACACGCCTTCGAGGGCAAACTCACCGCCCGCTGGCGCGAAGAAAACAAAGACAAACTTGAATCCCCCGAACAACTCCTTGCCCGTATTCAACAAGAGCGCCAAGCCCGCTACCAGCAACAACTGAAAGACTGGCAAGCCGCCGTTAAAGCCTGTAAGAAAAATGGCAAAAAAGAAAAAATTCCGAGAAAACCAAAAGAGCCAGAAAAATTATCCAATTTATCGGTTGATGACACTGAAAGAACTACTGCTCTTCCATATGGCTGGAGTTGGGTGCCTCTGAACGGGCTTCTTTCTGTAGACGGGAAAGCTATGGCCACAGGGCCTTTTGGAACCGCACTTAGAAAATCAGAACATAAATCCAACGGTGTACCGGTTCTGGGGATTGAAAATATTGGACAAGGGAAATTTGAGTCTGGAAACAAGATTTTTGTTACAGAAGAGAAAGCATGCGAACTAGCGGCATTCCGTGTGAATCCAAAAGACATTGTTATTTCACGCTCTGGAACGGTAGGCGAGATCTGTGAAATACCGGACGGCCTTAGAAATGCACTGATTTCTACCAACTTATTGAGGGTTTCTCTCAATCATAAAGTGATTTCAAGCCCTTACTTTGTCCTGATGTTTCAGGGTGGTGAGGTGAAATTGCAAGTAAAAGATTTGTGCAAAGGTTCTTCTCGCGAATTTTTAAATCAATCAATTCTTGGATCAATTCGCTATCCATTATGTGGTTTGCAAGAGCAGGCGGAACTTATAAGGGAAATCGAAGCCAAGTTCTCAATCATTGATAATAATGAAGCAGAAATAAAATATGTTTTGGCGAAAGCTGAAACTCTCCGTCAATCCATCCTGAAAAAAGCCTTCTCTGGCCAACTTGTCCCGCAAGACCCATGCGACGAACCCGCCGATGTTCTGATCGAATGCATTCAAGTGAAAAGGTCTGCGCAGAATCCGGCGAAGCGAGAGGCGAAGATGTAAGCATGAGCAAAGACAGAAAAAAAGATGAGTGGCGGCTTGATGAGCATACGTTGTCGGAGTCAATGCACCATATAGCCGAACTGATTGATGACGCAACCGATAAGAATCTGTCTGAGCAAGCACTGGAGCTTTGCGATGCATTGGAAAACCGTCTTAATGCGCAGCAATTAGTCGAGCTGAATTATTTTAGAGCTAATGCGTGGTCGGTAATTCGCAGTGTTAAACACAGCCAAGAATCGAACATATGGGAGTGGGATCAACCGGAAATTCTGCGCGAGATTTTTTACTTGCGTTCCGCAGTGAGATCACCTGAGTTTCAATCGCTTGATCCTTTTCGGCAATGTCAAATGCTGGTCAATACAGGCAATATATTGAGCCATATAGGACGACCAATAGAAGCGATTGAATACTGGAACCGTGCACTCAATTTAATACCAAATTTTGCAATGGCGCTTGGTAATCTGGGCTTCGGGCTAGAAACCTATGCGCGCTATCTTTATGACACCGGCCACAAAGTTGTAATTCTGAAACAGGCGTCTAATTTGCTCCGATCAGTTGCCAATAGAGGTGTTATTTGGGATAGCTACGAATATCAAGGAATTGCATCGCAAATGGCTCTCAGGGCAGAAACTATAGAAACCCACGTCGATTTTAGTGGACTTGAGACTATTTCATTTTTTGACCACTCCCTTGGATGTTCAAAAACTGAACGTAATTATCGAACATGGGTTCTGGAGAATGGATTATTCTTGTCACCACTCAATGAGCTCGGCGCCTCTCCGATAGCCTCCCATGATGTACTGCATCTGCCTAGCATGGTGAGACCAATTTCAGAACCTCCACGCTTTATCGGATTTTTCAATCAACTAAAGCAGGAGTACGTGTCCGCCCGCTTCTTATGTTGGCAAGGTATAACCGAATCTGAAGCCTATAAAAAGCATTATTCGGATAATGATGTCCTATTGCTTAATACGTTGGACTATCCTACATATTCAGTTTTTGTAGAGCAGATTAAACTCGCGTTCCGGATGGCCTATTCGTTATTTGATAAAATTGCATTCTTTATCAATGAGTACTGGTCACTAGGCATGCGAGAGAGCTCAATTAACTTTCAATCCATTTGGTTTGAAGGTGACACTAGGAAAACGCCAAAGATTTTACGCCCCTGTTTTCAAAACCAAGAAAACTTGCCTTTACGAGGACTCTATTGGTTAAGCAAAGACTTAGTTGAGCACAATAAGAATAGCGATATTGATTTGAGTGAGACAATGGAACCAGATGCATACAAATTGCGTTTAATCCGAAACCATTTAGAACATAAATATCTTAAAGTGCATGATGATTTGTGGGGCTACACGGATCACTCCGATAATGTATTGTTTTCTGATCAATGGGCATTTCATTTGACGATGCAAGAGCTAAGTAAAAAGACGATCAGGCTATTGAAATTGGCAAGGGCTGGGCTGACATATTTGTCTCTTAGTGTACATCGCGAGGAAAATATTCGCTGTTCTCAAAGGCCGGATAAATTCGTTGTTCCTATGACACTATCAAGATGGGAGCGCTAAGGTATTGTTAGGCCAGCTCGTCTCGCAAGATTCCAGTGATGAGCCTGCCAGCGATCTGCTCGAATGCATCCGTACTAAAAGGTTATGCAGATAAAGTCAAAAAAATCCAAAATCAAGCGAAAAGGGAAATAGGCTGTATGGTCTTCAGAAAAAGCTGGCTGCTAGAACTCTTCTTAAATGAAAGCAGGTGATACGATGGATTTTCCAAAAAGTGTAACTATTGATGCCTGCGAAAAATTCTTAGCTAAGCTAGTCTCTCATCAAGACAATAAATCCTTAGTACTGCCGGTGGGAACATCGCGCTATGCTTTTGGTGGACTGGCCAGCGCGATTCAGGCAATCAATACTTGGGCAAGAAAACAAGATGAACGTGTGCTGACTTTGCGACAGAGTGATGGAAAAAGCGAGATCGAAGAATTGATACAGAGGCCGCACAAATTCGCGGCAGCCATGTTTGCCAAATCCATTGCATTTGTAGGAGCGCCAGATGTTGATTTGAGAGCGCAGATAAATACTGCTGCTAAATCATCTATTGAACATCAGGCCGCAAGTAAATATGGCCAACAGCGCGGTGGTTTGTGTTGGTTTGCTTTTGTTGACCACAGTTCTAAAGGATTTGATCGCAATTTTTATATTGAGAGGTCCGGATTCAAACCTGAGCCACGCCAACCTGCTCAGTTTCAAGCCGTTATTAAAGCCATGGTCGATAAGTCTATGGCTGTTCCCGGCGGCGCAAAGCCACTGGAGCGTGACAGCTTGGATAACTTGGGTAGGCTTTTTTATGAGCTTTTCCTGAACACCCATGAGCATGGTACTCGTAGCCGCCTGCGCAGTGACTGGCTCAGGCCGGGTGTGCGGATTATTTATACTCAGGGCATCAATTTGAGCGCAGATGGGGTTCAGGGGATTGCCGAAAAACAACCAATATTGTCTACCTACCTGCACTCGGTGGCAGAAAAGTACGGCATGGGCACTCAACAGCGTTTTATTGAAATAGGTATCGTGGATTCTGGGTTGGGTTACTGTGGCCGTTGGTCGGCAGACCATCAACTCGATGGCGTTCAGCAAATGGCTTCCGTTGCAGAGGAGTACGGTATTTTCAAGCAATGTTTTACTTTTCGTCAAACTTCCACGAATAAAGATAACAAGGGTCATGGTTTGCCGACCGTGATGGATCGCCTAACAAAACTTGATGGATTTATGCGTATACGTAGTGGTCGGCTTGCCCTATACCGAGATTTTATGGCGTCGCCGTATGTATCCGATGATGTATGCACATTTGCAGATTGGGAAACTTGCCAATCTGCTGAAGCGATACAAACATCGATGTCATCTGTAGCTGGCGTAGCCATAAGCTTGTTGATTCCTCTGAAGGAAAAATAATGAGCGATTATTTTTCCTTCCGTTTTTATGAACCTAATGACAACAAACGTAAGAGCTTGGTGATATTTCTGGTCTCAAAAGTATCTCTTGATGTGCTTGCCAAGGCTCTGAAGCAAGACGTTACTGATAATCTGGTGCCGAAGAACGTTTATGTCATGGCACTTAGTGGTGCACTCATAAAATACAACGAATGCAAGGCTGATCCAACTTTCGTTAATGAATTCACTTCCTATGTGGGTGAGCTAGAAAATCATCTGCGCTGCCTAAGTGCCGACGCGACAGGAAGTCTGTCTTACTGCGATGGCACAGTAATGGCGGAAGAACTAAGAAAGAAAATTCTGCATTGTGGCATGATTGCCCTGTTCAAAAAGCATAGCGGCCTAATTACCTCATCTCATGGCTATCACTTTACAAAGCCATCTGGAGATCATTGCAATAAATTTATTCGAGCATCAAATCTTCTGGTATCCAGTATTGAGGTATCCTTTCTCGCGATTGCTATCCTGCCGCATCTACGTAAGGATTTGAAGCGAATCTATGTTGACACTTCTTCAATTGCCTATCTTGTCAGTATCGCCATACAGCTTTACGGTAGCTTTGATAATAATACTCCGTCTATCGAGAGCTTTGAATCTTATGCCGTACTCAACGAGCCTTATGACTTTGTTGAAGATAGAAGCAGTCTGTTATTGATTTCTGCAACAACCAGCGGCTCACTCACAAAAAAATTACTAGCCCGGACGTCCTTTTCTAGAGATCAGATGGTGACGCTTTTTCATATTAATCTTCCCAGTGAGCAACTGGGAATTTTTGATGTTGCTTCTGCAATTCCTGATGGCATAGTGTCACACAGGGCATCTGAGTGTAATTTTTGCAAGTATGGTGCCAAACTGATTCGTATCGCAGGTGATCAGTTTCTACCTGAAAATCCACAGCACGAGCTTCGAGTTATCAACAAGACGGACTTTAATAAGCTCAGGCAGAAGTTCTTTGGGCAGTTCGCATCGAGAGAGGTCTTAGGTTGGAATATCGCTGTAAGCGCAAGTGAAGATAGCAAAGAGCATTTTTTTATTGCCGTTGATAGCGCCTTGTTGATAGGCGCAAATCCATTTGCGCAGACTCTGATTAAGAATATCAAGCGCTATGTTTCTCGGGATTTGGCGGTTGTGGTGACATTTGACGACGCAGGATCACGAGCACTGGAAACTAAAGTTCGTGATTACTTGGGTGAAGCTGCCGCATCTATAAAGTGGCTGAAACCAGCTTCGCTTAACGAAGGTGAAGCAAATGGAGCTGCGTCAGTAATGGTGCTAGCTGGTGCAATTACTTCCGGCAGGAGTTTGTTAGCTATTTCAAGAAAACTTCGTGGCATCGATCCTTTAGCCACAATTATTTATTTCGTAGGATTTTCAAAACTCCCTAATGAAGAATCTTTTATACAGCTAAAAAAGGATTTGTGTCAGGGTGGGCACGAACTGGTTGTGTTGAGCTACTGCTCCGTTCCTCGCATAAAAGAGCACACGAAAACAGCTTGGGACTGGGAGCGAGAGGCGATCCAGCCTTTCGGTGATGATGATCCATTGGGGAATGCCAGTCAGGCACTACCTGAATTATTGGCTGAAAGATACAAATCACTAATTAACCAATCTAACGATTCAACTTCACTTTTTCTTCCGAATCCGGCTGGTGAGTCACTAAAATTGCGCCGCACCTTTGCGTTTTGGGCTGACTTGGATTTTGATAGTGATCGGCTAGAGAAAACAAATCAGTCAGATGTTTACTGGACAATTCAATGTGTTCTGCATGATTTGCGCAACACATCGGAAAACAATGGATTGGCAACTACCTATCACACAACGCTTATCAGTCCTGCGAATTTTGATCGTTACAACGATGGCATTATCCAGGCTTGTCTATTGAGAGCGGCACTTCCCGTAGAAATGGATTACCGAGTAGATCCCATTTTTAGTCGTCAGATGACAGATGTAATACTGTCTGTTATTAATAATTGGGAGAATTCTCAAGGTGAGGCAGCTTTGGAGTTTTTGATGGCTTTATGGACAAAACGGCTGCACGTTAATGACAATCATTTGAGTGAAGTTGTTGCTTTAAAGGAAACTGCTATGCCAAAAGCAATGAAATTCTTATTAGATCAGTTACCGAGCGTCTCCGCATGACCACCAAAGTCCGATCCCTAGAACACTTCTCAAACGATAGTAAGCCCAACGGCATACTTACCATTAATGTACTGATGACTACACAGGTGTTTATCTGCTACTTGGGAGAAGACGAGCACAATCCAAAGGAATGGATGCGCAAGAGCTGGAGCAAAAAGCAATCGGTAATGGGGAGTTACAAGGTGTGATCACTGAAATCATGCTCCCCATCAACCTCCACGACCTACTCCACCAGCGCACAATCGAAAGCGAGCGCATTGAATACAAGGTAGGCTGGAATCCAGAATCCATCCTATACCGCTTCAGTATTTCTATCCAAAAGCGAGGCAATTCGTAATGCCAACTTGCTGGATTATCGCTGGCCCAAATGGGGCAGGTAAAACCACCTTTGCCTTGAATTACCTGCCCAAGGTAGCGAAGTGCTCACATTTTATCAATGCTGACCTGATTGCGGCAGGCTTGTCACCGCTTGCACCAGAACGTGAATTGCTGGCTGCCAGCAGGATTTTTCTTCAAGAAATTGAATCCCGCATTAAAGCCCGGCAGGATTTTGCTTTTGAAACCACGCTATCGGGCCGCAGCTATCTGCGTTTGATTAAGCGTTTACAGGCCGAAGGCTGGCGAATCGAGTTGATTTACCTCGCACTGCCCAGTGTGGAAATGTCAAAAATGCGGGTAGCAGAGCGGGTTCGGCAGGGCGGGCATAACATTCCGGCAGATGATATTCAGCGCCGCTTTCCCCGCAGCTTGTATCATCTGCTCTACGCATTCAGTTCAACAGTCGATTACTGTGTCTGCTTTATGAACGTCAGCGGTACACCCATGCAGGTTTTTGAACAAACACCAAACGGGCGCAATGTGGTGAACGCAACGATGTATCAACAGTTAGTACAGGAAGCAAGGCAATGAAAGTCACAATAACAGAACAAACCTCCCCCAAAAGCCAGGAAATATTACAGGCTTTGCAAGATGCCGTTACAAAGGAATTGGATAAAAAGCGACGACTGGGACAGCCCGTAGTGATCTGGCAGGATGGGCAGCCCGTGTTGGTGGATGCCGATGTGGCTGTAAAGGCTGAAACTGGCACGAATTCCTGAATGATGTCCAAACTCCCCATCAATCTCCACGACCTGCTCCACCAGCGCACCATCGAAAGTGAGCGCATTGAATACAAGGCCGGCTGGAATCCAGCATCCATCCTGCACAGTATCTGCGCTTTCGCTAATGACTTTCATAATCTGGGTGGTGGTTATGTGGCGATCGGCGTGGAGGAGAAGAATGGACAACCGGTATTGCCGCCTATTGGTTTGTTGCCGGAGCAGATCGACAGTATTCAGAAAGAGTTGCTGAACCTGGGCAACTCGGCCATCCAGCCGCCCTATCATCCGCTAACGGCTACCTATGAAGTGCAAGGCAAACTGATTCTGCTGTTGTGGGTGCCCGGTGGTGAAACCCGGCCTTATAAAGCCAGAGCAAGCCTCAGCAGTAAAAAGACTGATTGGGCTTTTTATATTCGCAAGCACACCAGCACGGTACGCGCCAAGGGCGAGGATGAGCGGGAGTTGCTGTCACTGGCGGCTACGGTGCCGTTTGATGATCGTTACCGGCAATCGGCCAGCCTGAACGATTTATCGCCCTATTTAATGCGAGAATTCTTGCAGGAAATCGGCAGTGAACTGGCAGCAGAGGCAAGCTCGCTGGATGTAGCGGCTCTGGGTCGCCGTATGAATGTCGTATCTGGCCCTGCGGAAATGGCGTTTCCGAAGAATGTGGGCCTGCTGTTTTTCAATGAGCAACCGGAACAATTTTTTCCGGCCACTCAGATTGATGTGGTGTATTTTCCCGATGGGCCGGGCGGGGACAGATTTGAGGAAAAAGAGTTTCTCGGGCCGCTGGGGCGCATTACCCGCGATGCGGTGGATTATATCGGGCGTCATTATTTAACCGAGACGGTCGTTAAGCACCCACACAAGCCGGAGGCTGAACGCTTCTGGAATTTTCCCCTAGCCGCCATCGAAGAAGCGGTAGTGAATGCGGTTTATCACCGTTCCTATGAAATCCGCGAGCCGGTGGAAATTCGCATCACGGCAGAAGAGCTGGTGGTACTGAGCTTCCCCGGCCCCGACCGCTCCATCTGCCTGAAAGACTTGCAGGCAGGCCGCGCCGTCAGTCGCCGTTACCGCAACCGGCGTATCGGCGAGTTCCTCAAAGAGCTGGATTTAACCGAAGGCCGCTCTACCGGTATCCCAAAAATCCTACGGGTGATGGCGGTCAATGGCTCACCTGCGCCGGTATTTGAAACCGATGAAAACCGCACCTGGTTTCTGATCCGCCTGCCGGTACACGCGGGGTTTGCTGAGACAGAACAAACCATCCAGCAAGTAACCGAACAAGTAACCGAACAAGTAACCGAACAAGTAACCCGTTTGCTGGGTGCTTTGAAAACTGAACCTTTGGGCACCAAATCCCTGCTGGAAGAGCTGGGACTGAATCACCGGCCAACATTTATCCAGAACTATTTGCAGCCTGCTTTGGATAATGGTTTGGTAGAAATGACCCAGCCAGATTCCCCGCGTAGCCCAACCCAAAAATATCGATTAACAGAAAAAGGCAGGCATACCCTGGCCCAATACAGAGCAAGTGAAAATACATGAGCCCTACTGCCCCAATTATTTCTAAAGTCTGGAGTTTCTGTACCACCCTGCGCGACGACGGCGTCGGCTATGGCGATTATCTTGAGCAGCTCACCTACCTGATTTTCCTGAAGATGGCGGATGAGTATTCCAGGCCACCGTATAACCGCGATGTCGGCATCCCGAAAAAACACAGTTGGCAGACACTGAAAACCAAACGCGGTGCTGAGCTGGAGGTGCATTATGTGGAATTATTGCGCGCGCTGGGTACGTATAAAGGGATGCTGGGACAAATTTTCACCAAGGCCCAGAATAAAATTCAGGATCCGGCAAAACTCTACCGGCTGATCGATATGGTGGACAGTACCCAGTGGGCAACCATGGGGGCAGACGTTAAAGGCGATATTTACGAAGGATTGCTGGAAAAGAACGCCGAGGATACCAAATCCGGCGCTGGCCAGTATTTCACACCCCGCGCCTTGATTCGCGCCATGGTGGAGTGTGTACGGCCAGAGCCGGGTAAAACTATTGCCGATCCGGCCTGTGGTACCGGCGGTTTTTTCCTCGCCGCCTATGATTTCATTACCAATCCAAACAATTACAAGCTGGATAAAGCGCAAAAAACCTTTCTGAAACACCAAACTTTTTACGGCAACGAAATTGTCGCTAACACCCGCCGACTGTGTTTGATGAATATGTTCCTGCATAACATCGGCGAGATCGACGGCGACAGCATGGTGTCACCCAACGACGCCTTGGTGGCGCAAAGTCCGCAAAGTTTTGATTATGTGCTGGCCAACCCGCCGTTTGGAAAAAAAAGCACCATGAGCTTTACCAATGAAGAAGGTGAACAGGAAACCGATGACCTGACCTACAACCGTCAGGATTTCTGGGCCACCACATCCAACAAGCAGCTTAACTTTGTGCAGCATATTCGCACCATGCTCAAAACCACCGGCAAGGCCGCCGTGGTGGTGCCGGACAACGTGTTATTTGAAGGCGGCGCGGGCGAGACGATTCGCCGGAAGCTGCTGGAAAACACCGACCTGCATACGATTCTGCGCTTACCCACCGGCATTTTTTACGCACACGGCGTAAAAGCGAACGTATTGTTCTTCGATAACCAACCAGCCAGCCCCAAGCCTTGGACCCAAAAAGTCTGGTACTACGACTACCGCACCAACATTCACCACACCCTGAAGAAAAAGCCGCTGCGTTTCGAGGATTTGTCCGAGTTTATCCAGTGCTACAACCCGAAAAACCGCCATCAGCGCAAACCAACCTGGGATGCAGAGAAAAATCCAGAGAGCCGCTGGCGGGCGTTCAGTTATGAAGAACTGATCGTGCGCGACAAAACCAGCCTGGATATGTTCTGGTTGAAAGACAAAAGCCTGACCGATCTCGACAACCTACCAGAACCGGATGAACTGGCGGAAGACATTATCGAGAACCTAGAGGCGGGGTTGGCGAGTTTCCGCGCGGTGCTGGCGGAACTGAAGTAAGTCATGGAGCAGAACAAACGACGACCGCCTGATCCTGGCCATCGCATCTTACCTCCCACAATAAACCGCAGTAATCTGCACCCAGTCATGCTCCAATTCCCGGCCAACCATCTGCCGAGTACAACCATCTTGCAACCGCCGTGCTGGTGACAGACCTTGCATGATGCCCCTTCGTTGGCGCCTTCCATCCCTCCAGCAAGAATAAATTTTTGCTAAAGAAAGCCGAATTCTGGCCGCTATAGAGAAACTAAAAAATTTTGTGAATTTTTTGTGAAGTTTTTGTGATTTTTCTGTGAACTTTTTGTATAATGGTTACTCAAAATACAAACAACTTGATTTAACCTTCTTTTAATTTGGAGAAATAAAATGGAAAAACTGCCTGGTACTTATTATGCAATCGTACTCATTCTGTTCATGTTTTTGATATTGGAAGCATTTGCATAATCCAGAAAAACAGTTCAAGCAGCACGCGCTTCTGAGCAAGTCACGAAATTATTTTCTGTAGCGTGAACTGTTTTCTAACTTGTTCCGTAAAAAATGAAGTGTAGGACTAATCGCTGTAACCTTTAGTTCTACGCTTCATTTGCATTTCAGAACAGAATCATATCTGCGATACTCCTATTTAAAAGCATGAACGATATTCATACGTGAATAGAAATTCGTTTATGTTTTAACATGTAGTAGTTCAGACCCGATCTGACAGTCACTCGATTTGACGATGTGCCTGTTAGATCAAATTCAGTTATTCAATGTAGTAATTTTATCGTCCCATACCCCC
>CAYXFV010000026.1:0-35937 GCA_964464365.1 uncultured Nitrosomonas sp. | reverse complement strand
TTACGCAAAAAGGCAGACGTCCACCTCTTCTTTTCTTATCCCGAACTCAGGTTAAGGTAGCAATGATCAACCTTGATACACTGTTTTTATCATGAATTTCAAATATCCGGAGTGGCGCCGATTGTCCAGGAAAAAAAATAAAACCATGATGAGCAGCGCCGCCGACAAATCAGGCTTACCGCCCGGTACATTGATACATGTCGGTGAAAAACATGAAACCGTAAGCCGGATTTCTGTTATTCAATACAATCAACAAGTCGTCACTGAATGTGAGATTGTGTCCATCGCCGAATTGCGGCAGTTGCCGCATGACGGGCTTATCACCTGGGTGAACATCGACGGGCTGAGCAATACGCGCATTATTGAGGATATTGGCGTGCAACTGAATATTCATCCGCTGGTTCTGGAGGATATTCTCAGCACGCATCAGCGCCCTAAACTGGAAGAATACGAAGACTATATCTACCTGGTGGTCAAAAGTATCAGTGCAGACTATAACCATCACCTGACGCTGCAATATGAGCAGATCAGCATTCTTCTGCTGGCGGACTATGTCATTACGTTCAAGGAAAAAGCCGGGGAGATTTTTAAACCTGTCCGCTACCGGCTGCAGAACCGTAAAGATCGTTTGCATCAGAACGGCAGCGATTACCTGACCTATGTTTTGCTCGATTCCATTGTCGACGAATATTTTGTGATCGAGGATCATTTGGATGAAATCATTGACCCATTGGAAGAAAGTCTGCTGTCTGATCCCAGCCAGGAAACACTGCTGACAATTCAGCATCTGCGACGCGAACTGATCACGATGAAACGCAGCATCTCGCCACTGCGCGAATTGCTGTCAACCATACAGCATGTTGACACTGGACTGCTTCAGGAAAAAACATTGCGGTATTACGGTGATGTCTATGATCACGTACTGCGTGTCACCGATGCATTGGATTCTTATCGCGAGCGCATCGCAGTGATTCAGGATATTTATCTTTCCAGTACCAGCAACAAAATGAACGAAACCATTAAAGTTCTGACCATTTTCGCGGCTATTTTCATCCCGTTGACATTTATCGCCGGTATTTACGGTATGAACTTTGAATATATGCCGGAATTAAAATGGCGCTGGGCTTATCCTGCATTGTGGGGTGTCTTTATCGCGATCAGTGTCGGTCTGCTGCTATTCTTCAAGCGGAAAAAATGGTTGTAATACGCGCTTCGTAACCTTCCTGCAGGAAACAGACGCGAAACCTGGGAGCCTTGAATCCTATAAGCCGCCTTCGGGGGGGGGCGACGATCGAGGCATTCAATGTTGATAACAAACCTTAAATTTTC
Organism: uncultured Nitrosomonas sp.; assembly: GCA_964464365.1. Lineage (GTDB taxonomy): Bacteria > Pseudomonadota > Gammaproteobacteria > Burkholderiales > Nitrosomonadaceae > Nitrosomonas. The sequence continues at coordinate 34,608 of CAYXFV010000026.1, read as the reverse complement.
TCACTTATCCAGCCAGCCACACTGTCCAGCGCTGCAGGCAAATGATCCGGCCGTGTGCCGCCTGCCTGTGCCATGTCCGGTCTGCCACCGCCTTTGCCGCCGACCTGCAGGGCAACGAAGTTGACGAGTTCGCCGGCTTTAATCTGCCGGGTCAGATCGTCGCTGACACCAGCGATCAGCGTGACTTTATGCGCTTCAGCAGCAGCCAGCACGATGACACAGGTTTTGAGTCTGTCTTTTAACTGATCCAGTGTTTCGCGCAGTGATTTGGCGTCAGCGCCATCCAGACAGGCGGTGAGTACTTTGATACCTTTGATCTCCCGAGCCTGATCGGTCAGTCCTGTGCTTTGATAACCGGCCAGCTTGGCTTTGAGCTGTTCAAGTTCTTTTTCGGTCTGTTTGACATTATCGATTATCTGCGCGATTTTCTGATGGATGTCCTGCGGGCTGGTTTTGAGTGTCTGTGCGATGATTTGCAGTTGTGCCTCGCGTTGCTGCACGTAGTCGACAGCCGTTTTGCCAGTTACCGCTTCGACACGGCGTATGCCTGCGGCAATGCCGGTTTCGCCGGTGATTTTGAAGAAACCGATCTGACCGATTTGTGCGACATGCGTGCCGCCGCACAGTTCGGTAGAAAAATCGCCCATACCGATGACGCGCACGATATCAGCGTATTTTTCGCCGAATAACGCCATTGCGCCCTGTTTGACGGCTTCGTCGTATTTCATATGATTGGCGGTAACCGGCCAGTTATTGCGGATTTGTTCGTTGACCAGCCGTTCGGCTTCACGGATTTCTTCAATAGTCAGCGGTGCATTGTGCGAAAAGTCGAAGCGCAGGCGCTGGGCATCGACCAGCGAGCCTTTTTGTGCGACATGCGTACCGAGCACCTTGCGCAGTGCGGCATGCAGCAGATGCGTGGCGGAATGATTGTTGGCGGTGCTGGTGCGCGTGACCGGATTGACTCTGGCCTGGACATGATCTTTGACGACCATGCGGCCGCTCTGCAGCAGACCTTTGTGGCCAAATACATCGGCCTGGATTTTTTGCGTATCGGCGACGGCAAATGTGCCGCTGGCGGCCATGAGTTCGCCGCTGTCGCCGACCTGACCGCCGGATTCCGCGTAGAAGGGGGTGTGATCAAGCACGATCACGGCCTCATCGCCGGCTTCGATAAAATCGACCGGTGTGCCTGCCTTGTAGATCGCCAGGATCCGGCCCTCGTGTTGCAGCGCATCGTAGCCATGAAAAGTGGTTCGATCGCCATGGTAGGCCAGTCCCTCGGTCATGGTGAATTTGTTGGCTGCGCGCGCCTGTTCGCGCTGTCTGGTCATGGCCTTTTCAAAGCCGTCATTGTCGATGCTGATGCCACGTTCGCGAGCGATGTCGGCGGTCAGATCCAGCGGGAAACCGAAGGTGTCATACAGGCGGAATGCGGTTTCGCCATCGAGCACTTTGATATTTTCGCTGAGTGCGCCTTCAAGCACCTGCATGCCATGTTCCAGCGTCTCGGCAAAGCGTTCTTCTTCCTGTTGCAGCACGCCAGCAACGCGCTCCCTGGCCGTGGACAGTTCGGGATAAGCTTTGCCCATAACCTGGCTCAGGTCGGCCACCAGCCGGTAAAAAAACGGTTCCTTTTGCCCCAGGCGGTAGCCGTGGCGAATGGCGCGGCGAATAATGCGCCGCAATACATAACCGCGACCCTCGCTGCTCGGAATAACGCCGTCGGTGATCAGAAACGCGCACGCGCGGATGTGGTCGGCGATAACTTTGAGTGAGTTGTCTGCAAGGTTTTGTGTACGGGTTTCACGCGCGGCGGCCTTGATGAGATCCTGAAACAGGTCAATATCATAATTGCTGTGTACCTGCTGCATGACGGCGGAAATCCGTTCCAGTCCCATGCCGGTGTCGACCGATGGTCTGGGCAGTGGATGCAGCTCGCCGCTGCCGTCACGATTATATTGCATGAACACCAGGTTCCAGATTTCGATATAACGGTCGCCATCGGCATCGGGGGAACCCGGCGGTCCGCCTGCGACATCGGCGCCGTGATCGTAAAAAATTTCAGAACATGGACCGCATGGGCCGGTGTCACCCATCTGCCAGAAATTATCCGTGGTGTCGATACGGACAAAACGCGCCGGATTGATGCCGATTTCGTTGAGCCAGATATCCGCAGCTTCGTCATCTTCGGCGTAGACGGTGACCCACAATTTTTCCTGTGGAATATTCAGCGTGACGGTCAGAAATTCCCAGGCAAACTGGATGGCATTGCGTTTGAAATAATCACCAAAACTGAAATTACCGAGCATTTCAAAGAAGGTATGGTGCCGCGCCGTATAGCCGACATTTTCCAGATCGTTGTGCTTGCCGCCGGCGCGTACGCAGCGCTGCGAACTGGCTGCGCGGACATAGCTGCGTTGATCCTGTCCGAGAAAAACATCTTTGAACTGCACCATGCCAGCATTGGTGAATAACAGCGTCGGGTCGTTTCCCGGTACCAGCGGGCTGGATGGGACGCGGGTGTGGCCGTGGGATTCGAAAAATTCGAGAAACTTTTGTCTGATTATCCTACTTTTCATGTTCGTGGTGAATTTATCAATATCGTTTTAATTCAATAACCGTGGTGCCCACAGCTTCGCCCTGGATAATTGCCAGATTTTCAATACGCACCCGGATGGTAATTTCTGTGTCCATGCGCGGTAATTCGGCATTGGTCATGATGGTAATTTTGCCGCTTTCGTCTTCCAGTGTGTAGGCTTTTAAATCGATGAGCGGAATGCGTGTGGGTTCTTTGGTGACGCCTCTGAAATTGATTTCCTTGCCGTCAAACGCGGCGGCTGCGGCATTGACTTCATGAATCGGTGTGATGATGATATTGCCGCCAGCAGCGTAACCGCCGTGTGCGAATGAAAAAAACATCAGCAGGCTGATGATCAGTGTTCGAATGATTGTCATGTTTCTTCCTTGCCAGCTTGCGACAATATGGCGTTGATTGTATCCGATGAAAAACCCCTGCTCATCATAAAGCGTATCTGTTTGCAGCGTGCTTTCAGGTCGTTGGGCGGTGCGCCGAATTTTTTTTGCCAGATGTGCCATGCCGTTTCAAGATCGGTATCTTTAAGGCCGGGCAGTATATCGGCAATGACATGTTCATCAACACCTTTTTCTTTAAGTTCGCGGACGATGCGCTGGCTGCCGAGCCGTTTGCGGCGTATCCGTGCCGTTTGTTCGGCAAAGCGTTCGGTGGATAGATAGCCGTCGCGTTCCAATTGGTCCAGCAGGTCGGATACCCGTTGCCGCGAGCGTTCATGGGTTGACAGCTTTTGCTCCAGCTCGTATCGCGAATATTCGCGTCTTGCCAAGTGCTGCAACGCGCGGGTTTCCAGTGATATTTTGCTGTCGCTTGTCGTCATTGAGTGATTCGGTTACTTGACATCCGGGTTGTCGGTGCCATTTTTATCGGTATTGTTTCCAGGATTTTTGTTCTTTTTTCCTGTATCCGCCAGACCGACAGCCGCACGGATTTTCTGCTCGATTTCCTGTGCCATTTTGGGATGTTCTTTCAGATAATCGCGCACATTGTCCTTGCCTTGCCCGATTTTTTCGCCGTTGTAGGCGTACCAGGCGCCTGCTTTGTCAACCAGTTTATGTTGAACACCCAGTTCAATAATTTCACTTTCACGGGAGATGCCTTCGCCGTACAGAATGTCAAAATCAGCCTGTTTGAAGGGGGGTGCCACTTTGTTTTTAACAACCTTGACGCGGGTTTCGCTGCCGATTGTTTCATCGCCTTTCTTGATCGCGCCAGTGCGTCTTATTTCGAGCCGGACGGATGCGTAGAACTTGAGTGCGTTGCCACCGGTTGTGGTTTCCGGATTGCCGAAGACAACCCCGATTTTCATGCGGATCTGGTTGATAAAGACCACCATGCTGTTACTGCGTTTGATATTGGCCGTCAGCTTTCTCAGCGCCTGTGACATGAGGCGTGCCTGCAGCCCCATTTGTGGATCGCCCATTTCACCTTCGATTTCAGCGCGAGGTGTCAGTGCGGCAACGGAGTCGATCACCACGATATCGATTGAGCCGGAGCGCACCAGCATGTCGGCGATTTCCAGTGCCTGCTCGCCATTGTCCGGTTGCGAAATTAAAAGCTCCTGCACGTTCACGCCGATCTTCTGGGCATATTGGGGATCCAGCGCGTGTTCAGCGTCGATAAACGCCGCAGTCCCGCCAAGTTTCTGCATTTCGGCGATCACTTGCAGCGTGAGTGTGGTTTTACCGGAGGATTCCGGGCCATAAATTTCAACGACACGGCCACGCGGTAATCCGCCGACGCCTAATGCGATATCGAGACTAAGCGAACCGGTTGAGACAACTTGTATATCGTTGGCGACATCGTTAGCACCCAGACGCATGATGGACCCTTTGCCAAATTGTTTCTCAATCTGGGCCAATGCACTGGCCAGTGCTTTGCTTCTGTTTTCGTCCATAGTTTTTCCTGTTAAATGTCAGTAAATTATCGCATATACATGAATGTCTCGGTAAGACGGGCTGTTGAGCAAATGCATTTTTTTTGTGCTTAAAAAATCGGTAGAAATAAAAAAACAGTACTCGAGTATCTTGCCAGCCTGCGATATAATCGCGATTTTGTCGTCACGGTCGCGAAGCTTTTTTGTTTCATGTTTCAACGGTTACGTTGTCAGCGATTTGATATGAGCTGTTAAATTTCGTCCAGTAAAAATAAAGTGAAAGAAACTATCCGCGTTATATTATTAGGTGGCCCTGGTGCAGGAAAGGGCACGCAGGCCAATTATATCAAGGAACATTTTGGTATTCCGCAAATTTCAACGGGGGATATGCTCCGCAATGCTGTCAAGGCCGGTACCGAATTAGGTTTGATGGCAAAGGAAATCATGGATTCCGGTGGCCTAGTTTCGGATGATATTATCATCAATCTGGTCAAGGAACGTATTGCCGAACCGGATTGTGCCAGAGGCTTCCTGTTTGACGGTTTTCCACGCACGATTCCACAGGCTGATGCCATGAAAGCAGCGGATGTCTGTATCGACTGCATCGTTGAAATTGATGTGGATGACGATGTTATCATCCGCCGCATGTCGGGGCGCAGAATTCACCCCGCTTCAGGGCGTACTTACCATGTGGACTTTAATCCCCCCAGGGTTGAAGGTATCGATGATGTTACCGGGGAGCCGCTGATACAGCGTGACGACGATAAAGTCGAAACAGTCAAAAAAAGGCTTGCAGTCTATCATGAGCAGACTGAGCCCTTGATCGGTTATTATTCCAAATGTGCATCAGGCGATACAGAAAACGCGCCGCGCTATATTAAAATTCATGGTGTTGGCACTGTTGAAGCCATTCGGGACCAGATACTTTCGGCCATTACCGCATCAAATTGATTAGCATCAGCGGAAAGCGGATTAACGCAAGCAGGCGGAACAGGGGATAAACATAAACGATTTTCCTTGCCGAAGCATTGTACCGTCTCTTGTGCCGCCTCAAGTATGGATAAAAAAATTCAGGATAGCCGGTACGCGCGCTGTTCTGGATTTTTGTTGTTCAGGATTTGTGTTTTTTTAAAATTTAAGTAGTTATAGTTTATGACACGGTAATTGTTGTCATGTTTTGATCAATCAGGAGAGATAGAGTATGTCAATAAAAAATGCATTCTATGCCCAATCGGGTGGTGTCACGGCAGTTATTAATGCATCAGCTGCGGGTGTTCTTGAAACTGCCCGTCAGCATCCGGATAAAATCGGTAATGTATATGCCGGACGCAATGGCATTATCGGTGCGCTGACTGAGGATTTGATCGACACCAGTGCAGATTCCGCGCAAGCGATTGCAGCCCTGCGTCATACGCCATCGGGCGGTTTTGGTTCATGCCGGTACAAATTGAAAAGTATTGAGCAGAACCGCCGGGAATACGAGCGGCTGATTGAAGTTTTTAAGGCGCACGACATCGGCTATTTCTTTTATAACGGTGGTGGTGATTCTGCGGATACTTGCCTGAAAGTGTCTCAGATCTCCAGTACGCTGGGTTTTCCGATTCAGGCGATTCATGTCCCTAAAACAGTGGATAACGATCTTCCGATTACGGATTGCTGTCCGGGATTCGGTTCGGTTGCTAAATACATCGCGGTATCCACGCGTGAAGCGAGTTTTGATGTGGCCAGTATGGCAAAAACTTCAACCAAGGTTTTTGTTCTGGAAGTCATGGGGCGTCATGCGGGCTGGATAGCGGCTGCCGGCGGACTGGCTTCAAGCGAGGATTGTGAAATTCCGATCGTCATTCTGTTTCCGGAAATCACGTTTGATAAAGCAAAATTCCTCGCTAAAGTAGATGGCTATGTCAAAAAATATGGCTATTGCTCGGTTGTGGTGTCTGAAGGTGTCAAAGGCGCGGATGGCAATTTCCTGTCCGATCAAGGTTTGCGTGATGCTTTCGGTCATGCGCAGCTGGGTGGTGTCGCACCTGTCGTGGCCAATATCATCAAGGATGGTCTGGGACTGAAGTATCACTGGGGTGTGGCGGATTATTTGCAGCGCGCGGCGCGCCATGTGGCTTCCAAAACCGATGTCGAACAAGCCTATGCGATGGGTAAAGCCGCAGTCGAGTATGCCATTGCCGGCCATAATTCGGTGATGCCGACAATCGAGCGTCTGTCCAACTCGCCTTATCGCTGGCAAGTCGGTATGGCGCAGCTTTCGGATGTCGCTAATGTTGAAAAAATGATGCCGGCGGACTATATCAGCGAAGATGGTTTTGGTATCAGCGAAGCTTGCCGTGAATATCTTCTGCCGCTGATCGGCGGTGAGGATTATCCACCGTACAAAAACGGATTGCCGGATTATGTGCGCTTAAAAAATATTGCAGTTCAGAAAAAACTGAGTGCATTTGAGATCTGAACCGCTTTAAAATTTTGATGTATTTTCATAACAAGTGTATATAAAATATGCGCCTTTTGTTTCATGATTTTGGACGGGTGTTCAATGATGTGGAATTATTGGGCCAATATTCTACATACGATTTTATTTGGTCTGACTTTAACTGGAGTTCTTTATGTCTAACGGTTTAATTATCGCAATTGGTAGTGCGATTCTTGCCCTGGTCTACAGCGGTATTTGGATCAGGGGTATTTTTGCCCAGCCTACCGGTAATCCTCGCATGCAGGAAATCGCTGCTGCTATACAGGAAGGTGCTTCGGCGTATCTCAATCGTCAATATACAACGATCGGGATCGTCGGTGCGGTTCTGTTTCTGGCTATCTGGCTGGCGTTGACCTGGGATACTGCGGTCGGTTTTGCGCTTGGCGCCATTCTGTCCGGAGCGGCCGGGTATCTCGGGATGACCGTATCGGTTCATTCCAATGTGCGCACCGCAGAAGCTGCGCGTGGCGGTCTGGATGCGGCGCTTGCTATTGCATTTCGCGGCGGTGCGGTGACCGGTATGCTGGTCGTTGGTCTGGGGCTTCTGGGTGTCGCTGGTTACAGTGCATGGCTGTTCAGTGGCGCGGAAGCGGATGCGGCGGTCAGTGATGTGATCAAACCGCTGATTGGTTTTGCTTTCGGTGGTTCGCTGATTTCGATTTTTGCGCGTTTAGGCGGCGGTATTTTTACCAAAGGTGCTGACGTCGGCGCGGATCTGGTCGGTAAAGTCGAGGCAGGTATTCCTGAGGACGATCCGCGTAACCCTGCGGTTATTGCCGATAACGTTGGCGATAATGTTGGTGACTGCGCAGGTATGGCGGCCGATCTGTTTGAAACCTACGCCGTGACGATTATCGCTACCATGCTGCTGGGCGCGCTGCTGTTTGCGGATAATGGGATGAGCGCTGTGGTGTATCCATTAATGCTCGGCGCGGTTTCTATCGTCGCATCGATTGTCGGTTGCTATTACGTCAAAATGCAGGAAGGCGGCACGATCATGAAAGCGCTTTACCGCGGTTTGATCGTTGCAGGCGGTATCGCACTGGTGGCATTTCTGCCGGTGACCGTATGGTTCATGGCGGATATGTCGCTCGAAGTTTCAGGCGTTGAAGTGGCAGGTGGTGCTCTCGTGCTGCGTGTGTTCCTGGCAGGCGCAATTGGCTTGTTGTTGACCGGTGCAATGGTTGTCATTACCGAATACTACACATCAACCGATTATCCACCGGTGCAGAATATTGCTGAAGCTTCCACGACAGGACACGCAACAAATATTATTGCTGGTCTGGGCGTTTCCATGCGTGCTACCGCAGCGCCGGTTCTGGCCGTTTGCTTAAGTATTTTGATGGCGTATGCATTGGCCGGTCTTTACGGTATTGCAATCGCGGCAACCGCGATGCTGTCGATGACCGGTATCATTGTGGCATTGGATGCGTATGGCCCGATTACGGATAATGCGGGCGGTATTGCCGAAATGGCTGAATTGCCTGAATCTGTACGTGCAGTTACCGATCCGCTTGACGCCGTAGGCAACACCACCAAAGCCGTAACTAAAGGTTATGCGATTGGTTCCGCCGGTCTCGCCGCATTGGTATTGTTTGCGGACTATACACATGGATTGGAGAATGCCGGTCATGCGCTGACGTTCGATTTGTCAAATCATATGGTGATTATTGGCCTGTTTATAGGGGGCATGATTCCATACCTGTTTGGCGCTATGTCGATGGAAGCTGTAGGTCGCGCGGCCGGTTCTGTCGTGATTGAAGTACGCCGTCAGTTCAAGGAAATTCCCGGCATTATGGACGGTTCGGCTAAGCCGGATTATTCGCGTGCGGTGGATATGCTGACCAAATCCGCGATTCGGGAAATGATGGTTCCATCGCTTCTGCCGGTACTGGTGCCGCTGCTGGTTGGCGTGTTGCTTGGCCCGCAGGCGCTGGGCGGTGTTTTGATGGGCTCCATCGTAACCGGTCTGTTCGTGGCGATTTCCATGACAGCGGGTGGCGGTGCCTGGGATAATGCCAAGAAATATATTGAAGATGGGCATTTCGGCGGTAAAAACAGTGAAGCCCATAAAGCTTCCGTTACCGGCGATACTGTCGGCGATCCTTACAAGGATACGGCTGGCCCGGCAATTAATCCATTGATCAAGATTATCAATATTGTGGCATTGATGATTATTCCATTGCTGTAATGATCTGATTATTCCCGGTAAACAAAAAAGCACACTTTCGAGTGTGCTTTTTTTATGAATGCCGTGTTTTAAACAAAGCCAAACCGGGGACAAACCGGAAATAAGATAAGCCGGAATACGTGAGTTAATTTCCGCGCAATTTGATGCCGAGCAATTTGATCTTGCGATAAAGATGCGTCCGCTCCAGTCCTGCACGTTCGGCAACGCGTGTCATGTTGCCGTTTTCCTCTTCAATCAGGCGCTCAAAATACGTTTTCTCAAATAAGTCACGCGCTTCTCGGAGAGAAAGATCAAAAGGAATATCGGTTGCAGTTGATTTGATCGTCGATTCGGGGAAAACCATGGCCTGTTGCACCATATCCGCTGTAATTTCATCACCGGCACAGGTCAACGCCAGAGAATGTACTACCCCCGTGAGTTGCGTCAGATTGCCGGGCCAATCATAATTACGCAGATAATTCAGCGCGGCTGTGCTGAATTTCAGTACAGACGAGACTTCCCCGCTTTCGGCAAAGCTTGTCAGGATTTGATTGGCTAATTCCGGGATATCTTCACGGTGCGCGCGCAGGGCGGGTACACCGATGCTGAGACCGCTGAGCGAATCATATAATTTTGTAATGTAATTGCCGTGCGCGGCAAGCTCGGCCAAGGGTTGTGTGGTTGCACAAACCAGCCGCACATTATATTTTTCCAGCTTGCTCAGTAAAAGTAATAACCCTTTCTGGGCCAGCTTGTTGATTTCACCGATGTCGTTCAGGAACAATAAGCCATCGCGCGATTTCTCCAGCAAATCCAAGGGTTTTTCTGCCAATATGGCCAGTGTTTCCGGCTCCACCCAGGGCGTGTTGGGGCGATGTAAAAAGCGGGCACAAATGTCCATACCAACACCGGGTTCTCCCATCAGTAACAATGGCGTTTTCAGGTTGGCCACTTTTTCAAGCTTTTTCTTGAGCTCTATAATCAGCGCGCCTTTACCCAGGCTGGAGAGTGAAAGTGTCGCTTGCTGCTTGTTTTGACCGCCGCGTAGCGCTTTGCCGACCGTAGTGAGCAGTTTTTGCAGGGGTATGGGTTTTTCCAGATAACCAAATGCGCCGATCCGTGTCGCCTCAACTGCTGTATCGATCGTACCGTGTCCTGACATCATGATGACCGGCATGGTCAGCATACCGCTGCTGGCCCAGTCTTTGAGCAATGTAATGCCGTCTGTATCCGGCATCCAGATATCCAATAAAACCAGATCGGGTCGCGTTTGATTGCGCCATATGCGTGCCTGCTCTGCATTCTCGGCCAGTGCTACACGATAGCCTTCGTCACGCAAAATTTCAAACAATAGCTCACGTATACCAATTTCGTCATCAACTACCAATATCGTGTTGTTTGTTGTCATTCTGATTCTGTCCCTAGTCTTTTAGCTAAGCGGCTTTTTCCATGACCGGCAGGGTGATCGTGATCTGAGCGCCCCGTGGTTTCAAATTCTGAATGGTTATCGTACCCTCATGCTCTTCTACAATTTTTTTGACGATAGGCAATCCCAGTCCGGTTCCTTTTGCTTTGGTTGTTACATAAGGTTCAAACACGCGTGATCTGACTTCGTCCGGAAATCCGCCGCCGTTATCCCGAATCGTTAACTTTACACCGTCTTGCATCGTTTCGGTTTGAATTTCGATCATGGGTTCGTCAATCCCTGTCAGTGCGTCCTGTGCGTTGAGTAATAGATTATGTAATACCTGACGCAATTGTGCAGAGTCGCCGTAAATCACAGACAGATTGTTTCCCAGTATCCGCTTGATGCGTATCGGGCGTGTCTGGCTTGCGGTGCTTGTCGTTTCATAAAGCGTTAAGATTTCCTGTACCAGATCATTGATATCCAGTGCGCGTTTTTCGAGGGTAGGCGCGCGTGCATACTGGCTGAATTCATTGACCATGCGCTTTAATGCTTCGACCTGATTGACGATGGTTTCAGTCGACCGGCGCAGAATGGCGGCATCCTGTTCATCCAGTTTGCTGGCCAGTTTGTGTTCCATACGCTCTGCAGAAAGTTGAATCGGGGTCAGGGGATTCTTGATTTCGTGTGCCAGACGCCGTGCTATTTCGCTCCATGCGACAGCGCGCTGTACCTGCAACAGGTTTGTAATATCATCAAATACCACCACGCCGCCATCACCGGATATTTCCGGCAGGCGTGTTCCGCGTAACAATAATACCTGGTGATCGCCGTCATTGGTGCGCGTTATTTGCCGCTGCCACATCCCGGGCTCTTCTGAATTGAAACCACTGCGCGCTTCGGTGATCAGCGCTTTAATCTGGGGTTCTTTTTCAGTACAGCCGTCAATGACCGAACCATCGAGGCTGATGAGCGGTGCCTGCAGAATTTTTTCCGCGCTGCGATTGGCCTTGATCAAATTCAACTGTTCGTCAAACACCAGCACGCCGGACGACAGATTGGCGAGTATGCTTTCCAGATGCGCGCGTGCGCTTTCGACTTCCTGTTGATTATGTTGAGCTGCTGCACGGGCTTCTTCAAGTTGCTGCGTCATCAGATTAAAGGATTCGGTCAATATACCCAGTTCGTCCCGGCTTTGAACTAGATGACGGCGGCTGTAATCGCCTTGCGCGATGGCGCGTGTGCCTTCTGCCAGCATGCCCAGAGGCGCGCTCAGGTTTTCACTGAGATAAGAAGCCGTTGCCAAAGCTGAAAAAAGTGATAAAAATAACGCCAGCGTCAGCGTCGCGCCGTAGAGCCGCGTCAATCCATGACGCGATAGTAAAAGCTCCTGATAATCCTGAAAACCTTCTTCCACGCGTTTGGCATCTTTGGCGAGCTGTTCCGGAACGGCTTGCAGTAACTGTAAAATCCGTATGTCATCATTTAAACTGAGTACATTCACCGGTGTTAATACCCGTAAGTACAATCCTTTACCTTCAATCGATTCAATGGCGCCGAACGGTTTCTGCGCTCTGATGCGCCGCATGATGGAGACACTTGGCGCAGCCGGAAAAACCGTCAGGCTGCTTTCACTGGAGAAAGCGATAACCTTGCCATCCTGCTTGAAGAGCGTGGCCTCATCGATTTGTGACTGCAAGAGTAATTCGTTCAGCACAGTGACCGGTGAAGCCGATGGGTCGGAAAGCGTCAGTGCGGTTGCGTGTGCTTTTTTTTGCAGTTCCTCCAGTAAATTTTTTAACATGGTTTGTCCGAGGCTCATACCGCCTTCAAGTGCCCGGTCGACTTTGACATCAAACCAGGATTCGATGCTCTTCCCAAGAAACTGTACGGATACGGTATAAACCAGCGCGCCGGGAAGAATCGCCATGAGTGAAAAAAACAATAACAGGCGCAGTGCCAGTCTCGATCCGAATACGCCGGATTTAAGCCGCCGCCTGAAGCGCAGGAGCAGAAAGCCGACCACGATTATAAACAGGAGCACAAAGGCAATGTTAATGATTAACAGAATCTTATAGCGGTGTTCAAAAAAATCTGTGTTGGCTCCGGCTGTGGCCAGCAGGAACAGCATAATTGCGCCCAATCCTGTACAAATGATCAGTACATATTTCATTGGTGATATGAAAACTGGAAGGGGTGTTCCGGTGAGGGTAATTTCATACGCCACTGCAGGCGTTCGGAGCTCAGATTCCATGCGCTTGAACCCAGTGCTTCAACCTGGAATGGCTTGGGCATGCGCGTTAAATCCAGCCATAATCGCAGCATTGCGTGATAATCGTCTGTGTCTGAAAGTTCGGAGAAAACGGTCAGCGGCAGCTTGCGCTGTTGCTGTAATGCCTGCAAGGCTTCTTTCAGCGTAAAGAAGTATTTTGTAAAAGTAGGGTCGCTGAGTTGATATTGCCGGATGAGCGTGAAATATCTCAAGCCAATGCGTGTTTTGATGCGCGCGACTTCATTATCCAGCCAGTACCAGCGTGGTTCAACCAGTGTGAATTTGGTGACAAAATAGAGCACGACACCTTTTTCCAGCGCCTGTTCCAGCGTCGGGTTCAGTGCAATTTCGGAATCCACGCTCATCAAATAAGTATTCTCAGCCAGTTCCAGTTTGAATGTGCGTACCTGGATGCTGCCATTTGCATAGGCACTTGCAGCAGATAGCCCGAGCAATACAACGATGCAGGACAGAAAAAGCTGCATCAAACGGCTTTGTTTCATGAAGAATTTAAAGCTTCTGTAGTAAGGCGTAGAAAAAACCATCGTGTTGCATGTCCGGTAATAGTTGTCCATCCGGCATCATGGGATCAGAAAGCGGTAACAGGCGCGCATCGGAGTGTTGCTGTATAAATTGTGCGATTTGCAATTTATTTTCTTCATGAAAAATTGAGCATGTGACATACAGCAACTTACCATTTCTGGCTAAAATTTGCCACAGCGCATTCAGGATTGCGTGCTGGTCTACGGCAAATTTCTTCAGATCGCTTTCACGCCGTATCCACTTGATATCAGGGTGCCTGCAAACGACACCCGAAGCTGAACAGGGAACATCGGCCAGGATGCGGTCGAACGGTTTGCCATCCCACCAGGCGTCCGGTGTTGCGGCATTACCGCAGATAATCTGTGCTGCATGCAATTGCAGGCGTAGAAGATTCTGTCTGACCTGTGCAAGGCGGTCTTCGTCATTATCCAGTATGGTTAATGAGATATCCGTGAGTTCCAGTAAGTGCGTGCTTTTACCGCCGGGTGCTGCGCAGGCGTCCAGCACGTGCATGCCTGATTGTGCATCGAGCAGCGTGGCGGCCCGCTGTGCGCCCGCATCTTGTACAGAGACTAGGCCGTCATAAAAGCCGGGCAACTTCTCGACGCTGACAGGGTGTTTCAGCAACAATGCTTCAGGCCATATCCATTCTGCTTCCATGCCATGCTCGGCGAGGCGTTGCTGGTAAGCCATGATGCTGATTTTTCGCGGGTTAACGCGCAATGTCATCGGCGGGTGTTTATTATTCGCAGCCAGGATAGCCTGAAAGTTCCGGGGATACTGAGCACGCAGCTTGTTGATCCACCATTGCGGATGAGAATACAAACTCACTTCTTTTTCGGTTGTTTTGGCGATCAATGCTTCTTGACGGCGGATGAAACTGCGTAAAACGGCATTGACCAATCCCTGAATTTTTTTGTTATCGCTGAGCGCGTGCGATGCGGTGACAATCTGGTTGGTAACGGTGTAAGCCGGTGATTTGCTGTATAGCAGCTGATACAGTCCGATCAATAACAGATGATAGATCTGGTCGTGTGGTTTTTTTTCGAGTAGTTGCGTGAGAATTTCAGCGAGTTGACCGTGGTAGCGCAGTACGCCGTAACTGAAATCCTGAATGGCGCCTTTTTGCTGATGCGAGAGTAATGGATGTTCCCGCCAGCATGCCTGCAGCAGACTGGTCAGGTTGGCGCCACGTAAAACATTGCTGACAATACCGGCGGCGATGAGCTGGGTTTTAACCATGACTATCCGCAGCAACATTTCCGGTATCAAAATAATCTCCCGGATGTATTTCAAATCCGGTCAAAAATTCCGCCACTGATAATCGCTTACCGCCGGATTTCTGAATAATTTCAAGCCGTATGAGGCCGCTACCGCAGGCGACGATGATGCCATCGTGTTCGATGGCTGTAACCTTTCCCGGTTGATCGGAATCGTGCGCTATGACGCTGGCCTGCCAGATCTTGATAGTTTGCTCTTGAAAAGACGTGTAAGCACCCGGTGCCGGATTGTAAGCGCGGATGGCCCGGTCAATGTGTTCGGCAGATTTGCGCCAGTCAATCAGCGCATCATTTTTCTTGACTTTACCGGCATAACAGACCAGCGTTTCGTCCTGGGTTATCGGTGTAAGCCGGTTCTGCTGTAACAATGTCAGCGCTTTGATGATGGCATGTGCGCCCAGTTTACTGAGCTTATCATGCAGTGTCTGTGCGGTATCGTCGTGTGAAATGACTATCGATTCCTTAAGCAGCATGGCGCCTGTATCAAGTCCGGCATCCATTTGCATAATGGTGATGCCGGTTTCCTGGTCGCCGGCCAGAATGGCGCTTTGAATCGGCGCCGCACCGCGCCAGCGCGGCAGTAACGATGCATGTATATTCAGGCAACCCTGTCGGGGTATTTTTAATACGGTCTCGGGCAGAATCAGGCCGTAGGCGGCGACAATCATCAAATCCG
This sequence comes from uncultured Nitrosomonas sp., assembly GCA_964464365.1. Taxonomy (GTDB): domain Bacteria; phylum Pseudomonadota; class Gammaproteobacteria; order Burkholderiales; family Nitrosomonadaceae; genus Nitrosomonas. The sequence continues at coordinate 19,308 of CAYXFV010000026.1, read as the reverse complement.
CATCCATTTCACGAAGCTGCGCGTGTATCGACTGATCTTTCAGCGATTGCGGTTGCAGCAGTTTTAGGTCGTGCGCCTGAGCCAGAAGCTTTACGGCGCTGGCGGTCATTTTCATTCCTCTGCCTGCCGGGCGATCAGGCTGCGTTAATACTAAAACAATGTCATGATTTTCCTGGATTAATGCATCCAGTGCGGTTGCTGCAAAAACAGGTGTTCCTGCAAATATTATTTTCATTGTGGTGTCTGTTTTTCAATCAATTACATTGTGCTGCGCTGTTTTTTCTTAATTTTGGATAAAACACGCGATAATTTGAATGCTGACCAGTATTCGACAAAAACCTTGCCTTCGAGATGATCCATTTCGTGCTGAATGCATATCGCCAGTAATCCCGATGCTTCCAGTGTAAAAAGTTTGCCCTTGGCATTCAATGCGCTGACAGTGACGGATTCAGCACGTTTCACTTTGCCGTATACACCCGGTACGGATAAACAGCCTTCTTCGTATTCGAGCACACCGTTACGCGCGATGATTGCAGGATTGATGAAGGTATGCAATTGATCACGTGTTTCAGATATGTCGATAACGATAATGCGTTCGTGCACGTCCACCTGTGTTGCGGCAAGACCAATGCCGGGAGCGGCGTACATGGTTTCCGCCATGTCCCGAATCAGTGTGCGTGTTTTTTCGGTGACCTCGGTGACCGGTGCTGCGACAGTGTGCAGCCGTTCGTCCGGATATTGTAAAATGTTCAGAATAGCCATAAAAAAGGATTTAATTTAACAAACGGAATAGGGATATAGATCGTATTATTGGCAAGCAATTCTGTGCTCACTGAAATATTTTTTGTATTCGAGGTTATCTATGCGCATGCCTATTATATCTATAATCATCTGTCTAAGCCTGCTTTCCATTCCGTCTGTTGATGCTGCTGACAATACGCTGCTCAGGCCGGATTCGCCGCAGCGCCATGTTGTCGTGCGTGGCGATACCTTATGGGGGATCGCTGCGCGATTTTTGAAGGATCCCTGGCAATGGCCTGAAATCTGGGGGCTTAACCGTGATCAACTGAAAACCCCCCATCAAATATACCCTGGTGACGTCATTGTTCTGGAAAGAACACTCAAAGGTAACCGATTGCATTTGGTAAAAGGGAGTGAGGATCAGCGAACCGTTAAATTGTCGCCCAATGTACGGATTGAGCCGGTTGATTCAGGCGCTATTCCGAGCATACTGGCTTCTGTGATTGAGCCGTTTCTGACACAGCCATTAGTGATAGAGAAGGATGGCCTGCTGCGTGCGCCTTTCTTATTGGGAACCAGCGATAATCGGGTAGTCATGAGCGCCGGCAATACAGTTTATGTGAGTAATATGCCTCATGATCTGGGCAAGGCATGGCAGATTTTCAGACCGGGAAAAGCACTGAAGGATCCCGAGTTGAATAATCAGGTTATCGGTTATGAGGCAGAGTATCTGGGTAATGCAAATGTGACTGTTTTTGATGAAATCAGCACGGCAATGATAACGTATTCGACGCAGGAAATTTTGAAAGGCGATCGTCTTATTCCTGCACCAGACGTTATTTTTAATAATTATGCGCCACATGCGCCGATTGTGCCGATCAATGGCCGTATCCTGTCTGTTTACGGCGGTGTGACTGAGATTGCCAAAGGTTCTATCATCACTGTGAACAAGGGCGCACGGAATGGTCTGGAAATGGGGAATGTGCTGGCCGTCTATCGCAGGAGCCAGACTCGAATGCCGGATGGGAATATGATAGCATTGCCGGACGAGCGTTCGGGGCTGATCTTTGTGTTTCGTGTATTTGAGTATGTAGCTTATGCGCTGGTGGTTCAAAGCACAGGCACTATCCTGATTCAGGATGCCGTTAAGAATCCATAAAGAGCCATAAAATCCATAAAGGGTGAACGGGTATAATAACGATAACGGTGTATTATGCGCGATTGACAGAAATACGCGACGATTGAATGCTTGCCATATTCAGAAAAGCAATAAAATGGATACCGATATTGAGCAAGCCGGTATCTATCCGGAAGCAATATTTGATCAGGTGCAGCTGGATTGATTTATGAATCATGCGATTGATGGTACAGACATCGAATCCTGGCTGAAGCTTTGTCTCATTAAGGGTGTCGGTGACGAATCCATACGCAGGCTGCTGGTTGCGTTTGGCAGTCCGGCGGCGATTTTATCGGCGCCTGAAGCAGCGCTGGAGCGGGTTGTCAGGAAATCCATAGGAAAGCATATCAAACGGGGCGCTGAACCCGAGCAGGTCAACGCAACTTTGCGTTGGCTGAAAGATCCGGCGAATTCCATTGTTACGCTGGCTGAATCGGATTATCCGGCGCAGTTGCTGCATATTCAGGATCCGCCGCCACTGCTTTATTTTAAGGGCAATCGCGATCTGCTGGCCAAGCCGGCACTGGCGATCGTCGGCAGCCGCAATGCAACGCCGCAGGGATTATCGAATGCCGAAGTATTTGCTGAATCCGCAAGTAATGCGGGGTTCTGTATCATCAGCGGCCTGGCGCTTGGCATCGATACGGCGGCTCATCTGGGTGGTTTACGGGGTCCCGCCGCGAGTATGGCCGTAGTTGGAACGGGGCTGGATATTGTCTATCCCGCTAAAAATCATCAACTTGCACACAAGCTGGCGAAAAATGGCGCACTGATTTCTGAATTGCCGCTCGGAACACCTGCAATCGGCAGAAATTTTCCCAGAAGGAATCGTATTATCAGCGGTATGAGCCAGGGTTGTTTAGTGGTCGAAGCCGCTTTGCGCAGTGGTTCATTGATAACAGCAAGACAGGCTTTGGAACAGGGGCGTGAAGTTCTGGCAATACCCGGCTCCATTCATTCGCCGTTGTCTAAAGGCTGTCATTTATTAATCAAGGAGGGCGCCAAGCTTGTTGAGAGTATTCAGGATATCCTGGATGAGCTGAATTATCCTGACGGTAACCGGTGCCAGACGAAAAAAGATGTTCAGGTAAACCGTACTGAAAGAATGGCTCAAGACAAAACCCGGCAATTTCCAGAAGATTCTTCTCAACCCGATGAAGGTGCGTTGTTACTTAAATGCCTGGGGCATGATGTGACCGATATTGATACGCTATGTATGCGAAGTGGCTTGACGGTTGAATCGGTATCCGCCATGCTATTAACACTTGAACTTAACGGTGATGTTGCTTGTCTTCCGGGCGGTTGTTATCAAAGAATTACGCGATAAATACCCTAGTCAGTCACTGGAAAAAAAAGAATTAGAAAGCATATTATGATGTATGTTTCAAACGACGCCGACCGCCTATTTCAGAGGTATGATGAAATTTCCGTTCAATAAGATAAAGTAAACATATATTTATAACGATTAGACACTACGATGTTCGAAATACTTTATTATTTATTTGAAAATTACTTTGATTCAGGAAGTTATCCTGATTCAGCAACGCTGACCCGCAAGTTAAGCATGGCCGGATTTAATGATGAAGACATCCATCAGGCCCTTGACTGGTTATCGGAGTTGGCGCAACAGGATAATGGCAATTATCCGGAGTCGCTTGCTGAGAATAAGTCCATTCGTTGCTTCAGCGCGGTTGAAATGGAAAAAATCGATACTGAAGGTCGTGGTTTCATTATTTTTCTGGAGCAATCTAAAATTATTAATCCATTGCAACGCGAGCAGCTGATAGATCGCGTTATCGCTCTGGACGAAGGTTCATCAAGTCTTGAGAAAATTAAGCTCATCGTTCTGACGGAGCTTTGGATGCATAATCAGTTATCGGATGATGCAATCCTGGAAAAATTACTGATTGTCAGTGACGCGCATCACTGGCATTGAGTGTTATTCCTTTCAAGCAATTAACGCAGTGATAATTTTCCGGGTATGAATGTGTTCGATAAAGCGTATTTTTATTTTCCAGCTACCGTAGTAGCGCAAAAACTGACTGTGACTCGTTTTTATGAGAGGGGTCATGAGTAATAAAACATTGGTTATCGCAGAAAAGCCGTCTGTAGCTGCTGACATTACACGTGCGCTGGGTGGTTTTACCAAGCATACAGATTATTTTGAAAATGATAGTTATATTGTTTCATCCGCTGTAGGGCATCTGCTGGAACTTGTCGTACCTGAAGAGTATGAGGTCAAACGGGGTAAATGGAGTTTTGCTAATTTGCCGGTCATTCCGCCTCATTTTGACTTGAATCCCATAGAGAAAACAGCATCTCGATTGAAACTTCTAACGAAGCTTATCAAACGCAAGGATGTTGATGTCATCATTAATGCGTGTGACGCCGGACGTGAGGGTGAGTTGATTTTTTACTACATCATGCGCCATGTGCATAACAACAAGCCGATTAAGCGTCTGTGGTTACAGTCCATGACGCCCGATGCGATCCGTGGCGGATTTGAAAAATTACTGGATAACCTGGAAGTCCATTCATTGGCCGAGGCTGCCGTGAGCCGCTCGGAATCGGACTGGCTGGTCGGAATCAATGGTACACGTGCGATGACTGCTTTCAATTCTCAGGAAGGCGGTTTTCACAAAACAACAGTGGGGCGTGTGCAGACGCCGACACTGGCGATTCTGGTTGAAAGAGAAGAAAAGATTAAAAAATTCAAACCCCGGGATTACTGGGAAGTGGAAGGTGAGTTTGTTGTTGGGAATGGTGCTTATCACGGCAAATGGTTTGATGAACAATTTAAAAAGGATAAAGCGGACGGTGAATTAAGAGCCGACCGGATCTGGGATCGAGAGAACGCGGAATCAATACGGGTTAAATGCGCAGGAAAGCCGGGCATTGTCAGCGAGGAAAGTAAGCCATCAAAAGAGACCTGCCCTTTGCTGTATGATTTAACAAGTTTGCAGCGCGACGCCAATGGCCGTTTTGGATTTTCTGCCAAGGCGACGCTTGGATTGGCACAGGCTTTGTATGAAAAACATAAAGTATTGACCTATCCGCGGACAGATTCACGTGCTTTGCCGGAAGATTATCTGTCAACGGTCAAAGATACTTTGGTGGGTTTTGAAGATACGGCATATGCTGAGTTTGCCCGTAAAATTCTGGCGTCCGACTGGGTGAAGCCGAATAAGCGTATTTTTAATAATGCCAAGATTTCGGATCACTTTGCCATTATTCCTACATCGCTGAGTCCAAAGAAGCTGAATGAAGCTGAAGCCAAGCTTTACGATCTTGTCGTCAAACGATTTCTGGCCATATTCTATCCTGCGGCTGAGTTTCTGATTACGACGCGTATTACCCGTGTTGAAGGCGAACCCTTTAAAACGGAAGGCAAAGTCATGGTTAATCCGGGATGGCAGGCTGTTTATGGTAAATCGCTTCATAGTAAAGGTGAGGATGATGCGTCATTGGTTGTGGTTCAGCCGGGCGAATCCGTAGAAACCGCTGAGGTTAAGACGATTTCTCATCAAACCCGTCCGCCTGCGCGCTTTAATGAAGCGACATTGCTTTCAGCAATGGAAGGCGCCGGTAAATTCGTAGAAGATGAGGAATTACGCGCGGCGATGAGTGCAAAAGGATTGGGTACCCCGGCAACGCGCGCAGCCATCATAGAAGGTCTGGTTACGGAAAATTATTTGCTGAGAGTCGGCCGTGAATTGCACCCGACTGCCAAGGCTTTTTCGCTCATTACGTTGTTGCGTGGTCTAAAGATACCGGAATTGATTTCCCCCGAACTGACGGGGAATTGGGAGTTTCAGCTGCGGCAAATCGAAAAGGGTGAGCTCAAGCGCGATGCTTTTATGGAAAAAATTGCCGAAATGACGCGTCATATCGTTGACCAGGCAAAGAGCCATCGCGGTGAAACAATCGAAGGTGATTTTGCCATGCTCAAAACACCTTGCCCCAAATGTAGCGGCATAGTGCGTGAAACATATAAAAAATTCCGGTGTGAGCAGTGCGATTTCGCGGTCTGGAAGATTCTGGCGGGGCGTCAGTTTGAGATTGATGAGATGGAAACGCTGATCAAGCAGCGCGAAGTAGGCCCGCTGCAAGGCTTTCGCAGCAAAATGGGGCGGTTATTCAATGCGAATATCAAGCTGACTGAGGATTTTGAAACGAAGTTTGATTTTGGTAATGATGCAGAAGAGCTATCGTCTGTTGATTTTTCGGATCAATCCGAATTAGGGAAATGCCCGTTGTGTCAGCATGCCGTTTATGAGCATGGCATGTTTTATGTGTGCGAAAAGGCGGTTGGAAGTGCGCGTACCTGTAGTTTTAAAATGAGTAAAATTATTCTCGAGCGTCCGATTGACTCGGATCAAGTGGTCAAGTTACTTGATCAAGGAAAGACCGATTTGCTCAACAAGTTTATTTCTAAAAAAGGCAGGCCGTTCTCAGCTTATCTGGTCAGGAATCCTGACGGTAAAATTGGATTTGAATTTGAGCAGAAAAAACCTAAAAAAGAAACAGAAGAAAATACGGCGGATGCAACCGGAACAAAAACCAGAAAGGTAAAACCAAAATCAGCGAGTAAAAAAGCGGAAACGGCAGAATAGGAAGTTTCTGCGTATCGAGATACTGTGAATTTATTGTGATTGATCATGTGCCTGATTGCACGCTGGAACTTATAGCCCGATTGATAAGCGCGGAAACCGATCATCGGGCTTTTGTTTTTTTAGAACAGGTTAAGCATAGAAGTTAATGACGTATTTAACGACACCGCTGGAAGCCACGATAATCATGATCAAACCGCCAATAACGGCTGTACCTTCAATGATAATGGAAAAAAAAGCACGGCCGGTATTTTCAAACTCTTCCTCGCCAAATTGGTTTTGCCTGTTTTGCCGACGGTTTTTTACCCACATTTGTAGCCAGATTGCGACAGGAATGGCCAGTAGAGAAAACATTAAAACAATCTCTTCGTTTTCCATGTAAAACATGTTTAATCCTCTTTTAAGTGTAATGGTATTGGGGCATCATTATGATTGTTTTCTTGTCGTATTATTTCGTATACATAAAATACCCTGTTCACAGCATCGGGCGCAAATGTGAAAATATTAAAATATAATCACGATTGCGAATACGTGGGAATTTATAATAGTAAAAGAATTCACGCAATAGATTATTCATGAGATGGTCTGAATTGTAAGAATTTCCCAGCGTTGTTTTTCTGTATTTATACCCAATCAATGTGTGGTTAATCGGTGTTAATAATATTTTTGTTGCTTGCCATGCATATGCGTTATTATCCATTTTTTCTAAAAAAATGAGATAACATGAAATGGCTTGATTTGCCGGCGGCAGGAAAGGCGTGCGGCACTATTCAGCTTCCCGGTTCTAAAAGTATATCCAATCGTATTTTACTGCTGGCGGCCTTGGCAAAAGGCACAACGCAGGTTCGTGATTTGCTCATATCGGATGACACTGCGTATATGCTCAAAGCATTGGAAGCTTTGGGTGTCGATATTCAGCAGACAGGGGAAAACAGCTATCAGGTCGTTGGCACTGAAGGCCAGCTTGAAGTGAGAAGCGCCGATTTGTTTTTGGGGAACGCCGGTACGGCTTTTCGTTCTCTGGTTGCCGTTCTCGCACTCATGCAGGGGCATTATCGAATGTCCGGAGTGGCGCGCATGCATGAGCGGCCTATCGGTGATCTCGTCGATGCCTTACGTGAGCTGGGCGCAGATATTGGCTATATGGGTAATTCAGGTTATCCACCACTGGAAATAAAACCCGCAGTTATTCATCGCGAATCTATTTATCTGACCGTTAAAGGGGATGTTTCCAGTCAATTCCTGACCGGATTGTTAATGGCGCTCCCGATTATCGGAAAAGAAGCCGTGATTCAAGTTTCCGGAACACTGATTTCTCAACCCTATGTGGCATTGACGCTGGAGCAGATGAAGCGTTTCGGTGTGACTGTCAGACAGGAAGCCTGGCAAAAATTTACTTTGCCCGCGCATCAGTCTTATCGCAGTCCGGGCGAAATAATGGTGGAAGGCGATGCGTCTTCTGCTTCGTATTTTCTGGCTGCAGGCGCTATCGGTGGCGGTCCGGTTCGGGTGTCGGGTGTCGGGTGCGAGAGTGCGCAAGGTGATGTACGTTTCGCAGATGCTTTAGCACAAATGGGCGCCAGGATCGAAATGGGGGCGCACTGGATTGAATCGAGCCGTGCGCAAACAGGAGACCATTTGTTGCGGGCGATTGATCTGGATTGTAATCATATCCCGGATGCGGCCATGACTCTGGCTGTGGTGGCGCTGTTTGCCGAAGGCGTTACCACGCTTAGGAATATTGCCAGCTGGCGGCTAAAGGAAACAGACCGGCTCACGGCAATGTCCAATGAACTCAGGAAACTGGGGGCGCATGTGGAAGAAGGCCGTGATTATTTACGGATCACGCCACCGGAAAATGGTTTAAAGACCCATGTTGCAATAGATACCTATGATGATCATCGTATGGCCATGTGTTTTTCCTTGGTTGTTTTTGGGGCACCTGTGCGCATTAATGATCCGGATTGTGTATCAAAGACATTTCCCGATTTTTTTGAGCAGTTTCAACATATTGTGGATTGCTGAAAAGAACCATGACACATGACAGGATGATTCCGGTAATTACGATTGATGGTCCTTCCGCGTCTGGAAAAGGTACTATTGCACAGTTAGTTGCCAAAGAACTTGGTTTTCACTATTTGGATAGCGGAGCATTATATCGGCTGGTGGCGTTGAGATCCTCGCAGGACGGCGTGGATGTTTCTGATGAAGTTGCGCTTGCGGAGATCGCATCCAATCTTGATGTTTCTTTCGAAAATAACGATGTTTTCCTGGAAAATAAACAGGTAACGGATGCTATACGTGCTGAGCAATGCGGTATGCTGGCATCAAAACTGGCCTCTTATCAGCGTGTTAGAAGCGCATTGATGGCGCGTCAGCGTGCTTTCCGAAAATGGCCGGGGCTGGTTACTGATGGGCGTGATATGGGCTCTGTCGTATTTCCCGATGCGGTGCTGAAGGTCTATTTAACGGCGAGTGCTGAAGTTCGCGCGCAAAGACGTTATAAGCAGTTGATAGAGAAAGGAATAAATGCTAACATTGATTTTTTGCAGGAAGAGATACGTAAGCGGGATGAGCGCGATAGCCATCGCGAGGTAGCACCCTTACAGAAGGGTTCGGATGCGAGGTTGTTGGATACAACCTCGCTTTCTATTTTTCAGGCCCAAAATAGTGTGTTGGAATGGTATAGGGCCTGTTGTACAAATTGATTATGGGTTTGAAACAATGTTTCGCAGATTTGCTGCACATGTTTCAAACATTTTTTTAACTAACCTTTACTTCTTTTAAGAAGAAAAGCTATTAGGTATTTTTAATAATGACTACTGCTTCTACTGTAACAAAGTCCATGGAAAGTTTTGCCGATCTGTTTGAAGAAAGCCTTGCACGTCAGGAAATGCGTATTGGTGAAGTGATCACCGCCGAGGTTGTTCGTGTTGATTACAATATTGTTGTTGTCAATGCGGGGTTGAAATCGGAAAGCTATATTCCTGTTGAAGAATTCAAGAACGACAGAGGTGAAATTGAGGTAAAACCGGGCGACTTTGTCAGTGTGGCCATTGAGACACTTGAAGATGGCTATGGTGAAACGCGTTTGTCACGCGATAAGGCCAAGCGTTTAACGGCATGGCATGATCTTGAGGAAGCCATGGAGAGCGGTGCAATAGTGACGGGTATGGTCAACGGCAAGGTCAAAGGTGGCCTGACCGCCATGATTAACGGCATACGCGCATTTTTACCCGGATCACTGGTTGATATTCGTCCGGTGAAAGACACCACACCTTATGAAAATAAGGAAATGGAGTTCAAGGTCATTAAGCTTGATCGCAAGCGTAATAATGTTGTGGTTTCACGCCGTGCCGTTCTTGAGGAAACTCAAGGTGCTGATCGTCAATCGCTGCTGGCCAGTCTTGAGGAAGGCGCAGTGGTTCAAGGCATTGTTAAAAATATTACCGATTATGGCGCGTTTGTTGATCTGGGTGGAATTGACGGATTGCTGCATATTACCGATCTGGCCTGGAGGCGTGTCAAACATCCTTCGGAAGTTGTGAATATCGGCGATGAAGTAACGGCCAAAGTGCTTAAATTTGATCAGGATAAAAATCGTGTTTCCCTGGGTCTGAAGCAATTGACCGAAGATCCTTGGGTTGGTCTGTCACGTCGCTATCCTCCGCGTACCCGTTTGTTCGGTAAAGTGACCAATCTTACCGATTATGGCGCATTCATTGAAATTGAACAGGGAATCGAAGGGCTTGTTCATGTTTCTGAAATGGACTGGACGAACAAAAATGTCTATCCGTCAAAAGTGGTTCAGTTAGGCGACGAAGTTGAAGTCATGATTCTTGAAATTGATGAAGAACGCCGCCGTATTTCGCTGGGGATGAAACAGTGTCAGGTGAATCCTTGGGAAGAGTTTTCCATGAATCATGAAAAAGGCGATAAGGTTAAGGGACAGATCAAGTCTATTACCGATTTCGGTGTATTTATAGGATTACCTGGAAATATCGATGGCTTAGTGCACTTGTCTGATTTGTCATGGAATCAGCCAGGCGAAGAGGCTGTGTGCAATTATAAGAAAGGGGATGAAGTTGAGGCAGTCATTCTGTCTATTGATGTCGAGCGGGAGAGAATTTCGCTGGGGATTAAACAACTGGAAAATGATCCTTTTAATCATTTTGTTGCTGAGCACGATAAGAACAGCATTGTCGAAGGAACGGTTAAATCTATTGACGCCAAAGGCGCTGTAATAGCATTGACAGATGATATCGAGGGCTATTTACGTGCATCTGAAATTTCAAGAGACCGTGTAGAAGATATTCGTACTCATCTGAAAGAAGGTGAAAAAGTAGAAGCGATGATCATTAACGTTGATCGTAAGAATCGTGCTATTAACCTTTCGATCAAAGCCAAGGATAAATCAGACGAAACATCTGCGATGCAGAAGATAAAAGCGCCTGCAAATGCAGGCACAACCAGTCTGGGTGCATTACTGAAAGCTAAAATGGATAGTAAAAACACAGAGCAATAAAGGAATTTATTCATGACGAAATCTGAATTGATTTCCCGGCTTGCGGCACGTTTTCCGCAGCTTGTAGCAAAAGATGCTGAGCTTTCTGTTAAGATGATTATTGATGCAATGGCTAAAAGTCTTGCGAGCGGACAGCGAATAGAAATTCGCGGTTTTGGCAGTTTTGATCTTAATTACAGGCCGCCAAGAGTTGGCCGCAATCCGAAATCGGGTGAGAAAGTAAAGGTTCCGGCAAAATATGTACCCCATTTTAAAGCGGGTAAAGAAATGCGGGAACGTGTTGATTATAAAAAATAATTAAATTGCTTTAACTTTCGATGTGGATTAGCGATAGCAGGTATGATAATTGGATGACCGGGATTCCCGTCGACATGAAAGTTGAGCTGTGTGATTGCGATATGGCTGATCGTCTTAAAGATTATAAACATTCGGATTGATAAGATGATTGGCCAGTAGCTGAGAGAATGCATATTGTCATGGTGCGGCATTTACAATTGCGGTAAGGAGTTTTTATAAATCTTTTGGGTTTAAATCTATCATGCAAGTAATAATATGGTCACTGCGTTTAATTATTTTTGTCTTGTTTGCGAGTTTTGCAGCAATGAATTCTGAAAATATCACTGTGCACTATTATGAAGATTGTTCCGTAGAAATACCGTTAAGTGTTGCTCTTTTGGTTTTTTTTGCATTGGGTGTGTTTCTGACTATCCTTACAACATCGTGGCGTTCGGTCGGAAGGAAGTAGCGTTCATCAAACTTCTGACCTTCCAATAGTTTGTGAGTGAGGTGCAGGTGTCGGTGGTTGAAAAGTGATAAAAGTAATTGATCTTTCAAAGATAATTGTTCATGAATAAATCTGAATAACCGTTTTTACTCAATTTGGAATATTGAGAAAATCAAGTCAAATGTAAATTCTGTAACTTCTTGTGGCTTCTGTTGATGATGGGATGGAAGTTGTTGAAGTTGTCTGGTGTTTTAATATGGCTGATAATATTCGATTTGCCGGGTGTTGGCATCCGTATCTATTAGGATGAAATATGATCTGTCGGCTGGGCGAAGTAAGTAAACGGTTCTTCTTCAATGAGCAATTGAAAAGATTTATTAATTTAATTCATAAAAAAGATAATAAGGGAGAGCATATTTAATGGATACATTCAAAGATTTTGAAGAATCGATTTTTAAAAATTTGACTAGCGCTGTACGTGCATTGGCAATGGATGCCGTGCAAAAGGCGAATTCCGGGCATCCGGGGATGCCGATGGGAATGGCGGAAATTGCCGAGGTGTTGTGGATACATCACTTGCGGCATAATCCAAAGAATCCTGAATGGTTTGATCGAGATCGTTTTGTGTTATCAAACGGACACGGCTCAATGTTGATCTATGCATTGCTGCATTTGACCGGCTACGATCTTTCAATGGACGATATTAAACAATTCAGGCAACTGCATTCCAGAACCCCCGGACATCCAGAATATGGATATACCCCGGGAGTGGAAACCACAACCGGTCCGTTGGGGCAGGGGATTACTAATGCAGTGGGCATGGCGCTGGCTGAGAAAGTGCTGGCGGCACAATTTAATCGGCCCGGTTTCGACATTGTGAATCACTATACGTATGTGTTCCTCGGCGACGGCTGTTTGATGGAAGGCATTTCCCACGAGGCATGCTCACTGGCTGGAACCCTGGGACTGGGTAAACTCATTTGTTTCTACGATGATAATGGTATTTCAATTGATGGCCATGTTGAAGGCTGGTTTACTGACGATACGCCTAAGCGTTTTGAGTCCTATGGATGGCATGTCGTACCGAACGTGAATGGACATGATCCGGTTGCGATAGAAGGTGCGATTGAAGAAGCGAAGCGTGTCAATGACAAACCAACCATGATCTGTTGCAAAACAGTCATTGGCCTGGGTTCTCCAAATCTGGCCAATACGCACGCAGTGCATGGTGCGGCATTGGGCGATGCTGAGATAGCAGCGGCACGGCCTCATATCGGTTGGCACCATCCGCCGTTCGAAATTCCGGAAGATATCTACAGCGCATGGGATGCCACAGAAAAAGGTAAACAGCTTGAGGATGAATGGAATCTTAAATTTGCAGAGTATGCAAAAAAATATCCGGATGAAGCTGCCGAATTTAAACGCCGTATGACGGGTGATCTGCCTGCTCACTGGGCAAGTCATGTCGATGCAGTGATCAGTGAAGTCAATGCAAAAGGGGAAACAATTGCAAGCCGTAAAGCTTCGCAAAATGCAATAGAGGGTTTGGCGCCGGTATTGCCGGAATTGATTGGCGGATCAGCTGATCTGGCCGGTTCGAATCTGACGCTGTGGTCGGGATCAAAAGGCGTGAGCCGTGAGTCAGGTGGTAACTATGTCTATTACGGCGTACGTGAATTTGGTATGAGTGCCATGATGAATGGTATGTCATTGCATGGCGGATTGATTCCTTATGGTGCAACTTTTCTGATGTTTTCAGAATACGCGCGCAATGCGCTGCGTATGGCTGCATTGATGAAAATTCGTAATTTGTTCGTGTTTACGCACGATTCCATCGGTCTGGGTGAAGATGGCCCTACACATCAGCCTGTTGAACAAACAGCAACCCTGCGGTTGATTCCCAACATGGACGTGTGGCGTCCGTGCGATACTGTTGAATCTACAGTTGCTTGGGCACGTTCGATAGAACGAAAACAAGGTCCGTCGACATTAATTTTCAGCCGGCAGAACCTGCCTTTCCAGAAGCGTGATGCAGCCACCTTAAAGGCGATTGACAAAGGGGGATATGTTTTATCAGAGGCTGAAGGCGGACATCCGCAAGTGATTTTGATAGCGACTGGATCAGAGGTAGGTCTGGCGATACAGGGACAAGCGGCTTTAGCAAAAGAAGGTATAAAAGCGCGGGTTGTTTCCATGCCGTGTACCAGCTTGTTTGATCGACAAGATAAAGCTTATCAGGAAAGTGTTTTGTCACGTGGTGTGCCACGTGTCGCAATTGAGGCTGGCGTTACCGATTACTGGCGCAAATATGTTGGATTGGAAGGCGCTGTCGTCGGCATTGATTCTTTTGGTGAATCGGCGCCTGCGAATGCTTTATTTGAGCACTTTGGCTTTACTGTTGCGAATGTGGTTAAAACAGTGAAAGTGGTGCTTTAAAAAACTCACAATAAATTGATTTGTGCACAACAGAATTTTTTTAAGGAGTATTAGGTATGGCAATTAAAGTAGGTATAAATGGGTTTGGCCGTATTGGGCGCATGGTTTTTCGTTCAGCGGTACAAAATTTTTCAGATATAGAAGTCGTTGCGATCAATGACCTGCTGGAACCGGATTATCTTGCTTATATGCTGAAACATGACTCAGTACATGGGCGTTTCCAGGGCGATGTTGCTATTGATGGTAATACGCTTGTGGTCAATGGGAAAAGAATTCGTTTGACAGCAATAAAAGATCCTACCGAGCTGAAGTGGAATGAAGTAGGCGCGGATGTTGTTGTAGAGTCGACAGGTCTGTTTCTGACCAAGGATACCTGTGAGAAACATCTGGCAGCAGGCGCTAGAAAAGTGATTATGTCAGCGCCTTCCAAAGATGATACGCGGATGTTTGTTTATGGTGTAAATGACAAGACCTATAATGGTGAAGCGATTGTTTCAAACGCTTCATGTACAACCAACTGCCTGGCGCCTGTTGCAAAAGTATTGAACGATAAATTCGGTATTAAACGTGGTTTGATGACAACAGTGCATGCGGCAACCGCAACGCAGAAAACAGTTGACGGACCATCAAACAAAGATTGGCGTGGCGGACGCGGCATACTGGAAAATATTATTCCTTCATCAACCGGCGCTGCAAAAGCAGTGGGTGTGGTTATTCCGGAGTTGAACAAAAAATTAACCGGTATGGCCTTTCGTGTGCCGACATCGGATGTGTCTGTTGTCGATCTGACCGTTGAGCTGAATAATGATGCTTCATACAGTGATATCTGTAAGGCTATGAAAGATGCATCAGAAGGTGAAATGAAAGGTGTTCTTGGCTATACTGATCAGAAAGTTGTTTCTACTGATTTCCGTGGTGAGAGCTGCACTTCGATATTTGATGCAGAAGCGGGTATGGCGCTTGACGGTAGCTTTGTAAAAGTCGTTGCCTGGTATGATAACGAATGGGGCTATTCAACCAAGTTACTGGAGATGGTACGCGTTATCGCGAATAAGTAACTGATTACTCGTGTGTCTACTTATAAGCAGTGTAAATCGTTTTGATGGCATCGTGAAAATGTTGTGAAACGCGATCAGCTATCAGAATTGTTTACTGAAATCTGCTTTTGATTGACTTAAGATAAAGGGTAGCGAAAAGCTATCCTTTATTTATTTTAAGATAAACTGGAGCCTGCCGTGTCTGTTATTAAGCTTGTAGACCTTGATCTCAAGGGGAAACGTGTTTTTATTCGCGCTGATTTGAATGTACCTGTAAAAGACGGGAAAGTGACATCGGATGCGCGTATAACGGCCTCGATGGCCACAATTAATCATTGTCTGGGTGCCGGTGCGAAAGTGATGGTGACATCACATTTGGGGCGTCCGGAAGAAGGTGAATGGTCCGAAGAAAATTCCCTGAAACCTGTTGCGGATAATATCGCAGCCCGTTTGAATAAGCCTGTACGTTTAATTAAAGATTGGGTAAATGGCGGTTTTGACGTTGCCGAAGGCGAGTTGGTCGTACTGGAAAACTGCCGTATCAATAAAGGTGAAAAGAAAAACCTGGAAGAAACCGCCCGCAAATATGCCAGTTTATGCGATATCTTTGTCATGGATGCGTTTGGCACTGCACACCGTGCTCAGGCTTCGACATATGGTATTGCACAATACGCGCCTGTGGCATGTGCAGGTATCCTGTTGACTGAAGAACTGGATGCGCTGACTAAGGCATTGGATAATCCGGCAAGACCGATGGTTGCGATTGTTGGCGGTTCAAAGGTTTCGACCAAACTGACTGTGCTTGAATCGCTTTCCGATAAAGTGGATCAGCTTGTCGTGGGTGGCGGAATTGCGAATACTTTTTTACAAGCAACGGGAAAGAATATTGGTAAATCCCTATGTGAAAGTGATCTGATACCAACAGCAAAATCCCTGATGGAGAAAATGATCCAGCGCAATGCCTCGATTCCTATTGCAGTTGATGTTGTGGTCGGTAAGAAATTTGACGCCAATGAGCCGTCCGTTCTGAAGGGTGCCGATACAGTGGCTGATGATGATATGATTTTTGATATCGGCCCTGAAAGCGCGCAGGCGCTTGTGGACATTATCATGAAAGCGGGTACGGTTGTCTGGAATGGTCCTGTAGGTGTTTTCGAGTTTGATCAGTTCGGGGTGGGCACTGAAAAAATTGCACGCGCCATTGCAGAAACAAAAGCATTTACATTAGCAGGTGGTGGCGATACGATTGCAGCTATCCAGAAGTATGACATATACGATAAAGTATCTTATATTTCGACAGCAGGTGGCGCCTTTCTTGAATTTCTGGAAGGTAAGAAATTGCCAGCAGTAGAAATTCTGGAAACACGTGCAAAGTAATCTTTCCAGAAAAACATAAACAAGTCAGATAGAGAAAATGATCCGTAGAACCAAGATTGTGGCCACACTTGGCCCGGCAAGCTGTTCAGACCCCAAAATCCTCGAAGGCATGATCAGTGCCGGAGTCGATGTAGTACGGATCAATTTTTCGCACGGAACGCGCGAGCAGCATTTGCAGTATGCTGAGATGACGCGATCAATAGCACAATCACTGGGACAAACCGTAGGTGTTCTGGCCGATTTGCAAGGCCCTAAAATACGGGTCGGTAAATTCGAGCAGGGCCGAATCAGATTGAATGTCGGCGATAAATTCATACTGGATTCCGATTGCGTACTGGGTAATCAGGAACGCGTGGGATTGGATTACAAAGAATTGCCCAATGATGTCGAGGCAGGTGCAACACTCATGCTGGATGATGGACGCATAGTACTTAAAGTATCCACGGTGAGTGATAATCAAATTTTCTGTATTGTTGAACAGGGTGGAATGCTGTCCAACAATAAAGGCATCAACCGCAAAGGTGGCGGATTGAGTGCGCCTGCATTGACTGGAAAAGATATCGATGATATCAAGACCGCTGCAGAAATGAACGCTGATTATTTGGCTGTTTCATTTGTCAAGTCGGGCGATGACGTCAGAAAAGCCCGTGAAATGATCTATGCGGCAGGTGGCAGAAGTCTGATTATGGCCAAAATAGAGCGATCAGAAGCCATTCTTGCTTTGGATGATATTATCGAAGCTTCCGATGCCATCATGGTGGCGCGCGGTGATCTTGCAATCGAAACTGGTGATGCGGCAGTACCTGCCTTACAGAAGAAAATGATACGCGCTGCGCGCATGAACAACAAACTGGTCGTAACCGCGACACAGATGATGGAATCCATGATTACCAATCCGATTCCAACGCGCGCGGAAGTATCCGATGTCGCTAATGCAGTACTTGATGGTACGGATGCAGTGATGCTGTCAGCTGAATCTGCTGCGGGAGAATTCCCTGTAGAATCGGTTGCAGCGATGGCAAGAGTGTGTCTTGAAGCGGAAAAAGAATATCTGGTGAATGTTGATAGACGAGAGTCCATCAATCATCTTGTCTCGATCGAAGAGGCAATTGCGCGTGCAACAATGTTTACTGCGGCAGGCTTAAAGATCCGGGCGATTGCAGCCCTGACACAAAGTGGCGAGACCGCATTACTGATGTCGCGCAGAAGTTCGAAAGTACCTATTGTGGCATTAAGCCCTCATGAAAGTACGCGCCGAAAAGTAACACTGTTCAGAGGTGTATATCCTGTTGAATTCGGCAAGGACTTGAATGATACGGAAGTCATTCTGCAACTTGCCGAAGATGAACTGCTCAACAGAGGAATCGTACGTAATGGCGACATCATGGTAATGACTATTGGTGAACCTATTGGTAAAACAGGGGGTACGAATACCATGAAAATAATCCGTGTAGGTGACTGCAGAACCGCTGAAGAGGCTGTTGAAGCTGAAAAGAATTAAATGTGCCTGAAGTAACCGAATCAGTGAAAACAGAATTAATGTGCAAGATAATAAAATGAATGAGATTAATTTTTAAAGGAGAAATATATGGCATTGGTATCATTAAGACAACTTTTGGATCATGCGGCAGAAAATGATTATGGATTGCCAGCATTCAATGTAAATAACCTGGAGCAGATTCAGGCCATTATGCAGGCAGCTGATGAATGCAACAGCCCGGTGATTATGCAGGGTTCCGCAGGTGCCAGAAAATATGCGGGCGAAGCTTTCCTGCGCCATTTGATTGCAGCCGCAGTTGAAGCCTATCCACATATTCCGATAGTCATGCATCAGGATCATGGTTCATCTCCGTCGGTATGTGTAAATGCTATCCGCAGCGGCTTTTCAAGTGTCATGATGGATGGTTCACTGGAAGCCGATGCAAAAACGCCTTCGTCATATGAATATAATGTGAAGGTGACATCCGAAGTCGTCAGCATTGCACATTCTGTGGGGGTGTCAGTTGAAGGGGAACTGGGTTGCCTGGGTTCTCTGGAATCCGGCATGGGTGAAGCGGAAGATGGCCATGGTGCTGAAGGCAAACTTTCACATGATCAACTATTGACCGATCCTGAAGAAGCTGCTGATTTTGTCAAGAAAACAGGTGTCGATGCGCTGGCGATAGCCATTGGCACATCGCACGGTGCTTATAAATTTACGCGCAAACCGACGGGTGATATTCTAGCAATTCAGCGTATCAAGGAAATTCATCAACGCATACCGAACACGCATCTGGTCATGCATGGTTCCAGCTCGGTGCCACAGGAATGGCTGGACATTATCCGGGAACACGGCGGTGACATGAAAGAAACCTATGGCGTTCCGGTTGAAGAAATTCAGGAAGGCATCAAGAATGGCGTGCGTAAAGTGAATATCGACACCGATATCCGTCTGGCAATGACGGGAGCAATTCGTCGTCATATGGCACAGGATAAAAGCAACTTTGATCCTCGCAAATTTTTGCAGGTAGCCACAGTCGCAGCGAAAGAAATTTGTAAAGCACGCTTTGAAGCATTTGGTTGTGCCGGTCAGGCCGGTAAAATCAAACCAATCAAGCTGGATGATATGGCGGCCCGTTATGTGAAGGGCGAACTGAATCCGATTATTAAATAACCTGAGTTCGGGATAAGAAAAGAAGAGG
>CAYXFV010000025.1:0-36068 GCA_964464365.1 uncultured Nitrosomonas sp. | reverse complement strand
GCGCGGCGGACAGTGATTTTTTGATGTTTGTTTTTTGTTAAAGGGGGATACCATGTATGTGTATGCAGCCCGGTAGGTTGGGGTGAATGCAATGAACCCCAACTATTCATGATGTTCGTGGTTGTGTTTATGTTGGGGTTCGCAAGCTCATCGCCAACCTACGCAATTTGGCAGGTTGGGATGAACACCGTGAACCCCGACGATAAACTGCCGGCATGCTGAATGCTTTGAAATACCTTATGATTTGT
Organism: uncultured Nitrosomonas sp.; assembly: GCA_964464365.1. Classification (GTDB taxonomy): domain Bacteria; phylum Pseudomonadota; class Gammaproteobacteria; order Burkholderiales; family Nitrosomonadaceae; genus Nitrosomonas. The sequence goes on along the minus strand of CAYXFV010000025.1, from coordinate 35,820 downwards.
GATAACTGACAGGAGAACAACCGATGAAAAAACGATATTGTCTGCTAATCGCCATGATGGCGTTGTTCGCGCAGCCGTTGCATGCACAGACCTGCCGCAATGACATCACGCCGGCGACGCCGACCCAGGATTTCACCCTTCATGACGACGGCACCGCCACGCACCATAAAACCGGGCTGATGTGGATGCGCTGCGCGCTGGGGCAAAGCTGGAATGGCGCAACCTGCACCGGCAGTGGCCAGATTTATAGATGGTCTGGCGCATTGCAGGCTGCCGAGGGTTTTAGTTTCGCCGGCAATAGCGACTGGCGGCTGCCCAATATCAAAGAGTTGGGCAGCATTGTCGAGCAGGCCTGCAGCGATCCCGCGATCAACACCACAATTTTTCCAGGTGCGCCATTGACCTCGTTCTGGTCTGCGTCCCCGTATGCCAATAGGGTATATGACGCGTGGTACGTGGACTTCAGCTATGGCAATCTCAACACCTACAGTAAGACCTACGGCAACGTCCGCGTTCGGCTCGTGCGCGGCGGGCAGTGATTTTTTGAGGTTTGCTTTGGGTGGCGGGGAGGTAGCCCGGTAGGTTGGGGTGAATGCAATGAACCCCAACATGCTCGTGATGTTTGTGGCTGTGCTTGTGTTGGGGTTCGCAGGCTCACCGCCAACCTACGCGGTCCGTAGTAAAATTGCATGGATGCCAGTGTATTGACATAACAAGGGAATATCAGGAATGCGTTACCGGCGTGCGAATATCAAGGGAGGCACTTATTTTTTCACGGTGAATCTTGCAGAGCGCAAGCGCTGTTTGCTCGTTGAATATATTGATGTGTTACGTGCTGCGGTTAAATTGGCGAAGCAAAGGCATCCTTTTTACATCGATGCATTTGTGGTGTTGCCGAATCATCTGCACGCACTATGGACGTTGCCGGAAGGTGATGCTGATTTTGCGACGCGCTGGATGCTGATCAAGGGTGGTTTTTCGCGGGGCATCATAAAAAATGAGCGCTGCAACGCCAGCCGGATTAAAAGGGGGGAACGCGGCATCTGGCAGCGGCGGTATTGGGAGCATTTGATTCGAGACGAGACGGATTATGCACGGCATGTGGATTATATCCATTTCAATCCGGTGAAGCATGGGTATGTCGATTTTGCGGCGGATTGGGCGTATTCAAGTATTCACCGTTATATTGCAGCTGGAAAGATTACGCATGATTGGGGCGGTGATGCACGTGAAGAAGGTGGATATGGAGAGCGCCAATGATGTTGAATTTTGGCGGGTAGGTTGGGATGAATGCAATGAACCCCAACATGTTCATGATGCCCGTGGCTGTGTTTATGTTGGGATTCGCAAGCTCATCACCAACCTACGCAGTGGGTAGCCAGCGGGTAGATACTCTCTCTTTTTACAAATGATTTTTAAGAAATCATGCTGTTTCCATACGAAAAAACATACGGCCCCAACTGAAGGAGTCAGATGATGCAGCCTGACTCAAACTAAAAAGTCTCCGGAAAAATCGGGCCGATTCAACCGCTCCTTGGTCGAGATTCATGAACAGGTTCTGAGCAGAGCGTCATGCAGGAGTATCTTTTCCGGGCTTGTCGTCCTGCTGCCCGGTATGTTGCTCAATAATTTTCTGCAGGGGCGTGATCAGTTCCATCGGTAATGGGAAAACAATTGTCGAACTTTTCTCGCCGGCAATTTCGGTGAGTGTCTGTAAATAGCGCAGTTGCAGAGCCCGTGGTTCCCTGGAGAGTATCTGCGAGGCCTGGAGCAGGTGTCGTGATGCTTGCAGTTCGCCTTCGGCATGGATGATTTTGGCGCGGCGTTCACGTTCGGCTTCGGCTTGTTTGGCGATGGCGCGAATCATCGATTCGTTGATGTCAACATGCTTGATTTCGACGTTGGAGACTTTGATGCCCCAGGCTTCGGTCTGTTCGTCGAGAATTTTCTGGATATCGCTGTTGAGCTTCTCGCGGCTGGCGAGCATTTCGTCGAGTTCATGCTGGCCGAGGACGGACCGCAGCGTGGTTTGTGCAAGCTGGCTGGTTGCGGTATCGTAATTTTCGACCTGGATAATGGCGCGATCAGGGTTGATGACGCGGAAGTAAATCACCGCACTGACTTTTACGGAGACATTGTCACGTGAGATGACATCCTGACTGGGCACGTCCATGACGATGGTTCTGAGGTCGACGCGTACCATGGTCTGAATGACCGGGACGAGAATAATGAGTCCCGGCCCTTTGACCTTCCAGAACCGGCCAAGCTGAAACACCACGCCGCGTTCGTATTCGCGCAGCACTTTAAATGCGCTGGCAAGAAAGAGTATGGTAATGCTCAGAACGACGAATAGAACTTCAATCATTTTAATTCCTCCTGGGTTGGTGGGCTGTATTTGAATCGGGCTCGACGTGCAGAATCAATCCATCCATGGCAACGACGCGGATTTTCTCGCCGCGTTTGAGCGGTATGTTGCTGCGTACTTTCCATTGTTCGCCATGTATTCTCGCCCAGCCTTCCTGTTCAAAATCGTCCATCACGGTTCCGGTGCTGTGCATGATTTGTTCCATGCCGCTGACGACCGGGCGTTGCCGGGCTTTGACCGCCATGCCGAGTATCAGCAGGAAAAATGCGGCCGATAGCAAAGCGAATGTCACAATCAGCGGTATAGATACGCCGTAGCCGGGAACGCCGGTATCCAGCAGCATTACGGAACCAATGACAAAGGCGATCATGCCGCCGATGCCGAGTGCGCCGAAGCTGGGTACAAAAACTTCGGCGAGCATGAAGGCGATGCCGACCAGCAGCAATGCGAGTCCGGCATAATTGATCGGCAGCACTTGAAATGCAAACAGCGCCAGTACCAGGCAAACGGCGCCGACCACGCCCGGAAAAATGGTACCCGGATTGGAGAATTCATAGATGATGGCGTATATCCCGATCAGCATCAGGATGTAAGCGATATTCGGGTCGGTGATAATGGCCAGCAGGCGTGTGCGCCAGTCAGGCGCAAAGTGCTCGATGGTGATCTGTGCGGTGGATAAGGTGATGTCATTGCCGCGTACATTGACCGAGCGCCCGTCTGTCTGGGATAACAGATCCGGAATACTGGTTGCGATCAGATCGATGACGTTATTTGCCAGTGCTTCTTCGGCCGTCAGGCTGGCTGCTTCACGCACCGCCTGTTCGGCCCAGTCGGCATTGCGCCCGCGCATCTGCGCAAGTCCGCGGATATAGGCAACAGCGTCGTTGACGAGTTTGCTGGTCATCGGGTCTGGTGCGGCCTTGGTGTCATCATTATTTTTCTGACCGGTGCCGAATCCGGCTTTGCCGGAACTGCCCGGCATGCCGCCGATCTGTACCGGCGTAGCGGCACCCAGATTGGTGGCGGGTGACATGGCGGCGATATGGCTGGCATACAGGATGTAAGTACCGGCGCTGGCGGCGCGCGCGCCACTGGGCGAAACAAAGCTGACGACGGGCACCGGTGAGGCGATAATGCTGCGGATGATTTCACGCATCGAAGCATCCAGTCCTCCGGGTGTATCCATTTGCAGAATGATGACTGTGCTGTCCAATTCGATTGCCTTACTGAAGCCGCGTTGCAGATAATCCTGAGTGGCGGGGCCGATGGCACCGTCAATATTCAGCCATAATGCGTTGCCCGGGTTTTGAGCGGATAGCGTCAGGGGACAGCAGAGCAGGATCAGCAAAATGATGAGGTGGTTTATATTTAAGCCGCGCATTTGTTTTACCTGTGTGAAAAACAGTCTGTCCGGGATTGATTCATGATATCAGCCATCGTGCCAAGAGCTGTTCGCGATGCAGCGCCAGCCATTGCAGGGCGATGATAGCGCTGGCTGAATTAATTTTACCCGTCTTTAAATAATCCAGCGCCGTTTCGCGTGAAACGGCATGCACTTTGATATCTTCGCCTTCGTCCGTTGCGCCATGGATGCCGCCGGCATGCGTTGTGTCAACCCGGCCACAGAACAGCGCAATGCGTTCCGTCATACCGCCGGGGCTGACCAGGTAATCATATAATGGCACCAGATCGGTGATGATGCGGTCGGCTTCCTCTATGCTTTCCCGTTTGACAACGTCTTCCGGGGCTTCACCCGCTTCAATGATGCCTGCGATAATTTCTGTCAGCCAGGGGCCACCGGGGGCTTCCAGTGCGCCGATGCGGAATTGTTCGATCAGGATCACTTCATCCCGGATCGGATCATACGGCAACACCGCCGCAGCATGGCCGCGTTCGAATAATTCGCGTGTGATGGGTTGGCTCCATTCACCATTAAACAGGCGGTGACGCAAGCGATAGCGGTTTAAACGGAAGAAACCCTGATAACACGTTTTTTTGTCGAGAATGTCGATAGTTTTGCAGACCATTGTTTACTGTTCCGGTATGACTTTGCAAGTGATTATAAAACAATCAGACCGGCTAACTGAATGAATCCGGCGGCAGACATTGCAGACGGGGAAATTTACTCAGGGCTGTGCTTCAATTGTGCGCGTTTTTCAGTTGCGCGATGATGGCTGCGGTATCCGGCCGGATGCCGCGCCAGAGGTGGAATGACTCTGCGGCCTGCTCGACCAGCATGCCGATACCATCGGCCAGATACGGTACATTGTGTTGCGCGGCGTATTTGAGAAATGGTGTGGGTTCCTGACTGTACATCATATCGTAGGCGAGTGCTCCGGTTGCGAAAATTCCGGCGGGCAGTTCGGGCAGTTCGTTGTTCAGACTGGCGGCAGTGGCGTTGATTACGATGTCAAAATGCGCGCCCGCAAAATCCATGTAGCCGCCTGCGTTGACCTGGCCGTAAGCGGCAAATTGCTGTTGTAAATCCAGCGCTTTTTGCGGTGTGCGGTTGGCGATGACCAGCGTGGTTGGTTGCTGCTGCAACAACGGCAGGATAACGCCGCGTGCCGCGCCGCCAGCGCCCATCAGCAGTATGCGTTTGCCAGCAACGGGGATGCGCAGGTTTGTGGTGATGTCCCGCATCAGCCCGGCGCCGTCGGTATTGTCGCCCAGTATGGTGTCGCTTTCGAATTTAAGGGTGTTGACGGCTTGCGCAGTTCTGGCGCGTTCGGTCAGTTCGGCCGCGAACCGGCAGGCTTCCAGTTTGAACGGTACGGTGACATTCATGCCTTTGCCGCCTTGTTGGCGGAATGTCTCGACGGTGCTGATGAAACCGTCCAGCGGCGCAGGAATGGCTTCATAGCGTAAATCCTGCTGTGTCTGCTGCGCGAAGGCGGTGTGGATCAGCGGCGATTTGCTGTGTGCGATGGGGTTGCCGATGACGGCATAGCGGTCTGTCATGATCGTTGAATTATTGGCTGGTCAGCGTATCTGAGCGAGCGAATACCCAGGTTCGGGTGATGTGCAGAATGTCGGTATCCCGGCTGATATCCGGCGGAAAAGGCGCGAAACCGTTTCTTCCGGCCAATCTGACAATCCGGATTGCGGCGTCATCCAGTATTTTAATGCCGGATGAGCGGTTAATGCCGATCGATTCCAGGCTGCCATCCGCACGGATGCCGACTGTAAGCTGCAAGTTGCCGTAGAGTTTCTGCCTTTTTGCGTCTTCTGGATAGTTCAGATTGCCGATGCGTTCAACTTTAAGGCGCCAGTCCTCGACATAACGCGCAAAGCGATATTCTGTCGTGCGTGCGCCGACAAATTTTCTTTTCGGGCGTTTTTGATAGGCTTCATGATCCTCGGCAATCTGTGCTTTGAGGCGCGCGATATCCAAGCTGCGCTGCAGCAGTTCTGTGGCATCCGGTGTTTCGCGCTGTTTCTCGGGTTGAATCGGGTCGGTGTCGGTGAGTGGAATAATGGTTTCACTCTGTACTGCGGTCATCAATTGCTGTTCTTTTTGCTCCAGTTTTTTGACTTTTTCATCCGCGATGAGATGATCGACGGCCGGTTTGCTTCTGGGGATGATCGGAAACGGTGTTTTTGCGTGCCGGTTTTCGTCGATATTGCCGCCGCCGTCAAGATTGGACTGCGCGAGTAATTCAGTATTGACGGGTTTGCTTTCAGTTTTGCTGTTGACCAGCACGACTTCCAGGGACGTGGCGAGCCGGTTGAAATCGGGTGTCGGGAATTCAAATGTCACGCCGAACAATACCGCAAGATGCAGCAGAAAAGACAACGCCAGTGCTGCGGGCAAAAGCTCTGTCTGCTTGCTGCTGAGCGCATCAACCGTTATCTCTTCTGTTTGTGTGGTGCTCGCGACTGACAAAATGATGTAATCAGGTAAGTAGAAAAAACTGTATGGTATTTTAGGGCAACAGCGAATAAATTGTCATATAAAAATCGGTGCGAAACGTGATGTCCCGGTTTGTTCCCGTGTGCCTGTCAGGATCCCAGTTTCTCAATAAATTGAGCATGGAGTGTGCGATCCAGCAAATCGATATGCTCGATTTTCAGTCTGACGAAGCTGTCCGGCTCCAGATGGGGTAATGACGGTACCCGCATAAAAAACGGCATGTGTTCAAACTTGACGAGATTTTCCCGGATAACCTGTGCCTGAATAGTCTGAATACTCTCTTGCAGCATCCAGCGCAGACACCAGTAGTGTTCCATGGCGCGCTGGAAATCGCCATAAATGCCGTGAGCGAATTCGAAATCGCGCACGGCGATCAGCAGGTCGTCGTTTTCACGGGTATACGGCGGCGAATCACTGCGTATCATGGCGATGAGCTGGCGCTGGTTGATCATGTCGATGTAGCGGCGTAACGGCGAGCTGATCCAGGTATATTGCGATACACCCAGGCCTTGATGGGGGGCAGGCGATGTGGTCATTTTGACTTTGCCGTTGCCCTGGCTGCGATAGATGGCGGCGATATTGGCCTGAGCCAGTTGCCTGCCCCATTCCGCATTCGCGAAAATCATGAGTTCGGAAACCACTTTGTCAATGGGTGAGCCGCGTCTGCGCTCCCGGATGGTGACCTGATCGTCCGAGACTTCGAAGCTGTAATCAACTTTATCGTTGTTGGTGTCGCTTGCTTTGCCGCGTAAGGTTTCCATTTTGCCGGCAAAATGCCACAGCAGGCGCAGTTCGCTCATAAAGGGAGAATCGATGTCAGTGCCGTTGATCGTATTTTCGTTGAAATAGGTTTCAAGTGTGTCATGCCGTAGATTTGCTTCGATTTTGATTTTTTCGATGCGATTCTCAACGTGCGTAACCGTATAATCGTCGGCAACATCAAGATATAACGAGATCACCGGGCAGATCCTGTTTTCTTCCAGCGTATAGTGTCGTATGGCATGGCCGGGCAGCATGGTGATTTTTTTGCCGGGAATATAAACAGTCGATAAACGGTCTGCGGCTGTTTTGTCCAGCGGCGTGCCCGGCTCAATGCCTAAAGCAGGCGCTGCAATGTGGATGCCGATACGGAAGCTGCCCAGTTTTAAGGGCGTGATTGAGAATGCATCGTCGATTTCCGTAGTTGTCGCGTCGTCAATACTGAAAGCCGAAGCTTCTGCCAGCGGAAGATCTTCTGATGCGTCGAGCCGTTGCTGTGAATCCACAGCAGCGAAGTCAGTGCCGTCGGGAAAATGTTCCCACAGAAATTGATTGAAATGATAATCGTGCGAAGAAGGGATGGCACCGCATTTGTCCAGCAGAGCCGGTGCAGACAGTTTCATCTGCGTACATGCTTCATCCAGCGCTTTCCATTCGATGGAATTTTTATCCGGTTTGTAGAGCAGATTGGCAATAACAGGTTTGAATTCTTCGGGTAATGTGGCATTGCAGAGTTGTTCGAAGTATCGCGCTTTTAATTCGGCCTGCAAGCGTTTTTTTTCCTGACTGGCCAGCGCGGCCTTGAGTGCATCGGGCGGCGCGGCTTTATAATGGCCTTTTCCCTTTTTGTAGAAATACATCGGCGCACTGTGCAGCAGTAGCAGTGTCGCTGCGGCTTCGACAGGATTGGGAGCGTGCCCGAAATATTCCGTGGCGAGTGTGCTGCTGTCAAATTCAGTATCCTGTGCGCAGCATTCCCAGAGAAAATCCGGATCCAGTTCATTCGCAATTTGCTGCGCCTGATCCATGAATTCGGACAAAGCCGGTGTTTCGAAATGAATCAGGACGGCTGCGGTTTTGATTTTGGAGCGCTTGCCGTGCGGTGCTTCAACTTGTAGTGAGGTGGTATTGTCAGCAAGGATGGCACCAACCTTAAAGCTGCCTGATTCTTCATAAAAAACATTCATAGATGGAATTGTAATACAAAATCAAAAGGATAGGAATTTAGTTAAACGCTTATATTTATGGTTGCACCTGATTATATTACCAGTGGAGCAGGGTGAAGATGTTTTACGCATGCCGGGAATTTTTTTATACTCCTATTGCGATTATATGTGAGAGTGTATCGTTTGCATGAGAAATCGTTCAATTCGGGAAAATCCGGTTTAAAAAATTAAGATCGGATGAGGGGAGAAGGGGGAATCAAATGCAGATATCTCGACGATTGATGAATCCGGTGAGCTGTTTAGCTAGCGTCATACTGTTAACTGCCTGTGTTCAGCACAATATCCAGAACAATCCGGCGGATGCGTTGCCGGTCGCGCATCAAATGCATCAGAAAACATGGGAGCGGCAGACGGGCGTGCCTTTGTTTGAAGGTATGGGTGAGCATCATCATGTTATTTCGACGCAGCATCCCGGTGCGCAGCGTTATTTTAATCAGGGGCTGGTGTTGAGCTATGCCTGTAATCATGCCGAATCGGTTCGCGCTTTCCGGGCTGCGCAAACACTCGACGACACCTGTGCCATGTGTTTCTGGGGTGAAGCGCTGGCGCTCGGGCCGAATATCAATGTCACCCTACATGGTGAAGTGTTTATGAGCGATGACGCCCGTCTGCAGGCTTTCGCGGCGATACAGCTGGCGATTGCATTGAAGGCGCATGTCAGCGCACAGGAACGCGATTATATTGATGCGCTGGCCAAACGCTATAACGGTGACTTGTCAACCGAGCGCGATCCGCTCGATCACGCTTATATGGCGGCCATGCGCGACTTATCCGGAAAATATCCTGAAGATGACGATGCGGCGGTATTGTATGCCGAAGCCATGATGAACCTGATGCCCTGGGATTACTGGATTGATCCGGATACGCCGAAGCCGCTGACAGTAGAAGTTGTCCAGGTTCTGGAAAAAGTGCTTGAGCGCTCGCCACGGCACCCATTTGGCATTCATCTGTACATCCATGCTGTGGAATCTTCATCCACGCCGGAACGCGCTGAGCAGGCTGCGGATACTTTACTGGATCTGGTGCCGGGCGCAGGGCATCTGGTGCATATGCCATCGCATATATTCTGGCGTGTCGGTCGTTATAACGATGCCGCAATCGCGAACAGCAGAGCGGTTGCGGTGGATGAGTCGTATATCGCGGCATGTCATGTGCAAGGCTTTTATCCGGCTGCTTATTATCCGCATAATCTGCATTTTCTCTGGGCCGCGTATAGCATGGAAGGGCGCAGTCAGGATGCATTGTCGACAGCGCGCAAGGTGGCTGAGAGCGTTTCCGACATATTAATTGATGAATTTCCGGTGGTGGAGTTTTATAAAACGATCCCTATACTTTCACTGAGCGATTTTGGAAAATGGCAATCCATTCTGGACGAGCCGCTGCCGTTCGAAAACAGAGTGTTTTCCAGTGCAATTTGGCGATATGCGCGCGCATTGGCGCTGATAAGATTGAATGATTCCGATGCGGCGCGGACAGAACAGGCCATGTTGTTATCCCTGATGGCCGATAAACGTATCCAGGCGCTGGATGCGCTGGGATATCCGGCGAGCACGATTTTACAGATTGCGGATAAATTGATATCCGGTGAATTGCTGATGGCGGAAGGCCGCAAGCAACAGGCTGTCACTGCCTTTGAAGAAGCGGTTGCGATTCAGGATGTTTTGCCCTACATGGAGCCGCCATACTGGCATTACCCGACACGGCATACGCTGGGCAAGGCGTTGTTGGAGATGGGCGATGTCGCGCGTGCAGAATCGGTGTATCGCGTGAGTTTGAACGATTACCCTGAAAATGGCTGGAGTCTGTTTGGATTGATGAAAAGTCTCGAAGCGCAGGAGCAACCGTTCACGGCGATGAAAGAAGCTTTTCAGCAAGCCTGACAGCGCACGGATGTTGCTTTAACCGCATCTCGATTTTGAAGCGGGGTATTTTTTGAGCATAAAAACAAAATGACTTCCCGGGTAAATTATTCTAGAATTGATTTGCGTTATCATTATCGGTTATCTGTTTTTGCAGAACCGATGGGGGTTGTTTGGCGTGAAGTGGCGTCACTACTTGTTGTACATTTCTCAAGTAAAGCCTGTATGCTGCGCCTGAGTTCAGAAGCAGGTAGCGAATGGGCAAGATGATTAAAGCTTTCAATTCCTGATTGGCTGAGCTTTTTGTGTGTGCATGCGTTGCGTGAAAGCTGGCCGCCTGATTTAGAGTTTACGCTGTCATGGCTGTTGAAATCGGGTTTTTGTAACTTTATTTTGACAGCGGTTATTTTCCACCCCGATTGCTGGATTTTCGACAAAATTGAAGGTGCAATATGTTTGAGTTTTGTTGCCACAGATGCATTTTCAGCCAGCAATACCAGTGTACCGTGGGATAACGATCCGAGTTTGTAATGTCTGTTGAGGAATGCCGGTATGGCATCAGTTGCTGTGATCGTTTGTTCGATTTTACTGAGCTGATTTGCCCGTGCCAATAAATCGACATAGTCGGGATTTTGTTCCAGGGTGCGAAGATAAGATTTTATATTCAGAGAGGACATGGTTTTTAAACAACCGGAATAGCATATGAATATTATTCTGATTTCCAGTCAAGCTGCACAAGCGAAAAAATTAGTGCTGACCAGAACACATATTACATTATTTGTCGTTGCATTGTTAACATCAGTGGTGATGCTGGCATCGTGTCTGTATTACCTTTCATTGCAGTATGCGCATCGTATCGATACGCCGATTTTAAAAACACTGATGGCTAATCCTCAGGAAGAAAGGCATCAAAAGACACAATCCCAACTGCAGGATGATTTGAATGTAATGGCCATTAAGCTCGGCGAAATGCAGGCGCAACTCGTCCGCCTGGATGCCGTCGGTGCGCATTTGCTCGAATCGTCCGGCTTGGAGCTGGATGATTTTATGATGGATCAGCTTCCAGGACAGGGCGGTTCTTACGCGGATTTTAATGCTACGGAGATGTCTGTTCACGATTTAGATCGAGGTATGCGAAAACTTTCCATCATGCTGGATGAACGGACGGATAAGCTGGAAGCACTGGAGACGCTGCTGCGCAGTGAAAAACTGTCAAGCAGCGTATTGCCTACGGCGATGCCCATAGATACCGGCTGGTTTTCCTCCGGGTTCGGATACCGGATTGATCCTTTTACCGGCAAGCGCTCGTTCCATGAAGGCGTTGATTTTTCCGCTAGGGCGGGAACGCCGATTCGTGCGGCAGCCGGTGGTGTCGTCGTTTATTCCGACAGGCATCCTGAATATGGTAAGATGGTCGAAATTGATCATGGCGATGATATGATCAGCCGCTATGCGCATGCATCCAGAGTACATGTCGAAGTCGGTCAGGTCGTGCTGCAAGGTCAGAAAATAGCAGAAGTCGGCAGTACGGGACGTTCAACAGGGCCGCATCTGCATTTCGAGATCAGACACAAGGATATACCGCAAAATCCATCCCGATTCCTGAAAAAACCAAGCTAAACGTGTTATTCGAATGGTTCAGCGAACATGAGCATAAATTAGGGTTGTGTGTGGTGACGGGTAAGATCATTTGATGGCGTGAGATAAGGTATCTCACGCTTTGTTTTTCCGGATATTAAATTTTTAAAGAAAGTTATGTTAGGTAATCTGCTCAAAAAGATTTTTGGAAGTCGCAATGAACGCATAATCAAACAATATTCGAAAGTTGTTGAAAAAATCAATTCACTCGAGGCGAATATCGAGAAATTGAATGATGCCGAATTGCGTGCCAAAACTGAGGAATTCAAGCAACGCATCGCAAATGGCGAAACACTGGATGCGCTACTGCCCGAGGCATTTGCGGTAGTCCGCGAAGCCGGAAGACGTGTGCTCAATATGCGTCACTTCGATGCGCAGCTGATAGGCGGCATGGTGCTGCATGACGGCAAGATCTCGGAAATGCGTACTGGTGAAGGTAAAACGCTGATGGCGACTTTGCCGGCCTATTTGAATGCATTGTCGGGACATGGTGTGCATGTGGTGACCGTGAACGACTATCTGGCGAAGCGCGATGCGGAATGGATGGGCAGGATTTACGAATTTCTGGGTATCAGTGTCGGCGTAATCTACGGTCATATGCCGCGTGAAGATAAACAGAGCGCCTATGCTGCGGATATTACTTACGGCACCAATAACGAATACGGTTTTGATTATCTGCGTGACAATATGGTTACGCATCACGCTGAACGTGTACAGCGTCAACTCAATTTTGCGATCGTGGATGAAGTCGACTCCATTCTGATTGATGAAGCGCGAACGCCGCTGATTATTTCAGGCCAGGCGGAAGGCGATACGGAAATCTATATTCGTATCAACAAGCTAGTTCCGAAATTGAAACGCCAGGAAACGGAAGATGGTCCCGGTGATTTTAATGTGGATGAAAAAGCGCATCAGGTCATATTGAGTGAAGAAGGTTTTGAACATGCTGAGAGATTGCTTGCCGATGCAGGTTTGCTCAAGGCAGGCACCAGTTTGTATGATCCTGCGAATGTCAGTCTGATTCATCATCTGACAGCCGGTTTGCGCGCGCATTCATTATATTTTCTTGACCAGCACTACGTTGTTCAGAATGGCGAAGTTGTCATCGTCGATGAATTCACGGGTCGGCTGATGCCTGGACGGCGCTGGTCGGACGGTTTGCATCAGGCTGTAGAAGCGAAAGAAGGCGTGACCATACAAAAAGAAAATCAGACGCTGGCCTCGATCACTTTCCAGAATTATTTCCGTATGTATCTTAAACTGTCGGGGATGACGGGAACGGCAGATACCGAAGCCGCTGAATTTCAACAGATTTATGGGCTTGAGACCGTCATTGTTCCGACGCACCGCCCAATGATACGCGAAGACCGGATGGATCAGGTTTTTCGCACAATGGACGAAAAATTCAACGCGGTTGTTGAAGGCATCGGGGAATGTTATGAAAAGGGACAGCCTGTTCTGGTCGGTACGACATCCATCGAAAATAATATGTTGTTGTCCAGATTACTGGACAAGGCAAAACTGCCGCACCAGGTGCTGAATGCGAAACAGCATGCCAGTGAGGCTGACATTATTGTACAAGCCGGGCGTCCGAAGATGATTACCATCGCGACCAACATGGCGGGACGCGGAACGGACATCGTGCTCGGCGGTAATCCGACGCCTGAGGTTGAAAGCATCCGGAATGATGAGAAGTTAACTGACGCGGAAAAAGAAAAGCGCATCAGTGAAGTCATGAGCAAATGGAAAATAACGCACGAGGATGTGCTGCAGAAAGGCGGATTACATATTATCGGTACGGAACGTCATGAATCGCGCCGTGTGGATAATCAGCTGCGCGGGCGTTCAGGGCGGCAGGGCGATCCGGGCTCCAGCCGTTTTTACCTGTCGCTGGAAGATCCGCTGTTGCGTATTTTTGCATCCGATCGTGTCGCCAGTATCATGGATCGTCTTAAAATGCCCGAAGGCGAAGCAATAGAGCATCCCTGGGTGACGCGCGCGATTGAAAACGCGCAGCGTAAAGTGGAGGCGCGTAACTTTGATGTTCGTAAACAATTACTCGATTTTGACGACGTTGCTAACGATCAGCGCAGTGTTATTTATCAGCAACGCAACGAGTTGCTGGAGTCTGATCATGACATTGCGGAAACGATCACCGCAGTGCGTGAAAGTGTGCTGACCAATCTGTTCAGCGTGCATATTCCGCCGCAAAGCGTGGAAGAACAATGGGATGTGCCGGGCCTGGAGAAAGTGCTGGCAGCCGAATATCAACTGCATTTGTCGATCCAGAAATGGCTTGAGGAAGAATCCGATCTGCATGAAGAATCCCTTTGTGAACGGATTCTCGATATCGCGGCGCAGCATTACCAAAGCAAGGTTGATCAAATTGGCGCGCATATCATGCATCAATACGAGCGTGCATTGATGCTGCAAATTATCGATGCACACTGGCGAGAGCATCTGGCCGCATTGGATCATTTGCGTCATGGTATTCATTTGCGGGGTTACGCACAGAAGAACCCTAAGCAGGAATACAAACGCGAGGCTTTCGAGCTGTTTACCAATATGCTTGAAGAGATCAAAGCGGAAGTCACCCGGATATTGTTAACGGTTCAGATCAAGAATGAACAGCAGGTTGAAGCGGTGACTGAGACCATGAAGTCTCCGGAAAAGGTTGAATACCATCACGATGATGCTTCTGCGGTCGGTGCCGGTGGAAATGCGGAAAATCAACCAGAAGAAAAATTAGTGCAGCCATTTGTACGCCAGGGTGACAAGGTTGGACGTAATCAGCCGTGTCCATGCGGTTCCGGAAAAAAATACAAACAATGCCACGGGAAGATACGTTAATTCTTTCATTGTATTGTAATAAATTTTTTAAAATTATAGTGTTGATAAGAATTTCCGTTGAGATTGGCGGTTTGCTGTAGCGTGTATAGCGTTGTGTTGGGAAATTATTTTTACTATACCCATTGTACGCTTATGGTATAATTCGCCCCATTTATTAAGCGGGCTGGTTCATAGAATAACTAAATAGAATCAAAAGCTTTTGGCTTTGTTGATTCTGCACGCGGTGAATTATTACGTGTTGTAAGCTGTTTGTAACAACACGGCTGAATATTTCAAGAAAAGCATCCTGAAAGTATTTTTTTACTTCCTCCTTAATAAAATAGATGGCAGATGAATTCGGACGGGAATCGTATTAACGGTTTGCATATAAATTTTATTGCATGAAAAAATTAATTGATGGAATTTTAAAAGATGGCGGATAGTTTCAGCATTAATAGTGAAATGAGTGGGAGAAGAAAATTCTTGGTTGCTGCGACTTCTGTGGCAGGCGGAGTTGCGTGCGCGGGTATCGCAACGCCTTTTGTGAAGAGCATGATGCCAAGTGAAAGAGCAAAAGCAGCAGGTGCTCCGGTAGAAATCGATATATCCAGGCTTGAGTCAGGGATGTTACTGATGGTTGAATGGCGTGGGCGTGTGGTATGGATTCTGGACCGCACACCTGAAATGCTGGCAACACTCGAGAAGCTTGAACCGCAACTTTCTGATCCGAATTCGGATAAGAATCAGCAGCCTGAGTATGCCAAAAACAGGACGCGGTCTATTAAACCTGAAATATTGGTGGTGGAAGGTATTTGTACACATTTGGGATGTTCTCCGGTATTCCGGAAGGACATCGCGCCGCAGGATCTGGGTGCGGACTGGCTGGGTGGATTCTTCTGTCCTTGTCATGGTTCAAAATTTGATCTGGCGGGTCGCGTTTATAAAAGTGTGCCTGCACCAACGAATATGGTGGTGCCGCCGCATGTATATTTGAGTGATAACGTCCTTTTAATCGGGGCAGAAAGCAAGGAATCTGCATAAATGAGCGAGCAAAAAAATTCTTTTCTTGAGTGGATAGACAAGCGGTTTCCAATGACAGCAACCTGGAGAGCGCATCTTTCTGAATATTATGCACCAAAGAATTTTAATTTCTGGTATTTCTTTGGTTCTTTAGCGCTGTTGGTACTTGTAAACCAGTTAATCACTGGTATTTTTCTTACCATGAGCTATAAGCCGGATGCAAGTCTTGCGTTCGCTTCCGTAGAGTATATTATGCGCGACGTCGACTATGGCTGGTTGATTCGCTATATGCATTCGACAGGCGCCTCCATGTTCTTTGTGGTTGTATACCTGCATATGTTCCGTGGCATGATCTACGGTTCCTATCGCAAGCCACGCGAATTGCTGTGGTTGATCGGTATGGCTATTTTCTTCGTATTGATGAGTCTCGCATTTACCGGTTACATTTTACCGTGGGGTCAAATGTCATACTGGGGTGCGCAAGTTATCGTCAGCATGTTTGAAGCGATTCCATTGATCGGCGAGACATTGCATAACTGGATACTGGGCGATTTCATGCTGTCCGACGCGGCGCTGAACCGTTTCTTTGCATACCATGTTGTGACGTTGCCGGTTTTAATTGTGGTTCTGGTTTTTGTCCACATTATTGCCCTGCACGAAGTCGGATCAAACAATCCGGACGGTATCGAAATCAAAGAGAACAAAAATCCTGAAACAAAAGTACCGGTTGACGGTATTCCATTTCATCCTTACTACACCGTGAAAGACATTTTTGGTGTGATAGGATTTTTGATCGTGTTCTGTGGGATTATTTTCTTTGCGCCGGAAATGGGGGGGTATTTCCTGGAGTACAATAATTTTATTCCGGCAAATACATTACAAACACCGGATCATATCGCGCCGGTTTGGTATTTCACGCCTTACTATTCAATGCTACGTGCGGTGACTGTCAATTTCCTGTGGATAGACGCCAAGTTGTGGGGAGTCTTTCTGATGGTTGCAGGTGTGGCGGTATTCTGTTTCCTGCCGTGGCTGGATAGAAGTCCGGTCAAGTCAATGCGTTACAAAGGACCAATCTTCAAATTTGCTTTAACGATGTTTGTTATCAGCTTCTTTGTTCTGGGTTGGTTGGGTACGCAATCTCCGACACCTTTATATACGTTATTAGCACAAATCTTTTCGGTTATTTATTTTGCTTTCTTTATTCTGATGCCTTGGTATAGCAAAATCGATAAAACAAAACCTGAGCCCAAAAGAGTGACCAAATGAATAATATAAAAATATTTTTACTCGCTTTATGTTTGGCTCCAATGGCCTTATATGCTGCCGAACCTGGAATGCCGATCGATAAAGCGCCGATCGATATCACAGATAACGAATCGTTACAGCGCGGTGCAGACACGTTTGTAAACTACTGTCTGACATGTCATGGCGCCAGTTTCATGCGCTATAACCGCCACCGTGATATCGGGCTGGATAATGAAGCCATCGTGCTGGATAAACTGGTTAAGACGGGTCAGAAAGCAGGTGATCTGATGTTATCAGCCATGCGAAAAAATGAAGGTGAGGAATGGTTTGGCGTGGCGCCTCCTGATCTGTCGGTCATAGCGCGTTCAAGAGGCGCGGACTGGCTGTATACTTATTTGCGTGCTTTTTATCGTGATGACACAACAACTCCCGGTTGGAATAATCTCGTTTTTGACCGCGCGGCCATGCCGCATGTCTTGTATGAATTTCAAGGTGTACAGAAGCTTCAGGTACAGAATGTAGGCGGTAAGGAAATCGAAAGCTTGGAATTGGTTAAGCCGGGCTTGATGACCGTATCCGAATATGACCGATACGTTGCCGATCTGGTGAATTATCTGGTTTATATCGGAGAGCCGATAGCCAATGAACGTAAGCGCATAGGTATGATAGTGATGGCTTTTCTTTTTGGTATGTTAGGGTTAACTTATCTACTGTATCGTGAATATTGGAGAGATATACACTAATTGTGCGAGGTCATTTCCAATTGATTAATTGATTATTGGAAATGACAAGAGCGAATAGTATAGAGAAAATAAAGTTATGATGACTCTGTATTCAACAATAACCTGTCCGTATAGTCATCGCTGTCGTATCGTACTGCATGAAAAGGATATGGACTTTGAGGTTATTGATGTTGATCCAAATAACAAACCGGAAGACCTCGCGGTAATGAGTCCGTATGGGAAAGCACCAATACTGGTTGAACGGGATCTGGTGCTTTATGAATCGAATATCATCAATGAATATATCGACGACCGCTTCCCGCATCCGCAGCTTATGCCTGCGGATCCGGTGATGCGGGCACGCGCACGATTATTGCTGTATCGTTTTGAACAGGACTTGTTTTGTTACATTGATCCGATTGAAAACGGCGATACCAAATCAGCGGATAAAGCGCGGACAGCCATTGCAGAAAACCTGACGATGATTGCGCCGATTTTTGATAAGCAGCAATATATGCTGGGTAGCGAATTTTCAATGCTTGATGTAGCCGTAGCGCCATTATTATGGCGACTGGAGCACTACGGAATTCGTTTGCCTAAACAAGCCGCAAGTTTATTAAAGTATTCAGAACGTTTATTCAGTCGCTCGCCTTTTATAAATGCATTATCTGCATCTGAGAAAGTGATGCGTAAATGAATAATAAGCCATCAACAAAACCCTATCTGATTCGTGCTATTTATGAATGGTGCTGCGAATGTGGCTACACACCGTTGCTGTCTGTCAGCGTTGATGCTGAAATGAAAAATATGGATTTGCCAAAAGAGAATATCAAGGATGGTGAAATAATCTTCAATATTAATCCTGATGCGGTTCGCAATCTCAATATTGGTAATGATATAATTATCTTTTCGGCGAGATTTAACAGTGTCTCAAGAGAAGTTTTCTTTCCGATAGAAGCTGTAAACGGTATTTTTGCCAGAGAAATAAATCAAGGGATAGCGTTTCCGGAAGTGAATTTTCAACAGGACAAAGCGCAAACCGCGGATAAAAACGCAGGAATTATTTCTCGTAAAGTCGGAAAACCGACAGTCCTGAAAAATGGAAAAACAAATCTACGATTGATTAAATAAACAAATAAATTAAGTCAAAGCGTTTTAATTAACGATCCCAAAATGCCGGCATAGCTCAGATGGTAGAGCAGCTGATTTGTAATCAGAAGGTCCCGAGTTCGATTCTTGGTGTCGGCACCATAAAATCAATAAGTTACATAACAAAAGAATTTTTCATGTTCGCTCGGGGTTACGCCGGGGTTACATTGTAACCATTTAGCAACCATTACTGAGACACTCTTTTACTTTCTTTCCAAGCGATCAAATCAGATATTTTGTACCTGACCTTGCTACCTATTTTGTAGAAAGGAATGGTTTCTTTCTTTGTGCAACGCCACGAGGCAAGCGTATTGACTTTTACTCCGATAATTTGCGCAGCCACCACTGGATCAACCTCTTCCGTATTTTCGCCGGACTTAATTATTTTGCTTAGGGTCAAGTTTGCTTCACTCATCTCTCTAACTCCTATGCTTCTCGAACACACGTGAATTTTTATCTTCTCAGTTACCGGCAAATTGCTGGCCATGTTGTTAACTCAAGATCACAAAAACCAGTACTACTGACACCAAAACCAGAATGGCAGCCAGTAAATTTATGATGGCCACCTGTCTGGAAATCATGACCAGTTCATGGACTTCATGATTGAGTGCAGTTCTGATTTTCTCGCTGATCAACTGTATGCCTTGGCCAATTAGCTGATCGTTGTTTTTGCTGAAATGGTTTTGTTGTGCATGGATCAACGCATTGGCTTTTTTACTGGCAGATGAATGCCATCGATTGAAGTTCTCCTGCAGGATCGCTTCGTATTGGTTCAGCAATTCGGCGTGCGCTTTTTCATTCTGTTCCAGCAGTACTTCATTGAGCGTATGCATCATCAGTACCGGATCATCTCGGGTCAGAACGATGCCGTGTTCTGATGCAATTCGTTTGATCAATGCATCCAGCTTGTTGTTGTTCATGACAAAACCGCAGCCACATTTTCAAGCGTGGTAAACAACTGTCTTTGGATGATGGTCAACCGCTGGCGAACCATCACCGGCAACGCGCTGTTTTTCAGTGCTTCGTCAAACGTCAATTTCGATTGCAGGATTTCGCTCAAATCCTTACCGAAAGTTTCCGGTTTGTAGTGCGGGATTCTGATGATGGCCGATACGCGGGCTTTGTTATCCACATATGCTTTCATTTCCTCGAACTGTTTGCCGTTCATGGTGATCTCGCCCCAGTAAGGATTGAGCCAGACCACAAACAATGCTTCCTTTGGAAACTGTTTGACGAGATGTACAAAACCGTTGAGTGTGTCGAGCAATGCCTGACTGCCGGTAATCACCGTATGGATCACCAGTTCATGTCCCATATCCAGCAGTAATGCCGGAATCTGGTTGCTGATCAGGTAATGTGACATCGGCACGAAGGTACTCGCACCGTTATCGATAATGACATCGGTTTCCGTATTGGTGATAAGTTCGATCAGATCGTCAAACTTCCGGGGGGTGATCTCATCGTTGTTCATCACATTAATCTGTTTCACATTGAGTTTCTTGAACCCATAGAATGTGGCATTGACCGGATCGGTATCGATGCATAAAGGATTTTTACCTTTGGCGATCCTGTATTGTGCCAGTGTCGATGAGATGAACGATTTGCCGACGCCACCCTTGCCTTGCAGAATCATATGTATCTTGGCCATCAGATCAGCTCCTCTTTTTCAGTTGCAGCATTAAAACGAAATCCGTCCTGATCAGTGATTGCTGTTTTGGTAGATGATTTGTATTGCTTTTGTTTGTTGCCATCAGCGATATGGCGGTTCACCAATGTTCTGAACCATTGATACGAGCATTTGATCTTTCCCTCGGCATATAACGTGTCCCATACCTGGTACACCGTCCAACCATCCTGTAATGCCTGTTCGATATCTGGCTTCAAGGCGATAAATACCGGTAAAAACTGTTTACCGGTGTTTTTGTGCTTGTCTGTAAATAGCGCAATACGTTCTGATAAGGTTCTGGTCATCACTATGTTTCCCGCGTCCCATTATTCTTTGGTAAAAAACTTGCAATAGCGTTGCTTTCAGTTTCATTTTGTTTCAATCCGTTTCTTTTGCCTTTATTTGCTTTCTTTTTGTTTCAAAAGCGCTTTCTTTGACTTGAAAGAAGCTTTATGCAAGCATTTTTAAAGGTGTTGAAATTACAATATAACGAAAATAAACTGTTTGCAAACTTATATTATAGTGTTAGTATAGTTTAAAAAACTAACACAACAGGGCAAGATATGTGGAGATAGCCATCTCCACACAAACTTTATTCGCAAATGCTTTGCTCAACGTTGATCTTGCTCTACGAGGTAAGCGGAAATGACAGTTTTGGAGAGCCAAAGAAGTGGTGGAAAACAGAAGGCTGTGAATGCAAACAAAGGAACAAAGTGTGCGGAATGTACAAAGCACACCATACGTACCAGGCGCGACAAGTGTCTCAGGGTTCCAGTACTACCGGAGGAAGAAATGATGATCAAAGCAAAAGCCAGTGAAGCCGGATTAACGATTGCGGAATATCTGCGCAATCTGGGTTTGGGTTACAGCGTACCCAGTGTCATCGATAACCGACAGGTGGATGCGCTGCTTAAAATCAACGCCGACCTGGGACGGCTCGGTGGATTGATTAAACTGTGGCTCACCAATGACCGGCGCACCAAATATATCGGCAAAGCGCAATTGCATATGACGCTGGATACGATCCGGGAAACGCAAAGCGTGATGCTCAACGAAATCACCAAGCTCAGGAAATGATATTCGGAATAACCAAACTTAGTTAAGCCGCTTAAACACCATGATCGCTAAAATCATCCCCATCCAATCGATACGCAAAAGCAACTTCTCTGCGTTGGTAAAGTATCTGACCGATCCGCAAGGCAAGAGTGAGCGTATCGGTAAGCTTACAGTTACAAACTGTTACACCGATGAACTGACACCAGCGCTATTGGAAATCCAGAACACGCAGGAAATGAACAAGCGTGCCCGATCCGATAAAACCTGCCACCTGGTACTGAGTTTCCCGGAAGGCGAGCGGTTATCCCATGCCGATTGGGGGGCAATTGCAGAACGCTTCTGTGAAGTCCTGGGATTTCGTGATCATCAGCGTATCAGTGTGGTACATGACGATACCGATAACCAACACATCCATATTGCCATCAACAAGATTCACCCCAGGAAACTCACCATACACAATCCGTACTATGACTACAAAAAAGTCGCAACACTTTGCGAGCAGATCGAACAGGAATACGGACTGACCCAGGTCAATCATGAAACCAGGATTGATAAAACAGAGAGAATCATCCAGGACATCGAAGCCAAAGCAGGTATCGAGAGTCTGCTGGGTTGGATCCGGCGTGAATGCCTCGATAGTATCAAGTATGCAGATTCCTGGCAGTGTTTACACGAAGTGCTGCAAAACTACGGACTGGAAATCAAGGAACGTGGTAATGGGCTGGTGTTTGTTTCCAGTAACGGCGTGGCGGTTAAAGCCAGTTCCGTAGACCGGTCTTTATCGAAGCCGAATTTGATCAAGCGACTGGGTGCTTTTGAACCGGCTATACAGTCGGAACAAACCAGAACTCAATCAAAAAAAGCCAAACAGTATCAACCCAGGCCACTACAAAACAGCGTTGATACCTCCAGACTTTATGAACGTTACCAACAGCAACAAGCCCATGCAGCATCTTGGCGTAAAGAACAATGGCTTAAATTACGCGAACAGCGTGACTTATTGATCGAACGTGCCAAGCAGGATACGAAAGGTGAGCGCGACATCATCAAGCATATACAGGTCGGGCCGCTTGGCAAGAAAGCTTTATATGCCACCGTGAGTCTGAAATTCAAAACAACACTGGAAACCATTAAACGTGAATACCGCGAAGCGTATGCACAAGTAAAAACCGATTCCCGCAGAATGGCCTGGCTCGACTGGCTAACCATAGAAGCTAAGAACGGCAATGCTGAAGCGCTGGCGGTGTTGCGCGCCAGAAGCAAAAAAGACAGCAGAATGGTGGGCAATCACATATCCGGCTATCCCTATAAAAACAATCACTCCATAAACGATAGCGTTGAGGCTGTCACCAAAGACGGCACGGTATGCTACAGGATAGGCAACACGGCTATACGCGATGACGGCAAACGATTGTTTGTTTCTCCCAATGTTTTGAATGAATCTTTGGCTGATGTGCTGCAGGTTGCCATCAAAAAGTACGGCAATCACCTGTCAGTCAATGGTTCGGATGATTTCAGAGCGTCTGTTGTGCAGGCTGCCGTGCAAAACAGCCTCCATGTCACCTTTGATGACAAGACGTTGGAATACTACCGTCAACAGTTATTGAAACAGCAGACTACATCCAAACCCCGGCGCTTTACTGAAGGCCAGGCAAACCCCAAAGTCAACGCCAAGAGCAAACCTAAGAGGATTTCATTATGAACCGGCCTCACTACCCCAGTGAGTATCAGACAGTATCCCGCGATAAAACCGTTATTCGCATACTGGCAGCCATTTGTCTGATTGGCGGGTTTCAGATTGCCACACAGTATTTTGCATACCAGTTCAATTACCAACCGCAATTGGGCGCGCATTTCCATCAACTCTATGCGCCGTGGTCGATTCTGGTGTGGAGTAATCAATGGTACGACCAACATCCGGCTATCTTCGACTTGGCTGCCGGTTACGGCATTCTGTTTTCCAGCGTCGGGTTGATTCTGGTGTTGATTGTCAAGATGATGCTTGCCAATTCCAGCCATGCGAATCGCAATCTGTATGGCTCTGCGCGATGGGCGGATAAAAAGGATATCGAAGCCGCAGGGTTGTTGTCTTCCAAAAAGAGCAAAGGCGGTGAAGCGGTTTATGTCGGTGCCTGGCGGGATCAATCCGGCAAAACCCATTATCTCAAACACAGCGGCCCGGAACATGTATTGTGTTTTGCGCCGACCCGCTCGGGCAAGGGCGTGAGCCTGGTCATTCCGACGTTGTTGTCGTGGACGCAAAGTACCGTTATTACCGATCTCAAGGGCGAACTCTGGGCGCTGACTGCGGGTTGGCGCAAGTACTATGCGAACAACACCGTACTGCGTTTCGATCCGACATCTGTTTCGAGCTGTCACTGGAATCCGCTCGATGAAATCATCATCGGCAGTGGTACGGAAGTGGCTGATGCGCAGAATCTGGCGAACCTGATCGTCGATCCTGACGGCAAGGGACTGGAAACCCACTGGCAAAAGACGGCGCATGCCCTATTGGTCGGATTGATTCTGTATGTGCTGTATCAATCGCAGCATAACGGTACTTCGGCAACACTACCCGCTGTCGATGCACTATTGTCCGATCCCGACCGCGATATCCGTGAACTGTGGATGGAAATGATCATGCCCGAAAATGGTAGCGCGCACCCGGTTGTCGCGGCCAGCGCGAAGGATATGCTGGACCGGCCCGAGGAAGAAGCCGGTTCCGTGTTATCCACCGCCAAATCGTATCTGGCGTTGTATCGCGATCCGATTGTGGCAGGCAATATCAGCGATTCGGATTTTAGCATCCGCGATCTCATGCACCATGACAACCCTGTCAGTCTCTACATTGTTTCACACCCGAATGACAAATCACGCCTGCGTCCCCTACTCCGCATCCTGATCAATATGATTGTGCGTAAGCTTGCCGGTCAGATGGCGTTTCAAAATGGCGAACCGGCGATGCATTACCAACACCGGCTGCTGCTCATGCTCGATGAGTTTCCAAGCTTAGGTAAGCTTGAAATCTTTCAGGAGTCTCTCGCGTTTATCGCCGGTTACGGTATCAAGGCGTATCTGATCTGTCAGGACATCAATCAGCTTAAAAGCCGTGAATCCGGTTACGGTCATGATGAAGCGATCACGTCGAACTGCCATATCCAGACCGCGTTTGCACCCAACCGCATAGAGACTGCGGAACACTTATCCAAACTCACCGGCCAGACCACGGTGATCAAGGAACAGATCACCACGAGCGGCCGCAGATCATCGATGATGCACGGCCATGTCACGCGAACATTGCAGGAAACACAGCGCGCATTACTGACACCGGATGAATGCATGCGCCTGCCGGGTGCGACCAAAGATGCGAGCGGCAGAATTACAAAACCCGGTGACATGATCATCTATGTCGCTGGTTATCCTGCCATTTATGGTGTGCAACCCTTGTATTTCCAGGATGAAACGTTTGCCGCGCGCGCGAAAGTTGATCCGCCGGTATCAAGCGACCGGCTCACAGCGCATTCCGAATTGGATTGGCTGAGATGAGCAGGCCGATCAAGATGATGATGATACTTGTACTGACACTCAGCATCGTTCTGTTTGCGTTGAGCATCCTGTTCCGGATTGGTGGCATCTATGTCAACACCACACCCAGTCTGCCGGTGGGTTTGTACCGGATTGTCGATGAACCGGTTTCAAAAGGCGCATATGTGGCGTTCTGTCCGCCGCAAAGCGATGTGTTGGAATGGGCAATCGCCAGAGGCTATATGAATCCGGGAAATTGTCCCGGTGGTACCGGCCAACTGCTCAAACGGGTTCATGCGGTTGCCGGTGATACGGTTTTGATCGATGAAATCGGTATTACGGTCAATGGCAAAAGGTTGCCAAACAGCGCACCGCTATCCACCGATGCCCGTGGCGCCGCTTTGCCGCAATACCATTTCAATGTGGTACTCGGTGAAAATGAATATCTGTTGTTATCCGATCTGAATCCCCATTCATTTGATGCACGTTACTTTGGCGTTATCGACCATGCACAAATTGTGCATGTAGTACATCCCGTTGTTACCTTCAATCTTCAAAAGGAATCATTGCCATGAATAATTCTGCAGATGATGACACAAAACCGGATATGCCTGAAATTCCCGATATCTCGGATATTCAGGTAACTGTGGATATCCCTGAAGCCGGTCTGAACGACCGGGAAATGAAACAACAGGTAATAGCGCAAAAGTTGGTTGATGCGCAAACACCAGGGTTTCAGGCTGAGTTCGATCCCGATGACGCGGAACTACTCGGTGCATTCAGGGAAGACGCCTTGAGTGAACTTGAAGCACTCGATAGCAGTATCGATCAACCGGAATCCGCTGATGGAGGGCAATGACATGGATACATCCAGAAAAGCCTACCCTGAACAGGTTGCCGAGAGTCTGATCGTACAATTGAAACAAGGCACAGCGCCATGGCAAAAACCGTGGCAGCCGGGTGATCCGCTGTTATCGTTTCCGCACAATCCGACTACCCAGAAACGCTACCGGGGCATCAATGCCTTGTATCTGATGAGCCAGGGGTATACCGATCCGCGCTGGCTGACGTATAAACAAGCCACCGGTTTAGGTGCTCAGGTGCGCAAGGGCGAAAAAAGCAC
Organism: uncultured Nitrosomonas sp.; assembly: GCA_964464365.1. GTDB lineage: Bacteria > Pseudomonadota > Gammaproteobacteria > Burkholderiales > Nitrosomonadaceae > Nitrosomonas. The sequence continues at coordinate 9,722 of CAYXFV010000025.1, read as the reverse complement.
CTGGATCCAATACTGGAAGTTTACCGATGAGCGTATCAGGAAAGACGATCACGGCAATCCGGTACTGAATACCAACGGCGAGCCTATCAAGGAAACCATAAAGCTTGAACGACCACGCGTATTTTATGCCTGCGTATTCAATGCCGAACAGATCGACAATCTGCCGGAACTGATCATCGAACCACCAACCTGGGATCCGATCGAGCGTGCAGAGCAGATACTGCAGGCGTCCAGTGCCGCAATTGAACACGGCGAGTATGACCGGGCCTTTTACCGACCGGCAACCGATCGGATACACCTGCCGCACAAACACCAGTTTGAAACACCGGATCGCTATTACGCCACAGCATTGCATGAACTCGGCCACTGGACGGGTCATGCATCGCGCCTGAACCGTGATCTGGCACATCCCTTCGGCAGTGAAGGCTATGCGCGTGAAGAATTGCGTGCAGAGATTGCCAGCATGCTTCTTGGCCACGAACTTGGGTTAGGTCATGATCCCGGCCAGCATGTCGCGTATGTCGCTTCATGGATCAAGGCGCTCGAGGAAGATCCCTTGGAAATATTCCGCGCTGCAGCGGATGCGGAAAAAATTCAGGACTATGTGCTGGCGTTTGCCCGGCAGCAGGAATTACATAATCAGGAGGCACTTAAAATGGATGAGATCAGACAAAACATTGCAACGTATACCGCCAGTTTGGCACCCGATCTTGCCACGGTGGTACAGCATAACAACCGGCAGCTGCAAAAACTCATCGAACACCTGCCTATACAAGAACAAAACGCTCTTTATCTGGTTGTCGATGCACTGAAATTCTGCAGAAACTTGAGCATCGACAACCTCGAGTTTGAGGAAGTTTCGCAGAACAAACTGGGATTCACCATTCCTGCCGACTGGAACGGACGCGTGCAGATTCAGGGTAACGCAATTGAAGCGAATGAAGCGCAAGCGAATGATAACGGTACAGGTAGCGGTCATGTAATCCCAGCAAAAGAGCTGGGTATCGATCCTGAATTCTGGGGTGTTTATGCACGACGCGACGATCAAACCTGGGTCTGGATGGCGGATTTCGATGTGCAACAACAGGCCATCGATGCAGCGGAGAAACTGGTATTGATCGAGGTAATGGCTGAGCGCAGTGAATATAAAAGAGCCGTGAAATTTGCGCGCATTCATGAGTTACGTGTCGAGAATGATCCACGCCGCACTGAGGAAGAAATTGTAGAAGCCCGCGAACAACGCGAACAGGCTGAAATGCTGGCCATGCAAAACGACGCAGACTTTGGCAAAAGGAGGCAAAACATGGAAATTGGAAAAGAAAATAATCATCCATCACCTACATCGCGCCAATACCTGGCCGTACCGTACAGCGAGAAAGATCAGGCCAAAGCTGCTGGCGCGCGCTGGGACAAGGTGGCCAAAGCGTGGTATGTTGGTGAGAAAGCCGATATCCGTACATTGCAGCGTTGGCTGCCGGAGAATGTACCGGTACAGCAAAATCCCGCCATCGATGCGCAAACCGAGTTTGCTACCATACTTCGTGATAACGGCTGTATTGTTGACGGTAATCATCCCGTCATGGACGGTTTGTCACACCGTATCAAGGTTGCAGGAGATAAGCCCGGTGAGAAGTCCGGCTTTTATGTGGTGCATATGGACAGCCATCCTGCGGGTTATTTTAATAATCACCGCACCAAAGCCGAGATACGTTGGAGGGCCAAAGGCTATACGTTGACCGAAGCGCAAAAGGCCGCCTTTGCCGCACAGGTGGCGATCAAACAGCAGGCACGTAAAGCCGAGCAACAGGCGCAGTATGTCAAAGTGGCGCAAGCCATTAAAACATTATTGGCCGTTGCGCCACAAGCTACTGCCGATCATCCTTACCTGCAGGACAAAAACACCAGGCCAAATGGATTAAAAGTCGTGCCACACCATACGGATGGTCTGCCACAGGATTCCATCATCAGAATCTGCCAGGATCGGCAGGCAGTCAAAACGGTGCGCGATGAACATCCTGAAGCCCTCGTGTTTATCACCGGTGATCTGCTGTTACCGATTTATGATACACAGGGAAAACTCTGGAGTGCGCAGACGATACAACCGAACGGCACCAAGCTCTTTGTGGCAGGCAGTCAGAAGGAAGGTCACTTTTATGTAGTGGGTAGGAACAGCGAAGGACTGGCGGGACTTGCTCAACTTGATAAAACCAAAACCATCCTCATCGCTGAAGGTTATTCCACGGCCGATACTGTATCGCAAGCCATGAATTATCCGGTTGTGGCGGCATTCGATTCGGGCAATCTCATTCCGGTTGCACAACGGTTACATGACCAGTACCCGGACAAACCCATTGTGATTGCCGGTGATGATGACCAGCACCTGGTCGCGCTCAACGGCAAAAACACCGGACGGGAAAAAGCGCTGGAAGCGGCGCAATCAATCAACGGTATTGCAGTGTTTCCAGTCTTCGCACTTAATGAACAAGCATCGCAGAAACTCAGCGATTTTAACGATCTGGCCAACAAAAGTGTGTTGGGAGTGGAAGCCGTCAAACGGCAGGTGGACGCTGCAATCGAGAAGGCGGTTCAGCAAAACACGATTCAAAAACACCCATCTCAGCTTCAACAGACCAAAACCCAAAAACGAGCTTTGGTTTAACACTGACCGGAGAACCCATCATGCGTGCCAATCAACAAGCCATTCCAGTGAATCCATCCAGACCCGATGCAGGTGATCTCTATGACAACATTGAAACCCGTCCCGATACCAGCGAAGCACAAATAAAAACCGGCAGAAACGCTTATATCGAACTGCTTGAATCTCAGGTTCGATGGGCAGGTGGCGCAATACTGGGTTGTCATTTCCCGAAAGACTTCAAGGAGCAAGGCGGAACCACACTCCTAAACCGGCAAATCGAATCCGCGCATGAGCTTGCTGTGATGGCGCAGATTCTTCGCGATCCGCGCTTCGAAACACTGCGCATATTTTATACGCGCAAAACCCGTATCATTCATCACACGGCGATCAGTTCCCGGTTACCTGGATCGGTGTATCTGGAAAAGATCAATGGCACCGATCATCATCTGGGTGATTGGGTGAACAATACACGATTTCGCGTACGGGCTGATGGCTACTGGCTGCTGCATAATCACCCCAGTGGTAACGCAGCCGCATCCCGGCAGGATGAACGATTTACCGCACAACTGGCTTCCCTGGTGCCGGGATTTAAAGGCCATGTCATTATCAACACCAATCAGTACAGCGTCATCAATCCAAAACTTGAAGTCAATTTCATCGACTGGGTGGGCAGTCAGGCTGGTGGATACCAGGATGATGCTTACAGGCAACATGATTTCCTGCTGGAAAACATTGCCACGCCGGATGACCTGGCAAAAATCGGTATGGCGTTGAAACACAAGGATCAATACTTCAGCCTGATTGGCACCAACGCTACCGGCGCCGTTCAATCAATCAGCGAATTGCCGGTAGCAATTCTGGAACGGTCACCCAAAATACTGTTGGCAAGACTTCAGAAATTTACACGCAATTCCGGTGTCAGTTCGGTATTTGCCATTACCCCTGACAAACACTTCAATCACCCGGTATTGTTGAAAGCTTGTGAAACGGGAATTTTACGCGATGTTATCGGTATCGACATCAATAATAGCAACGATTACCGTTCTCTCAGAACAGAAGGTGTCATTGCAACCGATTCCAATCGTGAAATCAGCACCCTGTATAGAAAATACCGAGCATTGATTACGGAAGATGACAACCTGCATAATCTTAAAAACAGAACAAGTAAAACAATCATGGCAATACAAGGCAGCCGCCGAAGACGCAGCCGGTAAAATAGGATGAGATCTGATGTGTAGCCGCATTGGATACCATTGAATCAACGAATAGCGATTCAGGGTTTACTGGCTGGGTGGAAAAAGGATTGTTATTCATCCTCGACTTTGCCGCGCAGTGATTTTATCTGGCTTCGAATGATCTTGTTTGCCAAACGCTTTGCTTTAGATGCTTGGGTCGGTTGAGTGGGCTTTCGTGTTTTTTTATGAACGGTTACACTTTTGATAAGCGCTATCAGGCGGTTCAGCGCATCTTCTTTATTCTTCAGCTGACTGTTATAACGCTGGGCTTTGATGATAACCACCCCATCTTTTGAAATGTGGCTGTCGTGCAAATTCAACAGCCTTTCCTTGTATAGATCAGGCAATGATGAAGCTTTGATATCGAATTTTAAATGTATGGCGGTCGATACTTTATTTACATTCTGACCACCAGAGCCTTGCGAACGTATCGCATGTATTTCAACCTCCGACAGCGATAGGGTTAAATTGTCTGATATTTGAATCACGAACAGTAGCTACACGCCTTTTGATTACGAATCCGTTAACACCGAGTCTTATTTGAAAAACCGGATATATCCTGAATTTATCCAATTAAAAAGAGTCGTGGAATGATTATCCAAAGATAATATTACACCTGTGACTTCATCAATATTCATTTTTTCTAAAATTCATGTTATCTGTACTTCTATGGACAAGAACTATTATCACCCGTCTGTTCGGACAATTCATCGAAACCAGTGAAGGTAAGAAACCCATATCAAGAATCTTCAAAAATACCGATTTCGGTTATCGCACCATTACCGTGAAACATCCATTGCGGGACGAAAATAGACAAATCGTGTTAGTTACCAAAGGCAAGCCGCAACCGGATACCAATCTGCGCGGTACCGAGAACGCGCCACTGAATGAAGATGTGGAAGACTATTTCAAACAGGAAGTCTTGCCGCATGTACCCGATGCCTGGGTTGACCATGACAAAACCAGAATCGGCTATGAAATTCCGTTCAACCGGCGTTTATCATTGTGCGCACCATGGGCGCATCTGGAATTGTCGCCTGACGTTGAAAATGCGCCTGCCCAGGAAACCGGCGAAGTTGATGAAGGTATTCAATCATGATGAGCACGTGCACGGGCTGCTATACAATATATTGGCGGGAATCTCGTACTTGATTGCAGCGATAATGGAGCATACTGCTCGTTCCTGTATGTCCGGCGACAAGTCCATCATGAGTAAATTGGGAAGTTGCTGGGATAATTGCCGGTGGCGGCATCCATCTTCCAATGGCCTGGGCCAAGGTGGAAGCAAGCACACTCGGGTGCGGCTGGTGTCTATGGTTAGCAATGCGTCAATGAAGCCCAGTGGGCTGCATCAAAACCTGCGTTAACCAGCACATCGACCCAGCGTGGTGACAAGTTCATGTCGATGAGCAGTTTCATTGGGAAGCCAGTATGACTTCACGTTCCTCCGCACGCCATGCCGCATACCGCAGCGCCTGCATAATGTCTTCATGCTCTAGGTAGGGATAGTCGGTTAGAATATCATCGACACTGTGGCCCGCGCCAATTTGTCCAACGATCATACCGACTGTAACACGCATTCCCCGGATACATGCCTTACCACCCATGATGCCGGGTTGCTGGGTGATGCGATCAAGTTGTTCCATATTTATATCCTTTTCAATGGCTGACTGGTTAATTGCCGTTTGTATACAACAATTTCACGTATGCCCATTAAATCAATTAAATGGCGTCATTTCAAGCAACGATTAAAATCCCAATTGTCTGCCGTATTTGCTGTTAATCATATCAGGCCAGTTGCCTGCCGATGTACATTTCCCTAAAAATTGACCGCGCGCCTTGAAAGTTTTGTTTAGGCTGATGCCGCCATGACTGTTGAACAGAATGATATCGAAGTAATCCTGAACAAAACCTTTACAACCGGAGGCTACACCGGAGCCTTGCAGCATTCCGGCCATACAGAGCACGGTACTGCAGGAACTTTGGGCTTGAGCCGATGTGCTTAGAAGCAGCATCACTATAAAACTTATGAGATACTTTCTCATTTATTGACCTCCTTTGGAAATGGAGTTACCGCTACTTTCTGAGTTTTGCCCTGCTTTAACCGCATTCATCAGCGGTTCTATGCCCTTGACGGGACTGCTTCTGCGTAATACTGATACGCCATAAGCTGTGATGGCCGCAGTTGTTCCCGCTGCGGCTACCAGGCCACCTGCGCTGTAACTGCCAATTCCGGCAGTGGAACCAATACTGCTGCCAGTAATGATTCCTGAAATCAGTGAGGGAAGTTTGGAAATCAGTACCCAAAGTGCTATGGTAAAAACCAGCATGACCGTGAGTTCTTCATAATTCAGAATATTCGTGGACATCTTAGTGTAGAAGCTTGACAGCAATTCACCACCAATTCCGACAATTAACAACATGACAAATAATTGAACACCCACACCGAGAACCGTTTTAAAGTAGTTAATGGCAATATCTGTTGTCCAACGTGCGCCACCAAAGCCTAACAAAAAAATACCGGCATATAGCAATACCCATGACGCAACCAATAGCAGTAACATGTTGACTGCTATTACTGCCAAAATAACAATAATTGCTAAGGACATGATAAAGCCAAGAAAGCTATCGAGGGGTTGTAAAATAGTAATGTTGTTGATGGACCTTTCGAGAATTAAAAAACCAATATCTACAATACTTGTGTGACTGGCACCTCCCGGTAAACCGGCGGCAGTTTTCCCCAAATCCTCCATGGAATAGATTATGGTTCCAGCGATGTTGTGCCCCGAAACAGCATTGGTCAGCAGCCAGAAGAAAAAGCCTGTAAAAATAATAAAACGGGTGAATTCTGCAAAAAACTCACCAATATCGGCTCTGCGTAGCAACATCATGCCGAATGTCCACACCATTGAAATCAATACCAATGTCCAGAACAATCGTTCAGCTGCACCTTGTATTACGCTTTGCCAGGATTTAACCTTTCCTCCAAATTTTTGAATTACTTGATCTAATACACTTTGATTGGTGACGGGATCCACGTATGCTAATTCAGCAAATGCATTGACAGAAAAACTTGTGAGGATTATCAAGATTGTAAAATTTATCTTTTGCATTTACTTCTCCTCTCAATCAATTAAGTTACAAATCAATCACTAAACCTGTTCATTCATCAAGTTCTTCGATATCCCTTACAGACCAACTCTTTCTTTCTGGTAATTCACTTAATTCTTTTTTGGGCTCCTTTGTTTCGATAGTCCCGTCACCATCCTTATAACAGCCTGACAACAGAAACAAAGCTATTGAACAAACAATCCAAATAATCAGGTGCTTTGTTCTCATGATGATCTCCTATAAACAGAATTTAATATGCATCCCTGACCGACCATTTCCTGCCAGTTGGTAAAATTTGTGGACTTAACCGCCGAGTTGCCACTTCTCGAGCAGCCTGCCACATGGCTTTCTGATCGACTTCGGCTTGGTTTTGTGCATTGATCGCATTGTGTTGCGCAATCAGCATCTGACGGATTTGCAACAACTGGTTGGCCTGGTGAGCAGCCAGCTGATTGGCGTATTGCAACGCTTCCATTTGCCCTTCAGCGGTTTGGGTGCGTTGCTGCAGGATTTGTAGTTGTGCGGCATCGAGCGGAATCTGTTGTGAATGGTGATCGAGACCGCGCAGCACAGCATCGTTGGCGCTCTTTTGCGCATCGGTGCTCGCATCCTGTCCCTGTTTTATGAGGCTCCACGCCGATTCGGTGCAACTACCCTCAAGATTGAAGCACGGCGAACTGCGGTAGTAATTCACATTACGGAAGCGTTGCAGATAACCATCCAGTCCACCGTAATGCTGACCGTAATAACGAATGGTATCGGTCATATGCATGAGCTTGTTCATCGTATATTGTGCCTGCGCCCAGACATACGCCGGTGGCGCGAGCGTATTGCGGATCATGTTTTCGTATTGCTGCAGTTGTGTCTGATACTGCTCGATCTGCTTTAACGTTTGCGCTACATTTTCTATTGCGGCAACCGTGGTTTGCTGGATGTTGGCCGCATCGATGACGGGAATACCGCCTGCATGGGCGTTTGTGTTAAACATAGCAAAGAGAATTACAATTATTCCCGCAAATTTTTTACAACGATTAAAGTGGTTGGATTGACTTGTACTGTTTGTCATGGGTGATTACTCCTTGCATAGTCAAATGATTGGTAAGGCTTGTTGAACACCATATCTTTGGTCACGATAATGTTGAACCGATACCCCGGCCTGATTTCCAGCGTTGGCGAGATATTCATGTTTTTGCGGATGAGATTAGCGGTCACCAGTCCGAGTTGCTGGCCGAGCGATTGGCTCATGATGCTACCCGCATTCTGCCGCCCGAATGCACCGCCTGCATCGCGTTGGTTGTAGGCAGTGCCTGCTACAATGGCTGACATGATCAGGGCTGAACCGAAGATACGCAGGTAATGGTTGTTCACCTGATCCTTGAATCCGGCATAGCCCATACCGTCGGCGCCCGGCATGGCGCCGATATCCATCGTCTTGCCATCCGGAAAGATAATGCGCTGCCAGGCAACGAGTACGCGTGCCTGACCAAACTCGACTTCACTCGAATACGTGCCAACCAGCCTCGACCCCTGCGGGATCAAACGGTGTTGGCCGACCGGTGAATCATAAATATGCTGGCTCACCTGCGCCATGATCTGCCCCGGCAATTCGGAATTGATCCCGGAAATCAACGTTGCCGGAATCACAAAACCGGTTTGCAGAATGTAAGGCGATGGCGGTTTTCTGACTTCGCTGTCGAGCCTCCAGCGTTCATCGCCATTGGTTGAATCTAAACGTGTATAGTCATTCGCATGGCTGGTTATCGGATCATTGAGTAGCATCGGTGCTGCATCGTCATATGGATCACCGATATCGGCGCCAGTACCCGCATCCAGGCCGCTTTGTCCTTGGCGTAAATGTGCAAGGCGTGCATGATACGCAGCGGTGGGGTCTTCCCGCAGATTCGCATCGATCTGCTGGCGCACTCTGGCGAGTTCGGCGAGTGCTTCCTCGCGCGACGGTGTGCTGCCGATGCCGGTGTATTGCGGTGCAGATGCGGCGCTTCTGGGCGCAATCACATTGACGCTGGTTTTGGCCTTGATCGCTTCTTCCAGCTGTTGGCGCTTGAGCAGGCGGATATGTTCGCGTTCGGCATCGCGCGAAGTATGGAGATAATCCAGCGATAGCGGCACAGGTGGCAAATCCAGATCGGTTGGCCGCTCAATGATAATTGCCTCGCGCCAGTCTTGGATAAACCGGTCATCCGGTATGTCTATAGCTTCCGGCTGCACTTTGGGTTCGATCATACCGCCGGTGTAATCCTTGGCAATCAGGCTTGCAAAATTACTGCTCGACTGGGCGTCATGATTGCTGTCGAAATCATAGGCACTGTTACGGTCGGTTGCACGGTTCATCGCCACAATACCCATGAGCAGCATAAATATCAGCATAATGGCGCCAAAGATATACAGTGGCAGATTGTTGACGCGGCGTACACCAACGGTTTTAACAACAGTGTCGGGCGATGTATCCGGCGATAACAGCTTATCCGTGGCCATCTCAATCCTCCAGTTGTCTGCGTACCCACAAACCAGCAGGTTGAATCTGTCCGGACTGGGCAACAAACGCGCGTGTCAGCCGCTGATCTTCAATCAGGATGCTGACATGATACAAATCATCTGATTGGTCGATGATGTAACCGAGGGCCAGGCCGTTATTCCGGGTAGCTTCCTCTTTTGTTGATAAGTTATTCCAACTCTATTTAGAAACAACATTAATAATCCAATCCCATCCGGTAATG
>CAYXFV010000024.1:0-36228 GCA_964464365.1 uncultured Nitrosomonas sp. | reverse complement strand
TTTGATAATCGCCTTGCAATAAATCCTGCAGACTGATGCGTGCGCCTTCACCGGCGAGTAGAAACGAGTTGATCGGGGAACCGGGTGTGAATTTGAAATGTGTTGCAAGATGGATTACCTGGTAAGCGTCTTTTTGTTTTAACGCCTGCATCAGTTGATCCGGGGTGAAATGCTGATTCAGATACGCGCTACCGGGCAATATGCCGATTTCGTCCGCGTTTTGTTCTTTTACGATGGCGTTGATTTCATCGTTAACAGCGGGTAAATCGTTGAAAAGGGGGTCATGAGATTCTGAAACGCCAAAACCGGCGACCGACCAGTGAGTTTTGGGTTTTTCCAATAATAAATAACTTTGTGCCGCAGCGTTGTACATGGTGACGGCATACTGCTCGATCAGGTAATGCTCGCCGTCGAAGAGCGCGGAGAAAGGCAGGTAGCGCAAAGAACGTGCCGGATAAATCAGCAGGGTTTTGGGTTTGAGCACATTCAGATCGGCTTTGATCGGCGCAATTAAGCGCTCAAACAGTTCTTTTGCGGCGATTAAAGGGTTGCTGCGCTCGGAAAGCTGCTCTCTGAAGGTATAAATGAGTTGATTCAGTTCCGAGCGGCTGATCGGTTGTTCATATAACGTTGGGGGAAAGGATAAATTGGAATCGACCAGTATGATTCTTAATTTTTCGTCGGTATACAGGTAATAAATCAGGACGGTATTCTCAAATTTGCTGAGTAAATACTGCGTCTGGCTGACCTCATCAAGGTCTCTGGCGTAGAACTCTTTTGCATGGTGTTCCTCGGCAAAGGCTTGCTCCAGTTCGTTTAAGAATTCGAGATAGACGAGCCGGGCTTCTTCAAGCTGGGTGTTCAGTTTATTCAGGTATTGCGTTTCCGAGGGTGTCAGTATTTCCCCGGTCGCCAGTTTTTCATCCAGTTGCGTATAGATTTCGCGTTGTTCGATTAAACTGGCGGTCAGTTCATGGTAGCGCGTCGCATAATCGGTTTCTGTTCTGGTGTACGTGGCTTTGGTTTGACCGGCATCGGGGTTGTCCTGGCGTTGAATGAAATCAAAATATTCTTCTTCCTTCAGCATCGCCAGGACTTGCTGCGCTTCCGGAAAACGGCCCTGATCGATCAGTATATTGGCCAGGCGTTCGTAAATGATGCGTTTGTCTTCCAGATAACTTTTCTGCAATGATTTTTCGAGTGTCAGATTTTCCGAACGCAGCGACTGGATGCTGTTGACCGCGAGTTTGCCGAGAAAAACCGCCAGATCCGAATGATTCAACTGCTGATGAATATCGCTTAATTTACCGTAGATGCGCCAGAGTAAACCGGCCTCGGCCAATTCGGCCTGAATCATCAGGGCCTGTTTTAAATACTTGAGCGCATCGTCATGCCGGCCAATATCGGCATAGGTCAAACCGATATTGTAATAGGTAGCGCTCAGCCCCGATCTGTCCTTGAGTTGTTGTTTGATATCCAGCGATTTAAAGAAATGCTCCAGTGCACTGTCGTAGTGTTTTTCCGATTTCAAAATGACGGCCAGATTGTTCAGTGCCCGTGCTGCGCCGTTAAGATCGCCAAGCGCTTGTTTTATTTCGATCGATTGGTGGAAATGATCTTTGGCGGTATTGATTTTTCCCAGGCGCCAGTAGATTTCCGCGATATTATTCAGATGGTTTGCTTCATACGCCGCAGTGTTTGTCTGGCGGGAAATTTTTAACGCGCGTTTGCAAAATGCTAAAGCCTGTTCATCATCGTTCAAATCCCGGTAAACGCGGCACAGATTGCCCAATACATTTCCCTGGCCTGCCCGGTCATCGTTTGCGGTTCTGAGTTGTAACGAATGTTTGTAGCGTTCAAGCGCTTCGGTATAGCGCCCACGGCGTTGCGACAATTCCCCCAGATTGTTGAGCGCTTTAGCCTGTAGCAGGGCGTCTTCGGCCTGGCGCGCCAATGCCAGTGCGGTTTGATAAAGCGCCTCGGCCTGGATAAATTCGCCCTGGTCTTTATGGATTGCGCCCAGGTTTCTGGTGCTGTCGCTTTCGAGTTTCACATTTCCGGTCTGTTGCGCAAGAAGCTGAGCCTGTTCTGAATGGTATTTTGCTTGCGGATAATTTCCCATTTGCCGGTATGCCTGACCCATGATGATATGAGTTTCGGTCACCCATTCCGAGTCGGATCGCGCAGCAGCAATGTGCTGTGCCTGAACGGCCAGATCAATGGCCTCCTGATGGTTCCCCAGGCTTTCATTCACGTGTGCCAGCCCTGTGAGAAAGGCGGCAGGCGTTGTCATGTTGTTGCTCGCGCTGTCGTTTGTATCGTTGCTTTGGTTTGCTTTGTTTAACCCCTGACGCCAGTAAAGCTGTGCCTGTTGCAGATGGCCATGCCGGTAGGCATCCATGCCGAGCTGGTAAAGACTGTGTGCGGGCATGTCTGGAGTGTGGGCGCCGGGTGCAGTACAACCCGTGATCAACACCATGAAAATAATGCATAAGTGCCGGATGGTGGATATCGGTGGTTGTTTACTGAAAAGCATTGTTATGGTCCATTGAAAAATAGATCATGCCCGGTTGGAGATTGCTGCCGCTGGAAACGATCAACGCAGCCAATCTGAATAATTTACATGATATGCTACGGTTTTCAGTGTGTCTGTTGTGTTCCAGCGATCGTTTTAATATTGAGGAGCATACACGTAACGGAACATACTGGAACATACAGAAAGCGTATGAGCAGATGATAGCAAGAAATCGTTCTTCGGTAATTGCTTCGGATTGCATAAAGGAGTGTAACGTTGTTTGATAAGCTGAGAATTCCTTTCTTTTTTGCGTCAGTGGTTTGCCTGGTTATTGTCTTTGCGGTTGAATTAAGCGCGCCGTTTTTTCTGGGTGCGGATAGTGGCAAGCTGTCAACGCCGGGCCTGGGCATCGTGTATCTTGCGTGGCTGGATTGGCTGCTCCTGTTTTCCGTTTTATTGATGAGTGCCGCATTGATTGTGCCTGACCGGATTCATGGCCGTATTCAGGGCATCATTACCTTCATTGTCGCTTTGCTGACATTATTGGGCGCAATTATTGCGATATTCACAGCGTTTGGTCTCCTGATGCTCATGGTTTCACTGCTGCTGGCGGTGCCGTTCGGCACGGCAATTTATTTTGCTGAATTCGCCGATTTTGAAGTGGGTGCGGCAGCGGCCGCGCTGACATTCATTATGATTTTTAAAGTCGCCTTTGTGATTTTTCTGGTTCTGGCGCATCAGCGCTTTTTGCAGAACAGGGGATTGGTGCTGTTGATCGCGACTTCTTTAGTGGCGACGATTTTACTCGGCTTTCTTCATGGGATAGCGCCGTCGTTTTTAGCTTCTATTACCGATGATATCGGGGCGCTGATCAATGCCATTCTGGCGGCGATCTGGGCGTTATGCTTTCTGATCGGGTCGATTCCCGCCGTCATCAAGGCATTGCGAATTGACAGAGCATTCAAACGACAGCAATCCGAATGATCTGAGCGGAAGATTATTCAAACGCGAGTTTGACTTGCCGCTGATCAGTGCAGTTGCGGCATTCGATCACAATGGTTGCCACGGTTTCGCCCGCCCTGTCGGCATCTCCCAGAATGACAAAATTAATCGTGTCACTGTCAAATCCATCCGAAGGCCAGAAAAAAGGATCCTCCTGGTCGCCGTCTGCGGGGGTAAAGGTGATCTCCAGTCGAACGTTGCGTTTATCGGGTCTGAGCGATAGTTTTTTAAATGCTTCGCTGAATCCGGGGACTGTAATTTCGCAGGTGGGCGTTTGCTCGTTCAGGTGGAATCCTGTGTTTGTATGCGAACAATCGATGTCGACGTCTTCGGGTTTAAGCGCGGCGGCAAACGGCGCCAGTAATCCGTCAATGGCGCTGACCCAGCTGCCTTTTTTGTAATCCAAGGCGACTTTCTGTTGCTCTTCCTTGCTTTTTCCGGATGCGCCATGATTCGGTTTTTCGACCAGATTCAGGCTCAAGCCGATGAAGAAGATCGCCATCAGCAGGAATAAACAAATGATGACGATCTTCGTAGCGCTCATAGCCAGTCGATTATTTTATTGATCCGAATCTTCATCGGATTCTTCAGGTTCTTCCGGTGCAAGCTGGCGGGTAACGCGCATGCTATGCGTGATTCCGGAGTTGACGATGGTTTCCAGAAAAATCCGGTTCGCGAGAACCGCCTGTTTTTTCGTCGACACAACGAGGTTTATTTCGGTTTTCTCAGGGACTTTTCCGCTGCTCGGCGTCTGATCGATAATGGTGCCTTCCGCCAGATCGGCCTTGACTTGCGTGCTGATATCGCCCAATACCAGTTTTGCCGATTGCAGCTTGAGCAGCGCATCTTGAAGCAGTTTGTTTTTGACGTTCGGCACATCAATGCCGGGATCGGCGATGGTGAGCGTGACGCGGGCTTCTGCCGCGCTGACTTCCGTGTTGGATGCTGGTGATTGCGCCAGAATAGTTCCGGCAGGTTTCGTTGCGTGGAATTTAGGTTCAGTGGTGATATTCTTCGGATTGAAGCCTTTACTGGTCAGGCGTTCTTTTGCGCCCTGCAATGTCATATCCTTGATGTCAGGCATGGTGGTCACCGAATTTGCCAGAACCAATGTCACCGTGGTGCTGCGCGCATCGACTTTGGCATTGACGGCGGGGGTCTGTTGCAGCACGGTATTGGCCGCTTTGACAGCATCGAACCGCGTTTCCGTTTTTATTTCGGTAAATTCCAGATCTTGCAGTATGGTTCTGGCTTCTTCGGCAGGTTTTCCTATCACGTTGGGCATAATCACGGTCAGGCTGTCTTTCTGTTCAACCGGTGTTTCCTCGTCCGGGCTGCTGAAAATAGTGTAACCGACTGCAAGTGAAGCAATTACTAAAATACCGACCAGCAGCCAGACAATCCACATTTTGGATTTGGGTTCTGGATCTTCGGCTGTTTTCTCCCGTTCCGGAACATTGACTGCAATCGTTTCACTTTCGGTATAGTCCTCATCAGCATTTTCAATCTTATACACCAGCAGACGAAGTTTGTAGCTGCCTGCCGCCGCATCGCCCGCATTGATCTGAACGGAAAAATGATCGGTGGCGTCGATCTCGAGCTTTTTCTCGGTTTTGTCCACGATGCGGAACCATGATTCTTTCGCGGGTTTTTCAGTAATAATTTTGGCGCCCACGTTTAAGCGGGAAGCGCTGATATTATTGATATTAAACTGAATACTCGCCTGACCTTTCGTATCGCAGGTCACTGTATCCGAAGATTGAGTAATTTCGACTATTTTGACCATAGTGTATTTCTCCTTTTAATGGGGGCTAAATTCCAGATAATGCGTAACGTATACCGGTTTTTCCTGCTCAATGATTTTTTCGATCAGTACTTGATATTTTTGCGCAGCTTTCGGCGCAGTAATTTTGACATGAAAGGGTATGACATCATTATTTTCCTGCAAAACATTTTCGTCAATAATAAAGCTTTTCACGCCTGTTGCGGTTTCAAGAAATAATTGCAGACCGGCGGCAGTGCCGCGTAATTTCGATAACCGGATGGCTGTCGCAATCAATTCGCGCAGGCGTCCGCTATCGAGCAGTTGCAGGCATTCTGCTCTGGCCGCGGTCGAGCCGGGCGTTGCGGAAAAAAAGCGGTCTAAATCCACCCAGCTTGCCAGAAACGGCAGAAAATTTTCCGGGGTCGTGTAGGGATTAAAGTAGACCGGCCATTGCCGCAGAATCGTTTCCGCCGGTTCAGATAAGCCCTCCATGGCCTGTAACAGGCCGTGAAGCGGCGAACCGGGTTGATCGGTTCTTTGAAAGATTTCCGGGAGTAATTGTTTCAGTTCCTGATGTTTCATGTCAGCTGTTAATCTTTATTTCATGCGTGCCGGAATAAAACAGCCAATTCGGCGGAATTCGAATTTCGTCACTGAATTCATGCTGCGAGCATTTGGCATAATGCAGTCCGCTATCCAGACTGCGGTATATGCCCAGTATGCTGCCGGCCATAATCACATTGGTATTTGCCGAGCCCGCCACGGCATTGATGGTTTCCAGTTTGCCGACATCTTTCAGCGGCAAGCCGCTTTCGGACGCGTTCAGCGTTTCCCATTCAGGATTGTGTAAATCGGAATTTAATCTCAGCACGCCCAGCCGGTACGAAGCGGCGAATACCATCGATCCTTGAAATGCCAGCGATCTGCATCCACCCGCTGACCAGTTTCTGGCATAGGCTTTCCAGCCTTCAGGATTCACAGCGGATTCGGATAAAGTCCAGCGAAAGCAGCCTTTACCCTGATCGGAACCCGGCGCAGCGATACCGGCCCAGAAATACCGGTGAGGCCCTTTATGCTGTACCGCAAGGACTTCGATCAATTCTCCGGCAAGGCCGATATTCTGAAAGCTGCCTGATTTTCCGCCCTCAAATGATAAATAAATGCCTTTGTTTTCGTAACCGGCGGCTGCAACAAAAGTCCGCCCGCCGAGCGCGGATGAGACCGTAACCGCGCGAAAACCATGTTCCGGGAGTTTGTTATCGACAAGAATCTGAACGGGAACTGCTTTGTTTTGCAGGCTTAATTCATAGAGTCCTTTTTCACTGGCCAGTAACAGGTATGGAAAACCATCCCGATCCACCCATGCAATATCGTCGATGTTAAACTGAAACTGTTGGACGGCGGCCCAGGTTTGCCCGCAATCCCTGGAAATTTTTACGGATGAAATATGTGACGATACTTTTGTCGTGACAGCAAGCAGGCCGGCGTGGCGGACGCTGTGGCATGATTCGAGCGGGAAGGACTGGATACGTTCTACGGTTTCACCGGCAAACCGGACGATCAATTCCCAGCTGGAACCGTTATTGGTGGATCTGAAAACACGTTCATCGCAGCCGCTGTACCAGGCTTCCGGCTGAAAAGCATCAGCGCAGATACCGGCAATGCGTGTATCCGGTACATCGTCGACGATCATCTGCATCGTATCAACGGAAAGTACCGCGGGTTCGGAGCCAATGATTTTATAGACATCCCATGCTTTCAAGCTCTGACCGAATGGCCACGGCGCCTTGGATACGGCCGGTAATTTAACCGGGCAAAGGCTGCTGTAGAGTGCGTTCAGCACTCTTTGCCGGACTTGATCGGCCTGCTCTTCACGGTGGATTGTTATTTTTGCCTTGATACTGACTTTTTTGTAATTGACCCAATTAACGCTACAGTGTGTGCCAAGCGGTTTTCTGCTATCCAATACCGTCTGGATTTGTTTTCGTACAGACTCAATGTGGCGGGACTGCAAACTGTCGGCGGTAATGGTCTGTAATTGATCGGCTTCTGCATGGATATCCGGTACAAGCGTGACTTCAACCGTGCCGGGCGTTGCGTGCGCCCAGAGTTGGGCCTGGGTAAATGCTTTGCTTCGATTGACCGCACCGGAACACTGCGTGGCAATGAGCTCGAAGTCTCTGGCGGTCACCGCACGGCTCAGCGAGTGGAGTTCCTGAGGTCCTCTGATTAATGCATTCTGCAATGATTCCTGATCGCGCCCGCCGGTTGCCGGAGTTGGATTGGTGACAGCTACACCGGCAATGGGATTTTTTAACACGGTGAGTGTCTGCGCAGAAACATTGCCCGCTGATCCGCCGCCGTATTTATACCAGACGCGGATTTCCTGACCGGCGGGCGGGATTTCAGCCAATGCTTCAGGCGCTGTTTTTATGAATCCGGCATCATCCAGCCGATGTACGGCGGGTGCAAAGGTAATCGTGCCCGCCTGCCGGTCTGCAATGTAGACAAATGCATTGTTGCCGTATTCCGAAAAATTCTCCACCTCTGTCCAGATCCGATAGGATTTATCCAAATGCCGGACGGCGGTGGCATGAGCTTCGAGTTCGTCAGCGGGGGTTTCAACGCCAACGATTAAATCCAGTTTATCGGATGTCGGATAGATGATCGGCGCATGCTTAACCGCCAGCGTAAGACCGGGCAGGCCGGAGCCAACGCCGATACGTTCGGCGTCAATCTGGTTGCAATGATAAGCCCGGGCTTGGGCGCGTATTGCGCCTGCCGGTATTGTCACGGCTTCAGCCAGGGTAAAAACCGGTGTATCTTTGCCGGAAGCGCTGCTGGCCGTCGTAACGCGTGTATTCAGGGGAATCTCGACAATCTGTGCGTGGGGCTTGCTGAGGGTGAATTCGAGCATGACCTGTGCCGCAGAAGGCGGTGTCAGCCTGACACCGATCAGTTTCAGGAATTCGATATAGGCTTTTTCCGGAATCCTGTTCAGGCGAAATATCATGGTCTCGGTGAGAAAAGCAAACGCTTCCAGCAGAACGATGCCCGGATCGCCGGGAGAAAGATCATTCCATTCGGGGCAGCGTTGCCGGATGCGGAGTTTTGCCGCTTCGACCAGATCGGTAAATGTACGATCGTCTAAATTAGGTGATTGCATGGGCATCAGATTTCAGCTCCCATAAGGTGATATGCAATGATCAGTTGTTCCGGTTGTTTGAGCCTGCGGATGCGATACTTCAGGGTAATATCCATCAGGTTGGCGTCATCGGCATTGGTATTGGCGTCGATGTGGATAATGTCGATGCGTGGCTCCCAGCGTTCGAGCGCCGTTCTGACGTAATGAATAGCCAGACCGTGCGTGGTTGCATCATTGGGCATAAATGCCAGTTGGTGTAGATTGCATCCATACTGAGGACGCATGACTCTTTCACCGGGGAGGGTAGACATCAGGAGCAAAATAGACTGGCGAATGGCCGCGCGACCACCGGTCATGGCGATTTTTCCGTTGGGTTCGACATACAACCCCATACCGGTGCCCTGAGCGCCGATATCGGGGTGGTTGAACCGCCAGGCAGTATTCAGTTTAGACATCAGACCCCCGAAACAAGCTTCTGCCCCGCGCTGCGGACTTTGTAAGCGACGATGCCGGGCGGTGTGCCATCCGTTAAACCGATGACATTCGATAAGCATACGTTGCGACCGTTGATACGGACCAATGCAGAGTAGCCGCGTGTAACTTTTAGCGTTTTTGTACACGGCTTTATGGAAGGGCCTGTATTCGGGCAACCGGTAATCGTTTTGTTTTCAGGATTATTGGCCACTAAAACGCGTCTGCCTTTGATTCGGACAAAATGCTGGGATGGCTCATTCGCTATCAGGCCGGATTCGTGCGTGCAGACCAATACCGCATTTTCAGTCAACCAGTGCATTATGCCTCCTCAAAGTCAATTCTTTTGCCGCGAATGGTAATCGAATTTCCCGGTGCTTCAATCGTTAAATTCGTTTTTGAATGCAGGGTCATCCGATCATCTGTTAATGTAACAGAACTGCCGTTATTCCGCGTGATTCCGATGGCTGCGGGCGTCATGCTGATGCAGTGCCCACTTTGTGTCTCAATCCGGATTGAGTTATCCGTATCGTCCAGTAAGAAGCGTTGTTTTCCTGCGGTTTGCGTGACAAACCGCTTGACGGCGCCCTGGTCGACTGCGGGGTGAGGCAGCGGCTGTTCACCATAAAGACCGCCTAGAACGATGGGCTGGGCTGCTTCTTCGTTAATGAAGAGCAATAAAACAGTATCGCCCACATCAGGCAGCATCAACTGGCCTTTGTCGGCGCCTGCGCCGGGTATTAAGACTTCAAGCCAGTCTGTTTCGATATAGTTATAGGTGGGTAACGACACTTTGATGCGCCCGAGGTTATCCGGATCATCGACTTGAGATACCACGCCGACGGTAGCATTCCGCGATGTCTGCGCCGGTGTGGCGGTAAAAACCGGTACGGCAGTATTGACTTCGGAAATAAAGCCTTTGTCCGGACTGATTGAATGGCAGATTTCAGTCAGGACATAGCGGCCTTCCAGCGGTGAAGCCGCGCCGGATACCTGTACGGCGGCGCCAGGCGTCAGATTGGGATCGCCTTCTGCAATACCCCAGAGCGTGACCTGCTGCGCAACGCGTCTGTCCAGTTCGTTCTGTGCGGCAATTTCGGCCAGTTGATCATTCTGACAGTTATAGTCGACGATAGTCCGTTGCCCGTCGGTGCTGAAGCTGGCCGTATCGATGTAGTCATGCCGGGGTGTTTGGGTCTGCGCGGTGTGTGCATCCTTCGCATGTGCGACGGTTCGTTGTAAGTTCCAGCCGGTTGCGCTGACAGACTGTACCGCCGTATCGGTATTGACCGAGAATCGGGCTTCAAACAGATTCCTGCCCAACGTTAAATGTGCATCTGTTTCATAGCCATCCAGCCGGGTAATACGCAGGTCGTGTTTATCTAAAAAGAAATATAATCCATAACTTCTACCCAGCTCGGACAGAAGCTCCAGGTCGGATTGCCTGTATTGCACCAGTCTTGGCGTTACCGGCGTGGATTCTTTTTCAGGAATGGTGATGCCTAAATCATGTGTTAACTCTTCGGCGAGCTGATAAAAATCCACTTTGACATGGGTACGTACCGGCTGATGTTTGCGCAACCGGTGGAGGAGATCGTAAGCGCGGATGTGAATCAATGGCCGGATGGATGCCGTGTAATGCTGTTCAACAGCGGTGATCTGACCGTAAAACAGCGATTGTTTCTGGTGCCCGATTTGCAGATGCAGTGTTGCGCCGATTCTGGATAATGCATCTGCCGATAGGCTGTCATGCGCTTCTTGCAGAATAATTTCGCATTGGCTCGGTGCGGACAGCATCTGTTTAATCCGGATTTCATGGACGGTTTGAATGATCTCGGCAGCGAGTGTTGTGCCGTTAATTTCAATCGCGATCAGGGGTACTGTTGAATACATGGTTATTCGTCCGTATCCTGAGTTTCGTTAGCGCCGGTTTGTCCGGATGTCAGCGATTTCAGCCATTCCAGTGGGTCGGCCAGATTATACCGGGCCGCGATATCGCGCCATTGGTAAGGATCGCCGGTCAGGTGAAACGTGGAAAGATCGATGCGTTCATAGGCATTCTCCGGTAACTCGGGTTGCGTGCCGAACATGTCGGGAAATACGTTTTCCTGCGTCAGGCCGGATATTTCAGGCAGGCTGAGTTCGTCAATTAAACTGCCGGGCGTCTGATAGTCTTCAGTGGGCCACATTTCATTTTCAAGGAGCGACGAGGTGGGTTGTTCCTGCATTCGGATAAGTCTTAATCTGAGCCAGGAGCGGCGCGGAATACCCTGGGGCGAAAATGATTCCAGTTTTTCGGCAATCGCTGAAATCACGCCGGGGATATTCCAGGATTTCCCCCAGATGAAGCGGCATAAAGCCGGCCGGTACAGGCGATCGCTGCGCTGATGGTTTTCCGCGAGATTCCATATCGGCTGGGTGAGGTCGCGGACATTCTCGCTAATAATCGATGAACCCGGAATGGAGACATCAAAAACCAGATCCAGATCGATAGTGGTTGTGCCGGCGCCGGTAAACAGCAGCGGGTTATCTCCGCTTCTGTCCGTGCTGATCAATCCGTTCAACGATTCACGTGGCCGCACGCCGGTTGTCCGTCGCATCACGACCGTTTCGGGATTAAGCAGGCAGCTTAATCTTTCATTGTCGTCTTCAACCAGGAATGTTACCCGTTCCAAGATAGACCTCTGTGTTCCAGTTCATTGTGGTGCTGGCGTCTGATCGCCGCCTGCAGTTGTGCGAGATGTATCGGCTGAACCGTTTTGTCGGGTTTTGGCATGCTTTCCTCCGGTAACGCCGGTAATTCCGGCCAGCGGTCGCCGTGCAACCGTCTTTCCTGTTCTCCCGGTAGACTGGGCCAGTGCGGGAAATCAGATTCAAACGATTCATCACCTGTGAACGCCGGGGCGGTGTACTGTTTTTGATTTAATCCGGCAGCAATAGCTGTCGCAGCCGGATCGGCTGTGTTTGATGAGCGTCGTACAGCGCTTTGTCGGTTAACGTTCTGTTGCGGTTGGCAGGCGTAAGGAAAGCGCGGTGTTTTATCAGCATTCAATACCGTGGTTTCGTTAAAACCCTGCGAAATACGCGCAGTTGTGTCGACAGCGCCGCGCGGTTCAGCGGCGCTGTCTGGAAATCGTTGCGGCGTTGCTCTTGTTTCATGCGGATGCGGTGTGATCTGTACGCGATGGGTTGCTGCGAATGGCTCATGCGCGGGGCTGATGGGTTGCCGATTTTTTTTGTCTTGCGCTGAAATGCCTGGAATTGGCGTGCTTAACTGTAGTGTTCTGCGCAGCGTCCGGGATAATGCTACTGACTCTGTTTCTGAGCGTTTTATTGACGGTTTCACTGGTTGCACTGGATCTGTCTGTTCCCATGCCGTGTTATTGCGGGCGGTTTTTTTCTCTGAAAGATGGGGTGGATTTGCCGTTGTTTTGTTGCGTTCTTTCGTTGAGCCGGTTAACGCATCCAATAGCATTTCGTCGCGTTGTATTTCAGTGCGATGGCCACGGCCTTCAGTATTGTCTAATGAATCGGGCGATGTCTTTTCAAATGCCTGGCCGGATAGCCGGTTGTCAGACCATTCCCGGTCAATTTGAGGTCTTGTTGTTGAAGCGCGGGCTTGCGTGACAGGAATAGTTTCCTGGTTTGCATCGATTGCAGTTCCGGTCTGATCGATCGGCGGTTGCGGTTTCAGTTGTACTTCGCTTGCTGAGTGAGCGGGGGTGTTTTTTTTGTCATCAGGCTGCGCATCCAATAAATGCAGCACATCATACTGAATGCGCTTTATCCAGTGAACCGGTGGTTTTTCATTCGCGTCACTGGAAACCGGTGGATGGAAACCGGCAGCGCGTTTTGTTTCGGGAGAATGGACAACCGTTTCAGTCTCACCGCCAGCGTGATGATCCAGTAACTGAGGCGCGCCCTGGCGCACTTTCGCCAGCCAATGGGCTGGCGGGTGTTCATCCGAATAACCGGATAAGGGATGTTGCGCCGGCAAATCTTCCCGAGCCAGAAATTTTTCAATTGAATGGACATACCGGGTCAATACGTTGGCGATTCCCTGCAATAGCTTGCGGGTAAGTCTAAGCACGCGTTAACCCTTCGTGCGCAAGATGCAGCGTTTCAATCGCCACTTCATTACATAATGCGTCCAGTGGCGCGCCTCTCCATTTGCAAGGCCAGGCGTTATCCAGATTCCAGCGGGTGACTTCGCGTTTGCCATCGTTATCTCTCAGGATGATGGAAATATTCCTGCGGGATACTTCACCTTTGACTGCGGTCATCAACCAGTCCCACATTTCTGTGGATTCCGTTAAGCCCCATTTTAATTCAATGTTATTGTATGAAACCCTGCCCGCCAGCTTGCGTACCGCAGGCCCTGCGCCGCCTTCGCGAAAGTCGATGGTTTCGATGTCGACACTGAGTCCGTTGATTTTTGTAAAGTAGCATACTTTTCCGCCCCCTAAGTCGAGGACAAAGTTATAAGCTCTGTAAATATTCTGTTCGGCCATGTTTATACTCCTGAACTTGTTGCGGATTCGGTTTCACTTGTCCATTGTCCGATACGGAAGACAATGAATTCTGCCGGTTTAACCGGGGCAATGCCTATTTCTGCGATAAGCTGGCCTGCGTCGCGGACTTCCGGCGGGTTTGTTTCAGCATCGCATTTAACGAAAAAAGCCTGTTCGGGTGTTGCGCCCAGCAATGCGCCGTCACGCCAGACACGTATCAGAAAAGCACGGATATCACGCTCAACCGACTTCCAGGTCATCATGTCATTGGGTTCGAATACTGTCCATCGCGTTCCTTCCTGAATGGATTCCTTGATCATGTTGAATGTCCTCCTGACCGGAATGTAGCGCCACTCGCTCGCTTCAGCAGCCAGTGTTCTGGCGCCCCATACACGAATGCCATCAGGAAACATGCGTATGACATTGACGCCTTTTCGATTCAGTTCGCCATGTTCTTCCCGCGAAACGTTATACGTTAATCCCAGCGCGCCTCTGACCTGTTCGTTCGCGGGTGCTTTGTGAACGCCGCGCGTGGCATCGGTGTGCGCATAAATCCCGGCAATCGCGCCCGAGGGCGGAATGTTGACGATCGCTCCGGAATTGGGTTGCAGCGCATCCAGTCCCTTGAACCAGGGAAAATAAAATGCGCCATAACCTTCATCTGAATTACGTGGTCTTAATCCCTGCGCGGCAGTGCTTTCGATTTTTATCTCGGTTGCCGGTTTGATTTCTCCAGGATCACTGCTGGTGGAAACCGTTTTTAACGTTTTCAGTGCGTTAATGTCGGATACGGACTCCGGCGCATCCAGAATCGCAATACGATCCTGCAATTTCTCGCAGTGCGAGAGCAACGCTTCATAAGAAATGGCATCGCTGTAGCCGGGCGCGACGACTATGGCTACTTCGTCTATGGTTTCCAGCGCATAGAGTCCACTGCGTTTTCTCACATCACCAGCGATGGAACCATTCTCGCCGATATTGACGATATAGCAGCGGCCGCCATGGTTATTGAAAAAACTGAATACAGCCTGCGCCAGATGCGTGCTTTTACTGTCGTCATTGACAAAATACCGGCAGAATTCCCCCCAGTTATTGCATGCAATCGCCTGATTGACATGTTTGTTTCTGGCGGGCGCCAGGCCAAGAAAAGCGGGAATGCTCGTGCCAGCCATGCCGATCGGCTTGGCACCGGTGGATACCTCTTCGACATATATTCCGGGCGATAAATAGTTGGGCATATTAAACCTCTAAGTCAAGATGGATGGTAAAAGGTACGTGTGGCGTTTTCAGTATTTGCTGCATGGGAACGGAGATCGAAAATTGTTTTCCTTTGGCATCAATTTTGCAGTTGAATGTGCGTTGTGAATTAGCGTCTGCCGTGGTGGAAAACAATCCCTTATCGTCTGTATAAGTCACTGTTCTGGAATGCGGCAGCATAATTTTTGCACCGGGAATCGGCTGATCTGAAGGGCCGACAACAATACCGGTGATATGGGTGATGGTGCTGATGCCGATATGCGGCCGGGTCTTGATCGTGGGGCTGCGATCACGCTCGCGCGGTATCATTAAGGGGATGTGCAGGCTGAAATGGGGGAGTGGCACCGTGCCCATCGCCTGCCAGAACGGTGCGGGTAATGCAGGGAATCCGACCTCCATATCCGACTGGGATTTGGCGGCATACAGGATTTTTCCCAGGTATTTATGCGATTCGATCTGATCATCCGATGGGACAGTCAGCAGATAAGACAGGGCGATTTGCAGTGGAATCTCCCGCGTTGCCGAATTGGGCGCCGAATATTCCATGTTGTACAGATAAACCGAAACCGCAGGCTGGGCTTGTTTCGTACCCGGATGCTCAAATGTGATGGCAAGCTGACCGTTAATAACTGTAGCAATCCATTCCTTAAGACGGCAGTCAATTTCATCTATCATATTGAAGCCTCGACTCTGTTATCGTTTTGGAACAAACCGGCGATCAGCGTCTTGCCCGTATCGCTTGTCCTCCGCTTATCCGATATGCGATCAAGGTTTCTGCCTTGCTGCTTTTATAACATATAACATCAAATAAAGCATCAGGTCAATTTCTGATTCTTGCAGGAGATGACAGGGCGTTCAGTGTTCAGTGTTCGGTTTACTGGAATTCGGCAGATGAATTTTTGCTTCAGCGATAAAACAAAGTAACCGGATCGTATACAATGGGTCAGCGAATCAACGGATTCCGGCATAGACCGGGTACTCAACAATTCAGGGCACTCGACAACTCAGGAGGATTATGAATTTTATCAGGTTGGCCTTTTTAATGTTATGGCGCGACTGGCGTGCGGGCGAGCTTTATATTCTGGCGCTGGCGCTGGTTGTTGCCGTCAGCGGCATGACCACGGTCGGTTTTTTTGCCGATCGTGTCGAAAAAACATTGTCGCAGGAAAGTAATCAATTATTGGGCGCGGATTTGCTCATTATTTCAACGCGCCCGTTATCCGAACACTATCTGATGGAAGCGCAGCAGCGGGGCTTGAATACGGCGACGATCACCAAGTTTCCGAGCATGGTTTCCAACGGAGAAACCAATCAGCTGGCCGAAATCAGGGCGGTATCCGACGGCTATCCGCTACGTGGCAACCTGTATCTCGCGGGAACATCCGCCGATCCGGCGGAGCGTGTTGCTCAAGGCATCCCGGAACCCGGAACCATCTGGATCGATGAAAAATTGCTCGCACGCATGGATCTGAAGCGCGGCGATCCGATTGAAATCGGCGCAGCGCAATTCAGCACAGCCGCGCTGATCATGCGCGAACCGGACCATTCCGTCGGCTTTATCCATATGGCGCCGCGCGTGATGATGAATGCTGCCGACCTGCCCGCCACCGAACTCATTCAGGAAGGCAGCCGCATTACCCATCAATTGCTGGTCGCTGGCGATTTCCGTGCCGTGGAAAATTTCCGCACCTGGGCCGAGCGCCAGATCACGACCGTTGAGCGTATAGAAGGGATACGCGATGCCAGGCCGGAAATTAAATCCGCACTTGAACGCGCTGAAAAATTTCTGAGTCTGGCGGCGCTGGTGAGTGTCGTCCTTGCGGCGGCGGCGATTGCGCTGGCAGTGCGCCGCTTCACGCTGCGTCATCTTGATGGCTGCGCGATCATGCGCAGTCTGGGCGCAAGCCAAAGCGGTTTATTCAATCTCTACCTGTATTATTTTGTAGTCCTGGGCATTGTTGCGAGCGTGCTGGGCTGTTTGATCGGTTTTGCCGCCCAGGAAATCCTGTCTACCTGGTTATCCGGATTGGCGGGCACTGCAATGTCGCTGCCCAGCTGGCTACCGGCTGTTCATGGTTTTCTGGTGAGCATGGTGCTGTTGCTGGGGTTTGCTTTGCCGCCGGTGCTTAATCTGCGCAGTGTTCCTGCGTTGCGGGTGTTGCGCCGGGATATCGGTTTATCCAATACCTACAGCATGATGGGTTATTTTCTGGGTTTGGCCATTCTGTCGCTGCTGTTCTTGTGGAAAGCGCAGGATTTGAAACTGGGCTTTTATATTATCGGCGGGTTTATCATGGCCAGCGGCGTATTCGGCCTGATCGGCTGGCTATTGGTCAGGCTCATGTCCGGTTTGCGGCATCAGGCGGGCGGCGTATGGCGGTATGGCGTTGCCAGCATCAGCCGACGCGCATGGTCGAGTATTATCCAGGCTGTTTCACTCGGCCTCGGATTTATGGCCCTGCTGGTGCTGACCCTGGTGCAGGATGATTTAATCAAAGACTGGCACACGACCTTGCCAGCGGATGCGCCGAATCATTTTCTCGTGAATATCCAGGGAGATCAATTACCGCTGCTGGAAGCATTCTTTGACCGTCATGATGTGCCCCAGCCCCCGGTTTTTCCAATGATACGCGCTCGCCTGATTGAGATTAACGATAAAAAAATCAGACCTGAAGATTATGCCGATCCGCATGCGGCCAATCATGTGCGGCGTGATTTTAATCTGTCCTGGGCGCGTGAATTGCCGCTGGACAATCAACTGGTAAAAGGCGAGTGGTGGGATGACGACGATACGGTCGGCGATGACACCGCCACCGTCAGTGCAGGCGCTGCGCTTTCGCTGGAGCAGGGCATCGCGCGTACTTTACATGTCGGGGTGGGTGATCGGTTGACGTTCGACATTGCAGGCAATATTTTTTCGGGAACGATCACCAGTCTGAGAAAAGTGGATTGGGATTCGTTCCGCGTGAATTTCTTTGTGGTTGCGTCGCCCGGTCATCTGGAGAGTCAGGCGGTGAACTATATCACCAGCTTTTATTTGCCGATATCGGAAAAAAATCAAATGATGCATGAACTGGTGCGGGAATTCCCGAATATTCTGGTGATTGATGTCGCCGTTGTCGTCATGCAGGTGCAGGAGATGATCCGGCAGGTTTCGCATGCCATAGAGTTTGTTTTTCTGTTCACGTTGCTGGCCGGTTTTATTGTGCTTTATGCGGCAATAGCGGCGACACAGGATGAGCGGATTTACGAGGCTGCGATCTTCCGCACGCTGGGCGCGCGGCGCGAACAACTGACACGCGCCTGGGCTGCCGAATTTGTCATTCTTGGCGGGCTGGCCGGTTTGTTTGCGTCCGCCGGCGCGAGTCTGCTGGGCTATGCGATCGGCAGTCACGTACTGCATCTGTCGTACAGCTTTAATCCCTGGGTCTGGGTGGCCGGTATCGGCATCGGTGTTGTCGGTGTATTGATCGCCGGGATGATCGGTACGCACAGAACGTTAACGACGCCGCCTTTATTGATATTGCGCAAAGTCGGGTAAATATTGTGATAAATCCATTCATTTCACAGATTCCATTGTCGAACGCGGCGGCGCCGGAATTGAAGTCGCTGCCGCCGTTGAGTGTGTATATTCATATTCCCTGGTGCCTGAAAAAATGTCCGTACTGCGATTTCAATTCGCATGAATTACCGCAGGCGGATTTATTTTCCGAAGAAACCTATGTGAATGCGGTGATCCACGATCTGGAATCCGCGTTGCCGCACGTCTGGGGGCGACAGGTCACCAGTGTTTTTTTTGGCGGTGGAACACCGAGTTTATTCGGCGCGGCATCGATTGACAAAATCCTGGCGGCGGTGAGAACGTTGCTGCCACTGGAGCCTATGGTTGAAATCACGTTGGAGGCCAATCCGGGAACGTTCGAAATACAGAAATTTGCCGATTTTCGTTCCGTAGGTATCAATCGCCTGTCGATCGGCATACAGAGCTTCAATGCGCAGTATCTCCGCGCGCTGGGGCGGGTGCATGACGGCGATGAAGCACAGAAAGCGGTGGAGATTGCGCAAAATATATTTGACAACATCAATCTGGACCTGATGTATGCCTTACCTGGCCAGACGGTGGAAGATGCGTGCAGAGACATTGAAACGGCCTGTGCTTTCGGTGTTGCGCATGTATCCGCTTATCATTTGACGCTCGAACCTAATACGCTGTTTCATCGTTTTCCGCCCGAACTGCCGACCGATGAGCAGTCGGCTGACATGCAGGATCAGGTCGAGCGCATTTTGCGTGAGCATCAGTACCTGCACTATGAAACATCCGCTTTTGCGCGGCGTGGGCGGGAATCCGGCCACAATAAGAATTACTGGCTATTCGGTGATTATCTCGGCATCGGTGCTGGCGCGCACAGCAAAATTAGTTTTAAAGATAAGATCATTCGCCAGATGCGCTTCAAGCAGCCCAGGGCTTATCTTGAAAAAGCGCTGGACAGCTCTATTGCTGCCGCTCCAGCGGTACAGACGCAACTTGAATTAACACCGGCGGATCGCAGTTTTGAATTCATGATGAATGCACTGCGTCTGACCGGGGGATTCGACAGCACGATGTTTGAGGATCGCATCGGGATGCCGATTACCGTGATTCTCCCGCAACTGATCGAAGCGGAGCAGCGCGGATTAATCCTGCGTGATTATCGGCATATCAAGCCGACTTCGATCGGCAGGCGTTTTTTGAACGATCTTCTGCAAATTTTTTTGCCGGAAACCGATCGACCGGAGGTCAGGGCAAAACAATAACCCGCCGGGTTTGATACGCTGGTTATCGTTTTCTGAGAAAAAAAATGAATTCCGGGCCGGTTTCAGACATAAACAGTAGCGTGTTGCCGGTTTGCTCGGCAAAAACCTGAAAATCAATAACCGACCCTGGGTCGGTGGCGACAATTTTCAATATCTGGCCCTGGGTCATGCCGGACAGTGACTGCTTGGTGCGCAGGATGGGCAGCGGACAAACCAGTCCGCGTGCGTCGAGCTCTAAATCAAATTGCTGCATTTTGAGGCATTCGTGCGAGAGAAAAATTGAACCGCGATTTTAATCGCATCTCCGAATCGGATGTATGAATATACCGTAGTCGTTGCCGTCGCGGGCTCTGGCGATATGCTTCAACCGCTTCAGCTATCTCAGTGTATTGTCAGCGACGGATCAGGCGGATTACGCCGGTCTGTTTTTTAAGAACGATGGTTCCATCATTCAACTTTGGCAAACGCCAGTAAACCATTAATCAGTCTGTGGAATTCCTGTTTTAGCGCGTCATCATTGCGTACAGGCGGCTGAGTTTCGGGCGTGTCGGGAGCATCAACCGATTTCTCAGTGTCGATACCGCGGCAGAAGTCGCGGTAATTGTTCCAGGCCACGTTATATTCCCGCAATTGTTTTTGCGGAATAAAAACCCGCAATACTTCAAAATGATGCTGCATTTCCGGCAAGCGGGCGCATAAATAGGCATTGACGTTTTCCGGCCAGCGCGTGATGGTGGGATACAGACCCGGTAAATCTTCCTCAAACATGGCGCGAAAATTACTGATCGCCGCTTCACGCCGCTTGCGGTTGACCGCTTCGATCGCCAGGGAAACAAGGCCGATAAAACCCAGCAGAAAAAAAGGCCACAAAGGGACATTCGTAAAATACTTGGAGATTTGTTCGATATATTCTTCCAAAGCAACCTCTTGTTTCTCAATATTGAATGAAAAATTGCCACAGAATGGCGGCGCGTTCCGGGATGCGTTTTTCCGGCAGTCATTATCCGGGGGCCGGGCTTTGAATCTTGCCATAGTCATTGCTATGGATCAATAGAATCCGTGCCGGATTTTCATGGCCGGTTCGCAGCGTATTCCACTACAATGATACAATTCTTTTCATTTTAAAGCACTTATTGTTGTGAACAGGGTTTCTGCCGCTATGCTTAATTCGCTATGTTTCAGGTTAGCCGTCATCGGCATGGCACTGCTTTGGTTTTCCGGGCCAGGTAGTGCGAATGCAGTGGCGAATACAGCGGCGAATACCGCAGGTGCCGTTGTTTCGGCGCATCCGCTGGCAACGGCCGCAGGAGAAAAAATTCTGCATAATGGTGGCAATGCATTTGATGCGGCCATTGCTGTCGGTGCGGCGCTGGCTGTGGTGGAGCCTTACGCTTCGGGTTTGGGTGGCGGCGGTTTCTGGTTACTGCACCATGCCAAGACAGGCCGCAGTGTGATGATCGACAGCCGTGAAACAGCGCCATCCGCTGCGTCAAAGGATATGTTTCTGGATGAACAGGGTCATCCGGTGCCTGGCAAATCGCTCAATGGGCCGATTGCTGCGGGCATACCCGGCACACCGGCGGCACTTGCCCATTTGTCACGCTATGGCCGTATGACACTGGCCGATAATCTGGCGCCTGCAATTCAACTGGCGCAGGAGGGTTTCAAGGTAGACAGGCGTTTTGCCCGGACGCTGCGGGATCATGAAAAAAAACTGTCACCGTATCCGGAGACGGCGGCTGTTTTTCTACCCGGCGGTAAGCTTCCGGTTGCAGGCGAACTGTTCCGCCAGCCTCAGCTTGCCGCGACATTAATGGCGATCGCCGAATCCGGTAGAAACGGTTTCTATCAGGGTGCGATAGCGCAGGAACTGGTGCGTTCTGTCCGCGCGGCAGGCGGCATATGGCGTGAACGGGATCTGGAAAACTATCGCATCGTTGAAAGAAAACCGGTTCAGTTCAATTACCGCGATGCGCAAATCACGTCAGCGTCACTGCCTTCGGCAGGCGGCCTGACGCTGGCGCAGGCACTGAATATCCTTGAAACCGTTTTAGACGAAAAACAAAAACCGGCTCAGAAAACCCATTTAGTCATTGAAACGCTACGCCGGGTTTACAAGGATCGCGCGGAACTACTGGGTGACAGTGATTTTGTTGCGGTTCCGGCAGACCGTCTGATGAGCGAAACATACGCGCGCCAACAGGCGGCAACCATCGATCCGGATAAAGCGGGCGTCAGTCAGGCTGTACCGCCATCACCGCCAGCGCAAGATTTACCGGCAGAAGAGGGGGCGCAAACCACGCATTTTGCGGTACTGGATAACGCCGGAAACCGCGTTGCGGCAACACTGACGATTAATACTTTTTTCGGATCAGGATTTGTCGCGGGCAATACCGGCGTACTGCTCAATAATGAAATGGACGATTTCGCACAGGGTGAACACATCCCCAATGTTTTTGGCCTGTATGGTTCGCGCGCGAACGCCATTGCACCCGGAAAGCGGCCATTATCGAGTATGTCGCCGACCTTTGTGGAAAACGAAAACGGGATATTAATCGCGGGCACGCCCGGAGGTTCGCGCATCATCAGTATGCTTTTGCTCGTTATCCTCGATTACATCGATCACCATGAAACCGATCCGCAGAAACTGGTGGCCAGACCGCGTTTCCACCACCAGTATTTGCCGGATGTTCTGCAAATTGAACCCGATGCTTTTGAAGCGTCATGGATCAGCGCATTGGCGTCCATGGGCCATGATGTGCGTACCATGCCGCGTACCTGGGGAAATATGCAGTTGATTCATTATGATAAACAATCGCAGCAGGCTACAACAGCGAGTGATCCAAGAGGTTTGTCCGATACGCGGTATTAAAGAATATATTTCGGATATATTTCGGGCGTATCGGGCATATTGCGGACGTATCGTCATAGCGGCTTCAGACAATCCAGTACGGCGCAGCCGACGCATCCGGCAATTTGCCCTGCCAGTGAATATGATGACGGCAATGAGCACAGACCGGGGTGATCAATATATGATCTTCCGCCGGATCGATCAGCCGGCGCAAACGCAGGCGCAGCGCCAGTATCGCATCAGGCGTCAATCCGCATTCGAATACGCTTTTCTGTATCCGGGTACCGGCGGCTTCCAGCACTTTGGCGACGCGGCTGAGCCGGCGCGGATCGGCAATATCGTAGGAAACAATCACCAGATATACGTTGCTCACCGGCCTGCCGTCATTCCTTCAGCCGGGTCAGCGCCAGCGTGTTGCCTGATACCCGGCGGCGTCATGCGCGCGGCAGGCCTTGATCAATGTCAGAATGTCGTGATCGACGATGCGGCGCAGATCCATTTCCGTGCCGGTCGAAGGATGTTGCTGCACACTGTTGAAGCGGTCTTCCAGCGCGCGGATGAAGATACGGACGGTTGCGCTTCCCAGACTGCAACTTTCCGGTTGCACGGAATGATCATCAGGATCAAGCTGCCGGGTGTGCAGCAGTTTCAGCACGCAGGCATCGACCACGTAAGCGCGGAAGACCTCCATCAGATCGGAGGCCAGCGCCAGATGGCTGCCTCCCGGCGTGTGCAGCATGCCCAGATGCGCATTCAGGCCGCGTGCTTGCAGCAATCCGGCAGTTGCCTGATAGAGCAGGGTGTAGCCAAGCGACAGCAGAGCATTCACCGGGTCCGGCGCCGGGTGAGCCTGGCGCTTGTCAAACCGCCACGGCGGCGGCACCAGTGCGGCAAAAGCACGCCAGTACAACGCAGCCGCAGCGCCTTCACTGCCGCGCAGGCTTTCCAGGCTGGCGGTGGTTTTGAGTGACTGCTCAATCTGCTTCAGGCGCTCGCGGGCGGCGCCGGTGGCGTTCGGGTGCGTAGAAGATGCCAGATGGCGCTGGCTGCGGGCCAGAATAACGCGGCAGTTATGCAGTTTCGCGGCGACAACCTGACGGGCGAATTCGAGCTGGAATCCGGAATCCGCATGGCAGGCGAATTGCGCCTGCAACAGCGTGATATTTTGTCCAT
This sequence comes from uncultured Nitrosomonas sp., assembly GCA_964464365.1. GTDB lineage: Bacteria > Pseudomonadota > Gammaproteobacteria > Burkholderiales > Nitrosomonadaceae > Nitrosomonas. The sequence continues at coordinate 12,744 of CAYXFV010000024.1, read as the reverse complement.
CCACGGGATCAAAACGGCCATAATAACGCCCGTAGCGGGACAGATAGGCAATGCTGCACGTGTTACGGGCCGCCAGTTGCAACACCTGCGTGCTGACCGGAATAGCGCCGAACAGCATGATCTGATCGACCTGATGCGCGGGCAGGTTGAGCACGGTTTTATCGCCACGGGCGATCCGGTAGCGTTGATTGTCAACGCTCAATTGCGTTTTGTGATCGACCAGATACAGCGTGCGCTGCAATGGCGCAAGCGGCGGCAGCCCGGGCTCGGATTCGGGTTCGGCGGCTACCGGCTCATCAGAGTCCGTTTGCGCCGGCATGGCGTCAAGCGGCGTCTGGTCGGGAAAGCTTGTGTCCTGAACGATTGCTTCTGGCGCTTCTGGTGCTTCAGGCCGCGGCTGCATGGCGGCAGGTTCCGTATCCTTGCAGCGGGCCGGAATCGCCAGGCTGCGCACAAAATACCAGCCGAGAAATTCCAGCCCGTCATTGAAATGAACAATGCGGGTTTTCAGTGGATTAAGCTTGAGCGTCAGACGGTCGAGCACATCCCGGGTCAGCTCCAGCGCGGCCTCGGCATTTTTTCTGGATTTGGCCAGTACGATAAAATCATCCGCATAGCGGATCAGGATATGTTCCGCATCGAGCAGCGCCTCATCGAGTGTATCCAGATACAGATTGGCCAGCATCGGCGACACCGGACTGCCTTGCGGTATGCCCTGCCGCGGAATGGAACGTTGCCCGTCATCCAGAACCGGCGCGCTCAGCCATTGCTCCACCAGATGAATCAGGGCGGGCTCCGGTGCGACCGACTGCAACCGCGCCAGCAGGTTCGCATGGGGAATGGTGTCAAAAAAAGCTTCAATATCGGCGTCGACAATCCAGTGGTAGCCCTGGCGCTGGTAAAAGCCGATGCGTTCAACCGCCAGCCGCACACCGCGCCCCTTGCGGTAGGCATACGAGCAGTCTTCCAGTTCGGCTTCGACAGCGGGCGTCAGCGTGAGCGTCAGGCTGGTTTGCAGAATGCGGTCGCGCACCGCGGGAATCGCCAGGCCGCGCGGTGATTTACCGGGGCGCTCCACCCAGAGGCGCAGCAGCGGCTGCGGCTGGTAATCGCCGCGCATTACTTCTCCGGCCAGTTGGCGCAGCGCCGTATCGATCTGCGGCGTAAGCGCTGCGATGCTTTCGCCATCCGTACCGGCCATGCCGTTATTGTCGGCAACCTTTTCCCAGGCGCGCTGCAACATACCGGGCGTGAGCGTTTTGCGCAGCAGCGGGCCAATGACGCGGCTCACAATCCGCCCCTAAATAATCCAGTGACCAGCGCTACGCCGCAAACCGCGCCCCAGACCTTCGCCGCTCGAACGCGCGATGTCCATTGCGCACAGCAGGTAATAACGCGCGGAGTCTTCGCCGTGATGCAGGATTTTGCGCATGGCGGTCTGCAATTGAAACAGTTGCCCGGTATCCAGCTCCATCAGATAAACACTTTCCTGTACGCGCTCGCCCCAGCGTTCGCAAACCCTGGCCGCGCGGCGCAGCCGGCGCGGATCGGCAATATCAGTAATGATCAGGTAATGCATGATTCGTCATCAAAATCCGCAAATGACAATCAGCGCACTTTAACAGATTTTTAAGCAACAGGCCTGACTTCGGCCTGCCGTCTATTCCGGTTGTTTTATCCGTGGTTGATTTTGCGGTGATACCGGCAAATCCGGTCTGAATTTTGTCAAGCGGAGTTCAAAGGGTTTCTGCCGGGACATTATTATGATCTCCGCTGCCATCTTCCGGAGTGGCGGCTGCCCTGCATGACAGCGATAACGACGATCGTCTGGTGTGCAGCACATCCGGAGAATCTCGGTCAGGAATTGGTTTCCCAGGCCGCTGCATTGTTTTTCGTACCATAAAGCGGCTGCTTCAATATCCGCTTCCGCTTCAGGGCGAAAAAATACCGGGCGCTTCACAATCGCTTTCTGATGCGGGCAATCACTTCACCCGCTTCCTGACCCTTGATTTGATCCGTTTCATAGGCGTCCAGGCGTCGCTCCAGTTCGTCTTTTTGTTCGGGCGTAAACGGCAGCAAGGCTTGATCTGCGGCAATACTGTCCCAAATGGCTTCCACCAGCAAAATTCTTTCCTGAATGGACAATGCGTTCAGATGTGTGGGCATTGACAAATACCTCGCTCATAAATCAGTTGAAAAAACAGTATGTCAGTATACCGCCAACGGTAATGAGATGAAATCCGGTTTGATATTTCTGGACGGGCCTGACTTCGGCCTGTCATCCCGGCGTGCAGCAGGTGGCGGATATGCGGCAGGTCAAGTCTTAATAGGCCTGACTTCGGCCTGTCATCCCGGCTCTCCCGTGGTCTGATCTACGACGAGTGAAGGGTGTGTCTTAATAGGCCTGACTTCGGCCTGTCATCCCGGCGCCAACTGGAGAAGTTCCCGGACGTAGTCCTGTTGTCTTAATAGGCCTGACTTCGGCCTGTCATCCCGGCCACAGGCGCAGCGTGTTTATGACATTTACGATACGCCTTAATAGGCCTGACTTCGGCCTGTCATCCCGGCTTGACCTGGTTTCCGGCTCTTCCGGCTCAGATAATCTTAATAGGCCTGACTTCGGCCTGTCATCCCGGCGGGTGGTTATCGGTATACGGAAAGCAAATTCCCGTATCTTAATAGGCCTGACTTCGGCCTGTCATCCCGGCGGAAATGTCAGTGAATTGCAACGCTATCGCTGATCTTAATAGGCCTGACTTCGGCCTGTCATCCCGGCTATCGCCAGTATCAATCAATCGAACAGCACCAATCTTAATAGGCCTGACTTCGGCCTGTCATCCCGGCTAAAGGCGAAAGAGGCCGCATATCAATGAAGCATGATCTTAATAGGCCTGACTTCGGCCTGTCATCCCGGCCATCGCGACCATGACAGGTAAATTTCACCTGGCAATCTTAATAGGCCTGACTTCGGCCTGTCATCCCGGCGCTGTGGGACAGCGTGTTATAAACAACATCTATCATCTTAATAGGCCTGACTTCGGCCTGTCATCCCGGCACATTAGCGCGAAATCTGTTTCGCGGTCTTGAATATCTTAATAGGCCTGACTTCGGCCTGTCATCCCGGCAGTAGAAATGAAAGAGAAAAAAGCGCGTGTGGAAATCTTAATAGGCCTGACTTCGGCCTGTCATCCCGGCCGATCTCTCCACGATGCTTGCTTGATGCCGCTTGCAGCGGTGAAATCGGCGGTCTTTTGTTTTGCCCATCCGGTTTACCGGGAAGTGGTGTCATATTAGCCGGAAAACCGCGCGGATACAAGCGCGGCGCGATCGGGAAAGATAATCCTGTGATGGAATCCGTAATCACTACAGCGTTTTTTCCAGCAAGGCAATCAATCCGGGTTGCTGATAATCCCCGCCAGACAGTCCCCAGAAGCCTTTAACCGGCAAATCGCCGCCGTACCAGCCGCCGGGAAATTCCAGATTCAGCGCATGGACGGCTTGACCGTCGCCAAAGAAATTCACTTCCCGTGGTGAAAAAACCAGAATATTGTCGCAACCGGCGCCATTCTGTCCCCATTGACCCAATTGCAGACGGTCAACTAGCGCCGCCGTTTTATTGTGCGGCAAATGCGCGACAACCAGGCGGCCATCGAACAACCAGTCCAGTTGCTGCGCGGCTGCTTCGGCGGCCTGTTCTTCCGCTGCGGTGATGCCCTGGGCATGGCGGTCCTGTTGCCGGATGGATGCGATTTCTTCGCGGCTGGCGTCCAGTTCCAGCATTGCCGGAATATAGCCGCGATCGTTCGCGGCCACCAGTTGCAAATGGCGATCCCACAGCGTATCCGGCAGGCTGAGCAGCGCAAACACCTGTTCCAGGCTGGTCGGCTTGTCATGCCCCGCCTGTGCGCCATGATGATCGATGATACGGATTTTCTCCGGCGGCAGTGGCAGATCCTGCCGAAGTTCGATCAAAACCGGCGTGGCGCCGGTTTCCAGCGCGCGCGCGATTTCCGCGCGATAGTCGGAAGCCTTTGCGCCCCAGTGCAAAAGCCGGTCATGAATGACGCACGGCGTATGCCGCGCCACCAGCTCACGGATGGTGATCATTTCCAGATCGTGGCCACCGAGGAAGAAGTGGTAGTTTGGTCTGCTATTAACAACTGTCTGGCTCATTGATTTTTTGGGTTATTTGGAAGGGGGTAGGTACGCAGTGTGGAAAGTTCCTCCGGCTTTACCCCCGGCTTCACGAGTCCCAAGACTTGCCCATGGCCATTTTTACCTTGTTTTTCATTTTCCTTATACCATTCATATAATTTTTCCTCATTGTCAGGATTGTTCGTAAAAGGGTAGCGCACGGGGATTCCGGGTTTCAGAGCACTGTGTTTTCCTATTCTTCCTATGGTAATCAATATTTGCAGTGTGTCATCGTCAATCAGGCTGGTGTCGTTATTATCATCGTGTGCCGGTTGGATGGGATCTGGATTCAACGAATTTGAATTCAACGCCGACAGGTTGTAGCGTGCAATGGGACAATGAAAATCGGTTTTTTCAATGTTTACGCGAATACTGCCCAATCCGAGTGGTTTACCCAAGCCGAGCCGATGCCGGAAATTCGGATCTGGCGATAAACTGGTTCTCACTAACGTGAGTTCCGCGCTGGTCAGATTTTCAAAATCGATATGGAAATAGAAGCTTTGTTTAGCTTCTATAGGGGTACATTTCATCTTTTGATGGTCTTGACGGTTACCTTTAGTTTCCCAACTTTTTGCCGATTCTTCTACCGATTGCTGGTGATGCAGATAAATCTTTCTGCCTCGCGGCTGGTGGATTGTGTGATCTAATTCTGTCTTTTTGATAAAAAATTCCGAATTGCGTGAATCAACAAAATACATTGCAGGTGCTGGCGGTTTGGGTGTGGCCAGAATTTTTAAAGTGATTTCTTTCCCAATAGTAATATTGGCGCCGTCTTTCGGCAAAGCATCGTGGAATCTCAATCGTGATTTCAGCGCAATTGCCGAAAGCGCTTCATCCCTGCCTTCTTCAACTACGCCAAACAGGATTTCTGCGGGTGTCAGGAGCGGCGGTTTACCGGAGCCGTTTTCTGTGCCATCCTTTCTGCGTCGCTCGGTTAGGGGTAGAAGGTCTGGGGAGAAGTAGTCATAAGTTGTACCGAGCGGCACCTTAGGGTTGGGGTAGTCGCGTGCACTCAGTGGTTTGTCTTCCAAGACGCGTAAAGCCGATTGCGAGATGGCTTCGGCGATGCTCGATACCATTCCTCTGAGACTGTTGGCCGGAATTGCATACTGACCCTTGTATTTATAAGGTATGACTTTCTTTTGACGTTTGTCTTCTTGTCCGTAATCAGGTGCTTTTCCAATAGGTTCATGTGAAGCTCCGATAACCAGGGGCGTTTCGAGAAAAATGCTGCATGTTATCCGTCCATGCAATTTGTCTTTCAGCCACACATCATGTCTGGCGTTCATGTGATTTTCCGAACCTTGCTGTATTTCATGAAAATCAATCGTGGCGGTCGATGTCTCTTTATCTCCCGTTTTTGTTTTTGTTTTTATTTTGCCCGTCGCGGGGATAAATTGATAGGGAAGATAGAATTCAGTCATGCGGCTTCTCCTTTTGTGCATTGGTTGGATTTCCTGTTTTCTTCAGCAAAGCTTCAATCCATTCTTTGGCCTTGTTTTCTCCAAAGTGTTTTAACAATTGTTTTAACAATTCATTCCAGTTTTTTATTTCTTCGTTCTTATAGATTAAAACAGCAGTAAAACTGCCATACCTCTTGCCTTTACCCCAGCCGACCGCCAGTTCACCTTCAATTGCATCGCGCGCGATGAACAGCAGCAATCCTTTCCACCATTCGTTGTCCTTCGGCATCCGGTCGAGGTTGAGATAACAGGATTCGGTTTTGAGTTCTTCACATTGCGCGGCGGTGACGTTGAACAGTGCGCCGTCCTTGACGCCGCCGGTGAAGCGGTCGATGGCGTTGAAATATTGCGCATGTATTTTGGTTTTTGTTTCTGCTGTCGTGTCGGTTGCGTCGCTGAATTCAAGGGCGCTTTTTTGTTCTTCACTGCCGAAAAGCTTGCCGATTAATGTATCAGCCTGTTTTGCGATTGCGTTTAATGGCGTTCCCGAGCTGGCCTGGTGCAATAACGTCATCAGGATTTTCCGGCCGCGTGCCCGTGCGGCACCGGCCAAGGTCGTGCCTGGAATAATCGCCTTGCCGTTGCGCGCCTGAAAAACCAGATCGGGTTCCTGATCAACGCCGGTGACAAAACCCGGTTCGTTGCACAGCAATGGGGATTGCGGTAGGATGTGAATGACAAATGGATGCCGGTTTTGCTGTTTGAGCAGTTCAGTTACATCTATGGGTAGTATCGCGGCGGGCTCAAAGTGCGGCGCGTCCAGAGTGCTGCTGGCAGCCCATTGTTTCAGAGCGTTTTTTGTGAGCGCGCGGATACTGGGGAACACCCACTTGATGCGGCCATAACCTTTGCTGGCGCCTTTGCCGATGGCGGTTTCCGCCGTGCCGTTCCAGCGCGCGAGCAGGCCAAGCAGTTGCGCGACTTCCGCTTTAGTCAAACAATCGGCTGCCAGTTCGACGGCAAATTGCGTGCCCGCTGGCACCAGTTCGTAGCGGAACAGTTTGCCTTTTTCCACAGTGCCAGTGACATTATCGAGTGCGATGCCGTGGCTGACAAACGTGCCGCTGTGCGGATTCCAGTATGGTGTTTGATCGCCGTTTGTCGTGATGATTTTTGAGATAGGCGCATCGAAAACGCGCACCTTGCCGGCGTGTCGTTCGCCTTCTTGATTTTTACTGGCCGATTCTTCATAGCCAAACAGTTTTTTTACGGTTTCATCGTCATCTTTCAGAAATGCGGTTAACGCGCCGCGCAACGTACTGCCGGGGATATAGGCGCGCTTGTTGTAATCCAGGCAGACGGTGTTGTAGCTGCCTTTCTCATTTATCAATCGCTGTTTATCACTCGGTCGTTCGCTGAACAATCCAAGATCGCCGTTACCCACGTGCAAGTCGGATTTGCAAACCAGCGTACCGCTGATTCGAACGCGCGCGTAATCGTATTCCGGTTGATCTTCGCTCATGCATTGATCTCCTCAATCGGTTGCCATTCATTATTTTCGGGCTCGGGAGCCGTCGCCAGGTTGACCGCGATTTCGCCGTAGCCGTTTGGCGCGATATAGGGGTTTTCTTGCCACTTATCTGAAAAAACCTTTAATTGCGGCAGGCCGGTTTTGCTCCAGTTATCGAGGTGTTTTTTGGCTTTATCAAAGTCTGTGACCGTGACCGCAAAAACAAACACACTGCCGGCGGTGGTGAAAATGCGCGGATTGTAAGGTTTGCCCGGTCCGAAACGTTCGTGCAGGTAGCTACCGCCGACAAGCTGCTGCTCCGCGTAGAAACGGATCAACTCAAGACTGCCTTCGGATAATTCTGTCCAGCTTTCTTTGTAGGCTTGCAGCAGTTCGCCGCCGCCATTGGTCGATGGAATTGTAGTGCCAATCGGCAGCAGACACGCTGCGCTCAGCAGGGTAATGGTGATTGATTGCTGGCCGGGTGTGATTGCATGCGTGCCGGGAATGAGGAAAGGTTGTTCTCTCAGGGTAACTGTGGCGCTGGCTTCGGTCTTGCCCAGCCAGTGTAATCCTTTGGTCAGCAGATATTGCAGTTCCGCAATCAAGGCTTTTTTATCATCGTTATCCGTGAGCGTTTCCGGCAGTGTGATATTGGCATGCCATTGATGATCGTCCGGATTGACCGCTTCAATGCTGAATAATTGGTGATCTTTGGATGCGCCCGATTTACGATCAATTTCGGTATGCAGGATCAGGCTGCGGCTGTCTCTCAGATAAGCCGGGAGATTGAGCGTTTCATCCTCACCCGCTATTGCCCATTCCCTGGATTTCCACTCGGTGGCAAACTTGGGGGCTTCTCCATTGATCAGGCCGGGTTTATCTTTTTGCGCAATGTCGTAGAACTTGTTTTCAGCCATGACGATACTTTTGGGCAGGGCATGGTTGCGTTTGCAGGTGTGTTGCTGTCCGTTTGCGACGGGCTGCGCATGGGTGAAGACGATCTGATCAAGATACTGTGATAATAACGGAAAATCCGGGTGTTCGATGCCGCCGGTGCATTTCTGCTGGCCGGATGACAGACGTAATAAGGTCGCAATCGATCCTTTGATCGCGCCGCCCGGAATGAAGTCTTCGGATACATAGTTATTGTCCAGATCGGTTTTTCCGTCAGATTTGCTATTATTAGAGCGTGTATTGTTTCCAGCCAGATGACGGGAGAAGCAGAAAGCGCGGTCGGGTTTGATCACCAGGCCGATCTGGTCGTCACAACGGGCAATGTTGATCGGTTGAGAATGAACGGTTACATCTTTCACGCGGCCAAAACCGATGCCCTTGAACGAACCGGCAGCAGGCATATAAAGCAGACTCCTGGTAATTCCAATCTTGAAATCATCAGCCGCTGAATCATCCTTAAACCAGCCGAAAATATCGCCTTTAAAACTGACCGATTCGCCTGCGAGGAAAAGAGACTCAATGGTTTGCAAAGCGCCTGTTTCAGTTTTTCCACTCGCATCGTCGATTTTGATGCGGTGCTGCAAACCCGCCTGTATCTTGCTGGCGCTATCGTTGTAAACCCAGAACTCGGAAAAATTCAGATGGCCGCGTTGTGGTGTGCCGTCTTGATGGGAATTACCTAAACCCAAGGTTTTATCTGACGATTTACCGGATAATTCCTGCCAATAATAGCGTAAATTACCCTGGATCAGCGTACCCGGTATGGCCGGCTTGCCTTCGCGGTTGCACAGCATGGCGCTATCGAGGCCGATGCGCGACGCGCCGGAAGACTGGCTGATGATGGGTGCGATGAAGGTGATGTAGACCGTAAACTGATAGCGGGCGAGGGTGTTCATATTCTGGTTTCCTTAGCGTGTGTTGTTGCCGGTGGGTTTCTGGCTTTTCGGCGCAAAATAATCCCATAATTCCAGAAGATGCAGCCAGTGCAGGTTTGAGCCTGTGTCCCCGAAAATTGTTTTAACAATTTTTTCTACCTGGTCCGCGTTATCCACTACTTCTATGAATCGCGTATAGGCTTCGGCAAAATTTTGATCCGATTCGATGAGGGCGTTTGCCAGGCGATAAAGCTGGCGGCGCGGCAGGTTTTTTTCTAATTCATTGAATTTATTACGGAGAGCTTTACGGAGAACTTCATGGTTGTCATTGAGCGGCCGCTGCGGTTTGCGTTTTTTTGCAATGGCCGGCGTATAGCGTTTCGCCAGAAACGCCGGCCATGATTGAGTGGGGTAGTCGATCGATTCCAGCACGACGTAGTCATACAGATTGGCGTCAGGCTTATATTTATCGATTTTTTCTTCTTCTGGCTCTCCCAGATATTCATCCTTGATATGGTCGGCGATTTCGCGGGCGAGTTTTTTGATGCGCTGAATGGGCGTTTTGACATGGCAGAAAACCAGACCGCCGGCGTGGGTCAGGTGTTTCTTGTCTTTGTTTTCCTTGTTGCTACTTTTATTATCCGGGGGGTATGTCCATTCTCGATGACATCGATAAAAATGCTGCAACACTTCCATGCCTTTCCACGCCGGAACCGCGAGCATGATTTCATCACCGCCCCACAGCAGGATTTCCAGCCGGATGGCGTCGACTTCAACCATTTCTTTATTACCGTTTTTTCGTTTTAGACGTGTCTTAAAGTCACTATCTTTTTGAATGGTTTCGATGAGACTGCGTAACCATTTTTTTCTTTTTCTTTGAATTTTGCCATCAAATCTTTTAAGCCGTGTGCAGCTCAGGTTTTTTTGTATGTCGCTAAAACCGTTACCGTCGAAGTAGAGTACGGCGAGTTTGTCTTTCAACGAATTCAGATGGGGCTCGTCCGTTTCAGCGATTTCCTGAAGGTCGTTGGTGTAGTCGAAACTTAACCCCGTTTCCTGTTCGATAAATTCCTTTTTCTGAGTGCGTCCGAAGTTATGTCTTTTTCCGGCAGATAAAGAAATATATGACAATTTCGAGCCATCCGCCGGACGCAGGTTGTCCCAGGCACAGGGTGCGATATCAGGATCTTTATTTTCAGGTGGAAAAACCAGCGTGGCCTGTTGAAACTGACGGAAGCGGTTGAGCGCTATGACTTCTTCCTTGGCGCGTTTAAAGAAAATTTCTGCGTTAGCCGGATTGTTATCTTCTTTTATGGCAACCACATCCACAACAAAGGTGAGGTGCTGATAATTTGGGTCTGTATTCAAAAAAACAGCAATCTGTTTTCGAAGATCAACAACATCTTTAATATTTTCAGTTTTGAACAGAAATAATCCGATGGATGCGCCGGTAGAAATGCTTCTTAATTGTGAAAATTCCTCTTCGATATTCTTGATCGCTTGCCGCAGCAACAGACTGCTGCCGCGCTGCACGCTAAGCTGGTTGGTATCTTCTACGGTTGCGTAAATATTGACGCCTTCGATTCGAAGCAGGTATTGCGGCATGGTTTATTCCTTATTCTTTGCGGTCGCAGATTGAATGCTGCCGGAGAGTGTTGCTATGGTCATATCGCGTTGGCGCATCATGCTTTCGTTATTGTTTTCTGGGGTATAGCAGCCACACCACCATACCGACAATGAGTAGCAGTGTCAGAGGAGCAGCATGGATCACGATATCGTTTATGAAACCGATCCAATAGATATCTATTGCATTGCCCTCCACAGTAGGCGCATCTGTTTTATTGTCCTCCGCAGCATTGCCCTTCATAGTAAACGTATTCATCCCCAGAATGCCCGCTGCAAGACCCAGGATGCCAAGCACAATGGCAGTGAACGTAAGAAACAATATGCCGCGATCAATTTTCCCTGCTGTTTCGGCGTTGTTGTATTCGACGATGTCGTTGATTTGCCCGCGGATGTCGTCATGGATGATTTGCAGCCGCAATTTTTTGCGCCACATTTCGAATAATTCGATACCCTGCTCCTGTGGTGAGAGTTCACTGAACCAATAGGTTTGCGTAAATGCGATTAAGTCCAGTTTCAACCGCTGAAAATCATCTGTGTTGATTCTGGCCGGTTTGCCTTTGTCGTAGGGCGTCAGGTCGGTCAGTTTGTTGGCAAGCGTCAGCAGAAATGTTTTCTGAAAATGCGCAATGATCGCCATCGGGACATAGATGTGGCGGAAAATAACGGGCGCGCCATCCCGTGGATTGGCAAAAAAAGCGCCGTCATTTGCATCACCCAGCCAACAGAAAGCATAACCGGAATTCATGATCAGCGATGGTTTATCGGTAGATTTATCTTCCTCCTGGTACCAGAAACGGTTATAGCAATATTCATTGAAAAATCGCTCGTCGGTCAAAAACCGTTCACTGTAAGGGGAACGGTCGTTGCCCGGTGCATCCGCGAAACACAAGCGCTTCAGATTGCCGGTATCGATCATTTGGGTGATGTTATCGTTCTGATCGGTATGGATGCTGATCAAACTGACTACCGCGGCACGGTCGTCACCGAGTTGGCGCACGAAGAAATTGTTGTAATGTTTGTTGTCATCAGCTTCAGTGGCAAACGGCTGGAGCAGGTATGCCCAATGTGCTGCCCACAGGTGAGGGTGTCGCTTTTTAAAATTGTCTGGTGGTATATCCGGTCTCTGAATATGCATGCTTGGTGGTATATCCGGTCTGTGAATCATGGGCTCAAGACCGTATTGCTCCGCAAGTTTCTCGGCTTTCTCACGCAGATCCGCTAAATTTTCAGTGGAAAAACATGCTAATGGCTTATTTTCTTTGTCTTTTAGCGTAACGGAAACAGGGAAATGTCCGCCAAATAGCTGTTTACCATCTGGCTGTTCATGATCGTATTCCAGGTATGGCGGGTATAAACGGCGCAATTGATCCAGACAGGCTTGCGCGGTTTAAGATCAAGGTGGTTATGCTTAAGATGCAGCACCAGCATGCCAATGTTGGGGGTGAAATGCAGCAGGTCGCAAACCGCTTCGAATTCGACTTCTTTTACTTCTTTGCCGTGAGTACCGTAATACTTAACTTTGGAATGAAGCTTTGCCAGCTTGGTGTGCCGGTAACGTTTTACCTGCGAAGGATTGAACCAGTAATCGCGGACGAACGGATGAAAGTAGTTGTATGCCTGGTAGTAAATATTTTTCTTATGCGCTGCGTCGATTAATGACGCATCAATTACATCGAGTTCATGACCTTTTAGTGTTTCCCAGTCATCCTCCAGTCTTTTGGTCAGCAGATCAAAATCAATTTCCCCCTTGTGGCGGGAAATGATTTCAAACGGAACGATCATGTAGGTTTCCAGATTGACTTGTGGTGTATCGGTCATGGTTTTTTTCAGTAAAAATATAAAATCGGCGGCGGCTTATCCCCGTTCTGAGGTTGAAACCGTATACATGCCCTGGCCCATCGCCGTGCCTTGCCCGATGCCGAACCAGCAGCCCCAGTTGAGCGCTGCGACAATCACTGCGGGTATGTGCCCGGTGTAATCTATCCGGCCGATCAGTCCTTGCCGCAGTATCGGGCGCTGTTTTGTTCGTGAACTGTATTTCCATTGTACCTGCTTCAGTGTCTGCGTGGTAATGGGCAGATGGCGGATTTGTTCCTCGGCTTTTATCCATTCGGATGATTGCATGCCTAGTAGAAAGTTTCCCCAAAATAATTACAAATCAAGCCGTACCGAGATCAAA
>CAYXFV010000023.1:0-36576 GCA_964464365.1 uncultured Nitrosomonas sp. | reverse complement strand
ACGTCATCTGGAATAACCAAAGCAAAGAAATACTTAACAACCGGATTGTTCCTTAGTTCTTTATTTTCTCTAACACTTTCCGCGGCCTGTTGTTCAGACAGGCCGCGGAATTTAAAGAAAGGGCAACAAAAACGCCAGGATAAATCACAGATCAACAACCGCAGGAGCTGTTACATGTTAAAACAGATCATAAAATTGTGGCTATCAGGCATTATCATCTGCACATTATTTTATTCGGGTTTCGTCGCAGCACATGGCAAAGTATCTCTGGAATCGGACATCTGTACGCGCAATATGGCAGGCAGCATGGTGCATCTCAGCACTTATCAGCCGCAATACGATCCGGAAGCTGAATACTGCACTGAAATTCCCCATGAAGGCGAGACACTCTGGGTCCTGGATCTTGTCGACCACGCTTTACGTCATATGCCGATCGACATCAAAATTGTACGCAGCGACGGCAGCACGCCGAGCGAAACAGTCGCATCCCTGCATTCCACGAATCATAGCGATGGTGTTATTAAAGGTCAATTCAATCTGAACAAGGGGCAGTATACCTTTCTGGTAACTGGGCTGGGCGTACCGGTTTTGCACTATGAATATCCTCTGCAAATTCAGACCAAAAATATGACGGATACCTTTTTTGCCGTTGTGCCTTATATGATTGCATTTCTTTTGATCGCGTTATTCACCGACAAATATCTGAAATGGCGTCAGGACAGCAGTAGGCTAAACAACTAACTCCGTGTATTTTCCGTTATAAACAAACCATAAAAATGGCCGGATGATAAACATCCGGCCATTGTCTACTACTTCTGACTACTTAAGACTTTTTGTCAAAATCACCCGACTTTCGGGTCTATTCTTTCAGGTCTTATTAGTCAATAACATTCAGAGTACCGGGCAGGTGAATGTTTTTAGGGTGAAGCTGGCACCAGATGGTGAATGCGCCTGCTTTATCGGCAACAAATGAAATTGTTTTGGTTTCACCGGCTTTGATGACTTCCTGAATACCATATTCATCAATTGAAAAACCTTCGCTGATCGGTGATTTGTTCTCAACAACGATTTTCACTTTAGAGCCTTTATGTACTGCAATGGCTTCAGGTTCATTCAAGACATTGAATGCGCGGATATCCTTTACTGTCACGCCTTCAACGTTCAATTCAGGAATTGTAGTATCATACGCGTTCATGATTACCTTGAAACTTTTTTCACCCGCCGCCTGTACAGCACCGGCAGTAAGCAACAGTCCGGTAACCAAGCCAACACCTACCAATTGTGTCATTTTCATTGATCTTTTCCTCTTTAGAAAATTTATTTTATAACATCTATAGACAGAGAAAACCCGGAACGGACACCCTTACTGTTCCAGTCTTTACTGACCAGTTAGATTATAATTCCAGTCGCTTGGATGTACAACACGCAATACTTTACTGACTGTACTACTGCGAGCGTGTATTTCAATGAAGAACAAGAAGAGCAGCTGAATCGGGGCTGAATTGCCGTAAAGACAATCCATACGATTCAGTCCACGGTGTATAATCCAACATAGATACTCTCAGTATTTTGCAATGATTCGAAAATTATTCCAGAAGGTTTTCAAAAGAAAAAAAACTGCTGATACTGCCAGCAATTCACCTTTTCAGCTGCGTATCATACCAGTAAAACAGCATGGTATTCATCGCAACCAGATCAGTTCCTGCGCTTTGAAAATCACCCAAGAACTGCAAAAAGCCAGTTTTTCGGCATTTGTTGTCGGTGGTGCTGTCAGGGACTTGTTGCTCGGACTTGATCCAAAGGACTTTGATGTCGCGACCAATGCAACACCCGAGCAGGTTCGTTCCACGTTCCGGCGCTCGCGCATCATAGGCCGGCGATTCCGTCTGGTACATGCGATGTGTGGTCTTGAAACGGTGGAAGTATCGACATTCCGCGGTCCATCGCCCGATAACGGTCATCCGCTCGAAATGAACGACATTACTGATCAGCATGGGCGATTGCTGCAGGACAATGTTTTCGGCAGCCAGGAAGAAGACGCTGTACGGCGAGATTTCACCATGAATGCGCTTTTTTACAATCCGGTGACTGAAGAAATTCATGACTATCTTAACGGTTATGACGACATCACTGCCAGAACGCTGCGCATCATCGGTGAACCGGTTTCACGCTATCGGGAAGATCCGGTTCGTATGCTCAGAGCTGTGCGGCTGGCGGCAAAACTCGGTTTACAGATCGATGCAAAAACCGCGCAACCCATTGGCGATCTGGCGCCGCTATTACAGAATGTGCCGACAGCACGCCTGTTCGATGAAATGTTGAAACTGTTGTTATCGGGCCACTCGTTAGCCTGCGTTGTCGATCTACGCGCGCGTGGACTTCATCACGGCCTGTTACCGATGCTCGATGTTATTCTTGAGCAGCCGCTGGGGGAACGCTTTATCACACTCGCTCTGAAAAACACCGATGAAAGAGTCCAACAGGATAAACCCATTTCACCGGCATTTCTATTCGCATCACTGCTATGGCACGAAGTGATGGTCAGCTGGAACAGTTATAAAGGGCATGGAGAAAAACCTTCTATCGCGCTATACAAGGCCATGGACGATGTGCTTGCCAAACAGCAGAAAAATCTGGCGATTCCCCGGCGTTTCACTGCAACCGTTCAGGAAATATGGGCGATGCAACCTCGTTTTGAGTTACTGGCCGGGCACGGGCCTTTTCGCTTGATAAGCCACCCGAGATTCCGCGCAGCTTATGATTTTATGCTGTTACGCTGCGAAAGCGGTGAAATCAATGCGGAAATCGCTTCCTGGTGGAAAGAATTCATTACCGCAAATCACGAGCAACGTGAAAAAATGATTCATAAGCTGTCACCACCCAGGAAACGCAGGAGCCGAAGCCGCCGAAAGTCATCCGCCAATAAAACTGACGCACCCGAAGAAGCCGCGTCCTGACATTATGCCGCATACCACACAATCGCTCAGCCGTGCCTATATCGCGCTTGGCAGTAATCTCGACGATCCAGTTGCGCATATCCGACAGGCTTATCTTGATCTGAATACACTTCCGGATACAACACTGCTGAAACGTTCTTCACTCTATAAAAGCGCGCCCGTGGGGCGATTGGATCAACCTGATTTCATCAACGCAGTCGCTGAAATTGTAACCACGCTACAACCCGTGCAGTTATTAGATGAATTACTTAGCATTGAACAGCGTCACGGTCGCATACGCGATCCGCACACTGCGCTGAATGCGCCACGCACACTGGACCTGGATATACTGTTGTATGATCATCTGCAACTGAAAACCGTTAACCTGGTATTGCCGCATCCTCGCATGATGCAACGCGCTTTTGTTCTGTTACCGCTGATGGAAATCGCGCCCGATTGTGAGATTCCCGGGCGTGGTAAAATCAGTCAATTTGTCGTGTCCTGCCGCGATCAGATCATAGAACAACTGGATATTCTTGAATAACCCCCCTGTCTTTCACTTTCGATTTTCTTATTGATCCGTATTCCAGAATGAAAACCACGCTCAGCACACTCCGGAAAATGTATGAAAACAGAGAGAAATTCACTGTTCTAACCTGCTATGACGCTTTATTTGCCGGGATACTGGAAAATTGCGGTGTTGATGTTCTGCTGGTCGGCGATTCGCTGGGTAACGTTATACACGGTGAAGCAACAACGCTTTCCGTAACGCTGGACGATATGGTTTATCACACACGTTGTGTGGCACGGGGCACAGAAAATGCATTGATCATGACCGACATGCCGTTTGGAACCTCACAGCGGTCACCGCAGCATACTTTTGAAAACGCAAGAAAACTCCTCGCCGCGGGCGCGCAAATGGTTAAAATCGAAGGTGGCCGCATTATGGCGGAAACCGTTCATTTTTTAACACAGCGCGGTATTCCGGTTTGCGCACATATTGGCCTAACGCCACAATCAGTACATCAATTCGGTGGCTATAAACTTCAGGGCCATACCGAAGCTGCGGCAAAGCAATTAATCGAGGATGCGCAAATCCTCGAGGAATCCGGTGCCGCGTTGCTGCTCATGGAGCTTATACCGGCTGCGCTGGCAGAACAGATCACTGAACGGCTGAATATTCCGACCATCGGTATCGGTGCGGGCCAAGCATGTTCTGCGCAAGTACTTGTACTGCACGATATGCTGGGATTGTATCAAGGCAAAAAAACCAAATTCACTAAGAATTTTATGGAAAACTCCGGCAGTATTCAGGAAGCAGTAAGAAATTATGTGAAAGCGGTTAAAAATAACCAGTTTCCCGGCAGCGAACATGAATTTCAATAGTTTTCAAATCCTAAATTGAAAGTTATCAACACGATCCCTGAACTGCGCACAGCACTTGAGGACATCCATAAAATCGCATTTGTACCGACCATGGGTAATCTCCATGAAGGGCATCTGGCACTGGTTCGAAAAGCAAAAAAACATGCGGATTGTGTCGTCGTCAGCATTTATGTTAATCCGTTACAGTTTTTACCGAGTGAAGATTTCAATCAATATCCGCGAACATTGGACGAAGATTGCAAGCTGTTGCAGAGCCTGGATGTTGACATTATTTTTGTACCTGATGACAAAATTCTTTTCCCTGTTAAGCAGGAAATCTTGGTACTATTACCGTCAGTCGCTGATCAGTTTGAAGGTAGATTTCGTCCTGGTTTTTTCCGCGGTGTCACAACGATCGTATTAAAATTACTGAATATTATTCAACCCGATATCGCCTTTTTCGGAAAAAAAGATTACCAACAGTTGCATATTATTCGTCTGATGGTGCAGCAATTAAACCTGCCCACTGAAATTCTGGATGAAGAGATTATTCGTGCTGCGGATGGCTTGGCATTAAGTTCGCGCAATCGCTATCTGAATGACACGCAGCGCATCGAAGCACGCCATTTGTATCAAACTTTAAACGCAGTTAAAACAGATCTACAAGCCGGGCAGAACTGCTTTGCACTAATCGAAGAAAGCGCAAAACACAAACTTGAGGCCCGGGGATGGTCTGTTGATTATATCGCTATCTTAAACCAGGTCTCGTTAATACTGGCGCACCCGGAAGATAAGGCGCTTGTTGTCATGGCTGCGGCCCGAATCGGCCAAACGAGGCTTATTGATAATATTGAAGTATTCAGAAGCTAATTGTAATCAGACGAACATCATCATGCCATCAAACCAATAAACACCCTATTTCTTTTCTGTGTCGTTAATAATCTCTTAAAACCGTTATTTGATGAATCATCCGGCATTTGATACCTTCTGGCAATCCTGCCTCAGCCATTTCAGAAACGAATTGAATGCACAGCAATTCAATACCTGGATCAAACCATTGCGGCTGCAAGGCAATCATTCCGACCATGAAACAGAAATTACGCTCATTGCGCCAAATCGTTTTGTCTTGCAATGGATACAAGAAAACTTTGTTTCACACATCAAAAATATGGCGGAAATCTATTTTGCCAAAGAAATCCGCTTCCATTTCAAAATAACCGACGCAGCCGATACAACCGATAGAGCAACAACACAGGCAGATCAAATTCCTGCCGATAAAATACAGCCCGAATTAAATCACGAAAACAAACCGGCTCCACGCAAGCCTGCTATGAGCCTAAAACCTGGAAAAAGACATGCCAGCCATCTGAATCCCAGTTTTGCATTTGAAAACTTTGTTACCGGCAAAGCGAACCAGCTCGCGCGCGCAGGCGCTATACAGGTCGCCGAATCGCCCGGCATTGCGTACAACCCACTGTTTATTTATGGCGGCGTGGGCCTGGGCAAAACGCATCTCATACAAGCGATTGGAAACTATGTTTTTGAAAACAACGGCAGCGCAAAAATACGCTATGTACATGCAGAAAAATATGTTTCCGATGTCGTTAACGCCTATCAGCACAAATCGTTTGATCAATTCAAGCTTTACTATCATTCACTTGATCTCCTGCTGGTTGACGATGTACAGTTTTTTGGCGGAAAAAACCGTACTCAGGAAGAATTTTTCTATGCTTTCAATGCATTGGTGGAAGCCCATAAACAAGTCATCATTACCTGCGATTCTTATCCTAAAGAAATTTCCGGGCTTGAAGAAAGACTGGTCTCCCGTTTTGGGTGGGGTCTGACCGTTGCGATTGAACCGCCTGAACTGGAAATGAGAGTCGCTATCCTGATCAAAAAAGCCGAACTGGAAAAGTTAAAACTGGAAGAAAATGTTGCTTTTTTCATCGCAAAACATATCCGCTCGAATGTACGGGAACTGGAAGGCGCACTGAAACGTGTACGGGCTTATTCACGTTTTATCGGTCAGGAAATCACGCTGGAAAACGCTAAAGAAGCGCTTAAAGACCTGCTCGCCGTACAGAACCGCCAGATCTCCATAGAAAACATTCAGAAAACGGTAGCCGACTACTATAAAATAAAGGTTTCCGAAATGTATTCAAAAAAACGCTCACGCATCATCGCCAGACCCCGGCAAATGGCCATGGCTATTGCTAAGGAACTCACCACGCTCAGCCTGCCGGATATCGGTGAAGCTTTTGGTGGCAGAGATCATACAACAGTACTGCACGGCCATAAGAAAATTAATGAATTACGCGCTTCCGATCCGGCGATTAATCGTGACTACAATGCTTTAATTCATATTCTGCGCGGTTAATTAGAATAGGCTCCAAAAGATGTAGATAACATTTGAATAAACTGTGCATAACTTTCAAAAACAGGTTTCGGGATAAGTTATCCACAATTCATTCACTGGTTATCTGTTACTTTTACCGGCCAATAATTTTATGCAATGAATTGTTTATACAGTTAAAAAATGGGTTATACGCAGAATAATTCAACACTTATTAGCTTTACTATTTTTTTATATCTATGTTATTAATTAAAATTAATCGGGATAACTTGCTGAAACCCCTACAAATGGTCACAGGCATCGTCGAAAGAAGACAGACTATGCCCATACTCGCCAACGTTGTTATTGAAAGACAGGAGAATCTGTTAACTTTCCTGACCTCAGATAAAGAAATACAGATCACCGCGAAAACGTGTTTAAATGAGGGTGATCATAAAAACTTTTCTTTGACGGTCTCCGCGAAAAAATTTCAGGACATTTTACGTGCGCTGGATGCCGACACGGAAGTATCGCTTTTCAGAGAAGAAGATAAACTGTTAGTAAAGTCACCGAAGAATCGGTTCAGCTTACATATTCTACCTTCGGATGATTTTCCGCGTATGCTTGAGGAAGATGCCTGCATTACCACAATCACCCTACCGCAGAATGTATTAAAGCGCCTGTTGAACCACGTTCAGTATGCGATTGCCGATCAGGATTTACGGTATTATCTGAACGGTGTTTTGTTAGCGGTAGAACAAGGCGAATTAAAAACCGTCGGTACCGATACCCACCGGCTGGCTTTGGCAACAGCGCCTAACCCACGTGCAGGTGATGATACCGGCCACGAAGCCATTTTACCGCGCAAGACTGTTCTTGAACTGTTAAAGCTGCTGAAAGACGACGATGAAACCGTTAAAATTGAATTCTTTCCCAAAAGAGTCCAGTTTTCTTTCGCCGACATTGTTTTTATATCCAGAGTGATCGATGGAAAGTACATCAATTACAGCCGCGCGATCCCGGCCCAGAATGATAAGCAATTGGAACTCAGTCGTGTGGACTTGCTGCATGCTTTGCAACGTGTTGCGATCCTTTCCAATCCGAATGAATTGTTTCGTGGCGTACGTCTGGTAATCGACAAGGATAACCTCTGCATTTTCAGTAGAAATACCGAACAGGAGGAAGCCTTTGAAGAAATGGCGGTGCGTTATGAGGGTGAATCGATTGATATCTGTTTAAAACTGCCGCATCTGCTGGATCTGTTAAATCACGTTGCGACCGAAACATTCCTTTTCGCGTTAGCTAACGCATCGGACAGCGTTTTAATAACAATCCCTGGCCGGAATGATTTCAGCTATGTCATCATGCCGATTAAAATCTGAGAAAGACATCTTATTAAAAACCTGAATACATGAATAACGAAAATAATCTTCCGCCGTCCAATGAAAACGCCAGCTATGGTTCTGACAGTATAAAAATATTGAAGGGGCTTGATGCCGTTCGCAAGCGCCCGGGGATGTATATCGGCGATACCAGCGATGGTACCGGACTGCATCACATGGTTTTTGAGGTTGTTGATAATTCCATTGATGAGGCTTTGGCGGGTCACTGTGATGAAATTACTGTGATTCTGCATCCCGATAATTCGGTCAGCGTGCATGATAACGGCAGAGGCATTCCGACAGGCATCAAGGAAGATGACGAGCAGAAACGCTCAGCAGCGGAAATTGTCATGACCGAGTTGCATGCGGGCGGAAAGTTTGATGATAATTCCTACAAGGTTTCCGGCGGTTTGCACGGTGTCGGCGTATCCGTCGTTAATGCATTATCAGAGTGGCTGCATCTTACAATACGCCGGGAAGGGAAAATCCACGAAATGGAATTTCGTATGGGTGTTCCTGTCGAGCCTTTGAAAATTATGGGTAATTCCGAACGGCATGGCACAGAAGTGCATTTTCTCGCCAGCAAGGAAATCTTCGGCAACATTGAATATCACTATGATATTTTCGCCAAGCGCTTGCGTGAGCTGTCTTTTCTCAATAACGGTATCAAAATTCATCTGATCGATCAGCGCCAGGGCAAAGAGGAGAAATTTGCTTTTACCGGCGGTATCCGGAATTTTGTCGAATATATCAACCGCACCAAATCGGTTCTGCATCCCACGATATTCTATACTTCCGGCATGAAGGACAACATCACTGTCGAAGTTGCCATGCAATGGAACGACAGTTACAGCGATCAAGTCTTGTGTTTTACCAATAATATCCCGCAAAAAGATGGTGGCGCGCATTTAACAGGGTTGCGGGCTGCCATGACGCGAACGCTTAACAGTTATATTGAAAAAAACGAGCTGGCCAAAAAAGCCAAAGTTGAAACCGCAGGCGACGATATGCGTGAAGGCTTATCCTGTGTGCTTTCGGTCAAACTGTTTGAGCCGAAATTCTCATCGCAAACAAAGGAAAAGCTGGTATCTTCAGAAGTCAGACCGGCTGTTGAAGAAATTGTTTCACAAAAGCTGACGGATTTTTTACAGGAAAATCCCAATGATGCCAAGACAATCTGTAACAAAATCCTGGAAGCCGCGAGAGCGCGTGAAGCTGCCCGCAGAGCACGTGAACTGACACGCCGTAAAGGCGTGCTGGATACGATGGGGTTACCCGGAAAACTGGCTGATTGTCAGGAAAAAGATCCGAAACTGTGTGAACTTTATCTTGTCGAGGGTGATTCTGCGGGCGGATCGGCAAAACAGGGCCGGGATCGCAAATTTCAGGCGATTATGCCGCTCAAAGGGAAGATTCTGAATGTTGAGAAATCCCGCTTTGACAAGCTGATCTCTTCCCAGGAAATTATCGCCTTGATAACTGCGCTGGGAACGGGGATCGGAAAAGATGAATATAATCCGGACAAGCTCCGCTATCATCGAATCATCATCATGACGGACGCGGATGTCGACGGTTCTCATATTCGCACACTGTTACTGACTTTTTTCTATCGTCAGATGCCTGAATTAATCGAACGCGGCCATATTTACATCGCGCAGCCGCCACTCTATAAAATCAAGCATGGTAAAAAGGAACGCTATGTCAAGGATGATTATGAGCTGAAGCAGTATATCCTTGGTCTGGCATTGGCCGACGCTGAGCTTTATACCGAAGAAAACAAACCGCCGTTAACCGGTGAAACGCTGGAAAAAATCGCCACCGAATATATCCTGGCCGAGTCCGTGATAGACCGAATGAGCCGGGTGACGGACAATGCACTCATGTATGCGTTATTACATCATCCCGAAATTGATTTAAGCACTGAAGATAAAGCTGTCAGCAGTGCGGACAGTCTGACTTCATTTGTGCGGGATGCGCAGATAACCGCAGTATACGATGAAGTCAACGAGCGTTACCGTTTGAAAATTGACCGTTTATCTCATGGAAACCTGCATACCAGTTATTTGGATCAGGATTTTTTGTATAGCGGAGACTATGCGCAGATCAAAAAAACCTATCAGGTATTTGATGGCTTGTTTAAAACCGGTGCTTACATCAAAAAGGGAGAGAAAAAGCACGCTGCGGATAATTTCAAGCAAGCGCTTGAATGGCTTCTGGAAGAAGCTAAGAAAGGCTTGAATATTCAGCGTTATAAAGGTTTGGGTGAAATGAATCCGGATCAATTATGGGAAACGACCATGGATCCTGTAAACAGAAGGCTGCTTCGGGCACAGATTGAAGACAGTATCCAGACCGATGAAATATTCACGACATTAATGGGTGATGTTGTTGAACCCAGAAGGGCTTTCATAGAAAATAACGCATTGAGAGCAACAAATATTGATGTGTAGGCGATAGTGATAGCGTATATTCAGTCAGGTCAGTAATGTTTTGTCAGGCCGGTCTTCTTTAACGGTTTTGCATAAAACGCCATTTCAAACCGTTTTTTCGCTTTAGTACGTTCGCACGCTCGTTGGATTTGAAATCCTGTCCGCCTCATTTCCCGGCAATAATACCCATGATGGATTGTAAAATATTCCAGAACATTTTGTTTCCTCCTGCTGTATGATTGCAACCAGGGAAAATAAAGATCTGCTTATTGTTGTGTGTTTCATTTTTATTTGTCACATGTGATCCGGTTTTTTCGATATATAAACACGCACAATTGGACGTTTTTGATAAAAAAAGTTATGCTTTGCCGCGGTTAAACTGCTATTTAAAAATTTTAAGCCTGCGCCCATAGCTCAGATGGATAGAGTACCGCTCTCCGAAGGCGGGGGTCACACGTTCGAATCGTGTTGGGCGCGCCAGAAATTACCCGTTTTGATGCGAATCGCGCTATGTATGCTTGCTGTGTATAAGCTGTATAAACGGAAGTGAGCGCCAGCAATGATGTCAAAAGAATTTCACTATGTCTTTGATACTCCAGATCTGAATATCAAGCAATTCTGTTTTATGTGCTGTGTTGCGCACAGAATTGCTGTATTCATTTTTGTCAGCGCGTTTATAGCCGGATGCGGTGCATATGAAAAAACAGCGCCGCCCCTGGCCATGGCGAATGCGCTGATCGTAATCACCGTTGAGCATACGGATAATTTTTATATTGATGCGGACGGTAATTTTTCCGGAATAACCTATGATCTGGTGAATGAATTTGCCAGTGAACTCGGTCTGGATATTCACTTTATGATTTTTCCGCGGACTGCTGATGCTCTGGCCGCGTTAAAAAGACATCAGGCGCATCTGGCGGTTGGTCTGGATATTGCGGAAGAAGAAGTGTCGAATTTCAGTCTGGGCCCGGTTTATTTGCATACGCATCATCAAATTGCCTTTAATATTCGACAGTACGAGCCACAAGATATCTATCAACTGGTAGGGAAGAAAATAGAAGTACCTGTCGGTTCGACGCATGAAAAGCAGTTGAAAAAAATAAAACAGCAGGCGCCTGAACTAACCTGGACCGCAGTAGAACAGTCGAGCGAAGCTTTACTGACGAAACTGAGTCTGGGGGAAATAAACTTTACCATCGCGGATTCCCTGCATATTAAAAAAGCCAGTCATTTTCATCCGCGCGTCAAGGGTGCCTTTGAACTCGATGCTTCAGTCAGTCGATGGATATTTCCGAAATATACCGAGAAACTGCTGATTGACAGCGCCAATGTTTTTTTCGAGCGTATCATACAGGAAGGTGTTTTAGGCAGCCTGCTGGACAGTTATAATGGTCACTATCACCAGTTGAGTCCGGGCGATATTTATTTTTTTAAACAGAAGATAAACACGGCTCTCCCGGATTTATATCGCTATTTCAATCAGGCAGAACGTTTGACCGGCATAGACTGGCGCTTAATCGCCGCTCTGGCGTACCAGGAATCGCACTGGAATCCAAACGCCAAATCACCCACGGGTGTGCGTGGTATGATGATGCTGACACAGGAAACTATTCAGCGTATGCAGGTAAAAAATCCAACCAGTGTACGCCAGAGCATACTGGCGGGTGCACGTTATTTGCAATTGCTTAAAAATAATTTACCGGAAAGCATATCGGAACCGGACCGCACTTGGATCGCGCTGGCCGCATACAATCAGGGTTACGGTCGCATCATTGATGCGCGGGCATTGGCGGATCGCTTTATGCTGAATCCCGATTTATGGATAGACTTGAAAAAAACACTGCCGCTGTTAAGCAAAACGCATTTTTCCAGTTCTATTAAATATGGTTCCGCAAGAGGTGCGGAAGCGGTTACGCTGACAGAATCGGTGCGTGCTTATTATGAGGTTTTAAAAAACGTAACCGCTGAAGGCTCTTAATGTACTTAGCGTAAGGTGCTTAATCATGTTTACAGGAATAATTCAGGCCGTTGGAGAAATTGTGCAGGTACAGTCGCTAGGTAATGATTCAGATCATAGCCTCAGCATAACGATTTCATCCGGATTGCTGGATATGGAAGATGTTTCAATCGGCGACAGCATTGCTGTAAACGGTGTTTGCCTGACGGTGACAGCATTTCACGATCGAGTATTCACAGTTGATGTATCGCCTGAGACACTTAAATGCACATGGGGTCTGGATCAATCCGGTCAAACGGTGAATCTGGAAAAAGCCATGCGTTTGTCAGATCGTCTGGGCGGGCATCTGGTCAGCGGACATGTCGATGCTACCGCCGAAGTGCTCCGGTTTTTACCGGTTGGCGGCAATTATCAATTAACCCTTCGGTCGCCGAAGCATTTGCTGCGTTACATGACGCATAAAGGCTCAATTACTGTTAATGGCGTCAGTTTGACCGTTAATAATATAGACAACGATGAAATTTCTATCAATCTTATTCCGCATACGCTGTCGATGACAAATCTCAATGCACTGAAACCGGGCATGCCAGTCAATCTGGAAACCGATATGCTGGCCCGTTATGTTGAAAACTTATTGCACAGACCGGAGGCATAAGTCATGGCGATCAGCTCAATAACAGAAATTATCGCTGATATCAAAGCCGGAAAAATGGTTATCCTGGTTGATGAAGAAGATCGGGAAAATGAAGGTGATCTGGTACTTGCTGCGGATTTTGTTTCCCCGGAAGCGATCAATTTTATGGCGACGCATGGCAGGGGCCTTATTTGCCTGACTTTAACTGAAGAACGCTGCCGCCAATTGAATTTGCCTTTAATGGTCGCATCCAATCACTCTCCATTGGGAACCAATTTCACCGTATCGATCGAAGCGGCAAATGGCGTAACAACCGGAATATCTGCGGCTGACCGCGCACGAACAGTACAGGCTGCGGTAAAAGCGGATGCCAAAGCCGATGATGTTATTCAACCTGGGCATATTTTTCCGTTAATGGCGCAGAAAGGGGGCGTTCTGGTGCGCGCGGGACATACCGAGGCAGGCTGTGACCTGGCGCGTATAGCGGGCTTGACTGCGGCTTCCGTGATTTGTGAAATCCTCAAAGTAGATGGCAGTATGGCCAGATTAACCGATTTAATATCTTTTGCCGAAAAACATCACCTCAAGATCGGCACCATTGCAGATCTGATTCATTACCGCAGCCTCAATGAAAGTCTGGTGACGCGCGTGGCCGAGCGCGCGATTCGAACAATCCACGGCGAATTTCAGCTGATTGCTTATCGGGATGAGATTGCGCATACCATTCATCTGGCACTTACAAAAGGAAAAATTACCCCCGACACCGAAACGCTGGTACGTGTTCACGAGCCTTTGTCCGTAATTGACCTGCTGGATATCGATGACGATACGCACTCCTGGAGCATTCATGATGCCATGCGCATGATTGCACAGTCCGAAAGCGGAGTAATTGTGTTTTTGCATCGTAATGAAAGTTCTGTGAAACTGGTAGAGCGTATCCAGTTAAAACAGTCTGGTTTGCCAGACCGTCATCAATCCGATTTAAGAGATCATGGTATCGGCGCTCAGATACTTAAGGATTTAAATGTTGGTAAAATGCGTTTATTGGCAACACCTAGGAAAATGCCAAGCGTAACGGGGTTTGGTCTGGAAGTAGCCCGTTATGTGAACATTGGAGAATAGATCAGGAAAAATTCAGTTTTCTGAAATCGCGTCATTTGTATAATTCAACGGAAATTAAAGGAGAGAAAATGGCGTACTACGATAATATTCAAGAAGTTGAACCGGATCTTATAGGCGATGGTTTGCGCATCGGAATTGTCATGAGCCGATTTAATAGCGATATCGGCGATGGTTTGCTGAGTGCCTGTACAGATGAGCTTAAACAACATAATGTGGCGGATTCCGATGTGTTGCTGATCACCGTTCCAGGCGCGCTTGAAATACCCATAGCATTATTGAAAATGGCCGACAGTAATCAGTTTGACGCCTTGATCGCGCTGGGCGCCGTAATTCGGGGTGATACGTATCATTTTGAGGTGGTTGCTAATGAATCCGCGCGGGGTATCGGCCAGGTTCAACTCGAAACTGAAATTCCGGTTGTTAATGGCGTTTTGACGACAGATACCGAAGATCAGGCGGTCGAACGCATGATGCAGAAAGGTAAAGACGCCGCCAGAGTCGCTATCGAAATGGGAAATTTATTGATTAGACTGGAAGAATATTCAGTTGACTGACAAACAAGCTATACCACATAGAAAAACAGCCAAATACAAAAGTAAACGCCGTATATCACGCGAGCTTGTTTTGCAGGGCCTTTATCAATGGCGTCTGACAGGCGGGACGGAAAGCGCTATCGCTTTGCAGTTGCGTGAAACGCAGTTTTTTTGTCGGGCGGATGACGCATTCTTTTCTCGCCTGCTGAGCGGCGTCCTTACGCATGCGGTTGAGCTGGAACAGACGATTCAACCTTATCTGGATAGACCGATTAAAGAATTAAGCCCTGTCGAATACGGTATTCTTTTGTTAAGCACCTATGAGTTCATCTATTTTCTCGATGTGCCGTATCGTGCCATTATCAATGAAGCGATAGAGTTAGCCAGAGTCTACGGTGGAAGTGACGGCCATAAGTATGTCAACGGCGTTCTGGATAAGCTGGCGTATAAATTGAGAACAATAGAAACAGCTTAGGATACAGTTTATTCAATCCGGCAGCTCTTTTATGTTCAAGCTCAGAAGCGATTATTAAAACGTGCCGTCGGAATTTGATCTTATTCAGCGTTACTTCAAATGGCCGGTCGCCGATACCCTGCTGGGCATCGGCGACGACGCCGCAATCATCGCCCCGAATACGGCAATGGAACTGGCAGTATCGACCGATTGCCTGGTAGCAGGGCGACATTTCTTTGAAGATACCGATCCTTATAAACTCGGCCACAAATCTCTGGCGGTTAATCTGTCGGATATGGCGGCGATGGGCGCAGTACCGCGATGGGTGACATTATCATTGACATTGCCGGATTCGGTGATTAACCATCATGAAAGCTGGCTGGGTGAGTTTTCAAAAGGTTTTCATGAATTGGCTGAAGCGCATCAGGTCGCACTGATCGGTGGGGATACAACTTCAGGACCATTGAATATCAGTGTACATATCATCGGAGAAGTAAAAAAAGGCCGTTGGCTGCGCCGTTCCGGCGCCCAGCTGGGTGATGACATATGGGTATCGGGTTATCTGGGCGATGCTGCTCTGGCGTTAAAACATCAGATGCGCGAAATGGTTTTGACCGATGATGAAGCGGCTTATTGTCTGTCCGCATTGGATACACCAACCGCACGTGTTGCATTGGGGCAACGCCTGATTGATTGGGCGCACAGTGCAATTGATATTTCCGATGGATTGATGGCCGATCTGGGACATATTTTGTCTTGTTCGGCGCAATCGGCTACGATAGAACTTCAGGCAGTGCCCGGCTCGGCAGTTATGAAGCGTTATTTGCCTTCGCCGTTAGCGGTTGAATGCCTTATGACAGGCGGAGATGATTACGAACTGTGTTTTACGGCACCCCAAAAAAATCGAAGCGTTATCCGTCAGCTGGAACAGGAACTGGAAATTCCGCTGACCATTATCGGAGAAATAAAACAACAGAAAATGCAGAAACCGGATTTGATTGTTTACGATAGCAAGGGTGAAAAAATAGTTCTGGAGAAGAAAGGATATGACCACTTTGCTGCCTAGGGTACAACCGGATATTGTTTTTGTCTGTAAACATCCGGCTTATTTCACGGCTTTTTCGGGTGGTTTTGGCCTGAGTCCGAAAGCACCGGGAACGGTCGGCACTTTAGTCGCATTTCCATTGTTCTGGGTATTGAATCATTACCTTGATCCCGTTCATTTACTGTTGCTGATTGATTTCCTTTTCATTATTGGAATCTGGGCATGTGGTGTGACCGGTAAAGCATTAGGTGTACCGGATCACGGCGGTATCGTTTGGGATGAGACGGTTGCTTTTCTTTTGGTGCTTTATTTTACGCCGCCGGGATTCATCTGGTCTCTGGCGGCGTTTGTTCTGTTTCGTTTTTTCGATATTGTAAAACCGCAACCCATCCGCTATTACGATCAACACTTAAAAGGCGGGTTTGGTGTGATGTTCGATGATATGATCGCGGCTTTTTTCACCTTGATCTGTCTGGCAGGCTGGAAAGCATGGGTATTGTCTGAAAGTTATTTTTAACATCCGCCGATATTGAAAACCCTATGAATCATGAACAGAATGCTATTTTCAATCTGGCTGAAAATACAGGTCAAAATTTAAAACTGCGCGGCTTGTATCTGACCAGCGCGGAATCCTGTACGGGTGGCTGGCTCGGTCAGGCAATAACTGCGGTAGCCGGTAGTTCTGAATGGTACGAGCGCGGGTTTATCACTTACAGTAATCTCGCCAAAAAAGAAATGCTGCAGGTCAGTGCTTTGACATTGGAGCAATTCGGCGCCGTTTCTGTAGAGGTCGCGTATGAAATGGCAGCTGGCGCATTAAAAAACAGCGCTGCGGATATCGGTGTCGCTATTACCGGAATCGCGGGACCTGGCGGTGGAAGCGGACTTAAACCGGTTGGCACCGTATGTTTTGCCTGGATGCTGAAAAATGGTTTAGCGGTCAAAAAACAGTTTTTTTTTGCGGGTGACCGTGAGGCGGTTCGTAAACAGGCGGTTGTTACAGCATTGGAAGGTATTTTAAGCTTGCTGGATGAAACTCCGGTTGCTGTCGTTTAGTTTAGTAAGTTAAGCAGCGCATATCCGTTAAGCGAAATAAGACGGATCATTATACAGCTGGTTTGTCTGGGAAGGTTTAAGTGCCGAAACGGTATCTTTCATCATCAATGCCAGCTTGATTCGATCAGAAATTTGCAGTTTGCGGAAAATTTCCGTCAGATGCGCTTTGACAGTGCGTTCGGTAATATCCAGGCGGTTTGCGATACATTTGTTGCTTTCACCATGGCCAACCAGCATCGCGATTTCATATTCACGCCTGGTCAGATTTGACAACAAATCGTGTATTGCCGATTCGATGCGTTCTTTTTCCATGGACACTTCGACGAGTTCGTCCAGCATGAAGCCGGTCAGTGAGCGCCGAATCCATAATTCGCCTTTCAGGATAGCCTTGACCGCATACCGGATTTGTTCAGCCCGCATGGTTAAGTCGCAACAACCCCTGATGCCGCTTCTGAATAACGCCCATTCCACATTATCGGGAAGCATTGGACTAAAAAGCAGAATTTTTGTTTGCGGTGCCGAAATCGCAATCTCCAATATATCTTTTTGCTGATCCGGTCCTAAAAGGTTGTAATCCAGTAATAATAAATCCGGTTTTATTTTATGGATTTTATACTTGGTTTGCCGAAGACTGTTCGTAGTTACGGTTGATGATGACATACCAAAAACACTTTCGCCCCAACGAGCAAGTAATTCTAAATTCGAACTGGCAAGTAGAGTCAACATAGGTTTTTCATGAATTGGTGTGAAGGTGAAAATGCTATTGCTCCGATCACTTAAGTATTGATTCAAGGATCAAGCGGCAATGGTTTCTTTAAACGACAATTTGTTTCGAGACTTAAGTTTTCTTTTGTTGTTATTGTTTCTATTCGAAAAAATTCAAAAACGTGATGAACTTGTTACTATTCGGCTCGAAAGGCTTGATTTTGATAGTCTGTCAATGTAATTTGCGAAGGTTAAAATTAACGATACTGTGTCCGTATTTCAAGGCTTCCAGAGATCTTCGGGTTTTCCCAAAAACATGATGAAACGAAGGACGAAGGTTATGGACGAGAGATGGCTGACAGTCGATGGCCTTCAAATATCTGGATGTAAGCAACGAGACGGTCTAAAGTGGATCAAACAGCGGGATATGCCCGGCTACCGCTCTGGCGGTGCGGCTGGCAAATCCGACAAACCGGGCATCGAGCAGTAAGGAGGAGCATGGCTGAACCGATACACGACAAGATAAAACGATCCCTTCAGGCAGCCGAAGGGTTGTATCACTACCTGGTACTATTTGGAGGAGCTGTCGGCACCAGATTCAAGAAAGTTTGGCAGGAAGCGACATAATTATGCTTAAACAGTTACGGATAAAAAATTTCAAGGGCTGGAAGGATACCGGTAGCATTCGCATGGCACCCATTTCTTTGTTCTTTGGCGCAAATAGTTCGGGTAAATCCAGTATTGGACAATTTCTGATGATGCTGAAACAGACTGTCGAATCACCGGATAGAAAAGCGGTGTTCTATCCCGGCGGGAAAAATTCGGCTGTTCAGCTTGGTTCCTATCAGGAAATGGTATTTCAACGTAACCTGAAAAACAGAATCTCTTTCGAGTATCGATGGTCGCTACCGGATACCTTGAGATTCAAAGATCCGGTCTCTGGACAATCGTACTCTGGAGACGAACTGGCTTTCCGGGCAGAAGTCGGACTGGGCGACAAAGATCAACATACATTGGTTCTTGATGAGCTTAAGTATGAATTGATTGCAGGTGAGCACATCCTGCTTTCACTCGGGATGGAAAGAAAGTCTGACACAAAATCTGACTACAAGGTGGAAGCCACCAATTATTCACTGAAGCGTAAACAAGGGCGTGTTTGGTACCCCGGAGCACCCGTTCGCTTTTATGGCTTTCCTGACGAGGTGGTGGCCTATCATCAGAATGCCGATTTTGTGCAAGCATTGAATTTGCGCCATGAAAAACTTTTCAGATCGCTCTGTTATCTCGGGCCGCTTCGCACAAAGGCAGAGCGTTTGTATTCATGGACCGGTATCGAGCCTGAAAGTGTCGGCTATGCGGGGGAAAATACTGTAGCGGCGATTCTTGCAGCACGAAGTCGAAAAATCAGCCTTGGCTATAGACGGCCAGCGAAGCCTTTCGAAGAAATTATTGCCATCAAGCTGAAGGAAATGAACCTGATCGAAGAATTCAGAGTCAATCCCATATCCGAGCAGCGGCAGGAATACGAGGTCAAGGTCCGTACCAAGGGATCAGATGATTGGGTGGATCTTCCGGATGTCGGCTTTGGCATATCGCAGGTGTTACCCGTTCTGGTTCAGTGCTTCTATGCGCCACGCGGATCAATTATCCTTATGGAACAGCCGGAGATTCACCTGCATCCGAACGCGCAGTCCGCATTGGCCGATGTGATGATCGATGTCATCAATTCCAGGGAAAACGGCGAAGACAGGGATATCCAGTTGGTCATCGAGACTCATTCGGAACATTTTCTGCGGCGCTTACAGCGGCGAATAGCCGAGGATGCTGTGCCGCAAGAAAAAGTGTCAGCGTATTTCGCCAATATTTCCAAAACCCCCGCAACACTCGAGCCGTTGAAAATTGACAACTTCGGCAACATCCGGAACTGGCCGGAAAATTTCTTCGGTGATGAGATGACTGATATCACCGAACAGGCCAAAGCGGCGATGAAAAAACGGATGCAGAGGAATTCTGAAAAGTCGCGGGAATCCGAATGAATTTGCCGAATAAATGTCTGGTGGACACAAATGTTCCGAAGACAGCTAACCTTGCTATCCGGCCGGATTCCGGGTCCGATGTTCCAGATGCATGTGTGCTGGCTTGTATTGAAGCGATTGAACACGTCATCAAAAAGGGTGGATTGGTTCTCGATGCTGGTGACGATATCTTCGATGAATACCGGCAACAGCTTTCCATGAGTGGACAGCCCGGAGTGGGCGACCGCTTTATGAAGTGGGTTCACGATAACCGCTGGAACTTACCCGAATCAGACCAAGTGACTATTACAAAGAATGGCGATTCATACAATGAATTTCCTCATCATGACGGGCTGCGTGCTTTTGATAAATCAGACCGGAAATTCATTGCAGTTGCCAGTGCTCATCCCGATAAACCACCGATATTGCAGGCGACGGACAGCAAATGGTGGGGGTGGAACGATTCTTTAGCACAAGTGGGCATTACTGTCCGTTTCCTTTGTCCTGAATATGCTGAAGCAAAATGTACGGAGAAGATGGGCAAATGAAAGAGGACTTCTTCAAATTTCCTGCCACGCCTCACTTGGCAACCTTATCCGGCGTTGATATAAGGGATGACAAAGTACTGTCGGAATCCGAACGCGATAAATTCTTGCAGCATGTCCTTGTTGTTGAAGAAAAAGTGGACGGTGCGAATTTGGGGATTTCGTTTGATTCGGAGGGGAATGTCCGAGTTCAGAACAGGGGAGCTTATCTGCAATTACCTGGTTCGGGGCAATGGAAGAAACTTGGCGAGTGGCTTGCGTTTCGTACCGATGTGCTTTTTCGGAATCTTTCCGATCGATACATCCTTTTCGGAGAATGGTGTTATGCCCAGCATTCGGTTTTCTATGACCGCTTGCCGGACTGGTTTCTTGGTTTCGATATCTATGACAAGCATTCCGGCCGTTTTATGGCATCAGAGCATCGCGATGATTTTCTAAAGAGAATCTGTATTGTTCAAGTACCAGTGATTGCGCGCGGACAATTTACCTACTCAGAATTGAAGAATTTCTTAGCACAGTCAAAGCTTACCGATCAGCCTGCTGAAGGTCTCTATCTTCGATTTGATCAAGGTGATTGGCTCGAGCAGCGTGCAAAGCTTGTTCGTTCGGCGTTTATCCAGTCGGTGGAGCAACATTGGTCTCGCTCGGTGATTAAGCCAAACCAGTTGAGCCGGGAAGTTTACGGATGAATTCCCGGTTTTTCCAACACCTGCGACTGTGCATAAGCTTGTTACTGTATGAGACCTTTGCACGGCTACTGCGCGGCACGATAATCGCGTTAAAAATTTGCGAAAAATGCTCATTTACCCCGTGTAAACTCCGCTTTTTCGCAAATTTTTGCCTTATTCTCGCACCGCTCATGACACCGTGCAAAGGTCTCTGTATTTCAGCTATCCGCAATCAGTGGCCGGAAGGAGTGTGGTTGTTGCTATTAATCGTTGGAATCAAAACCCTGTAAAACACGCAGCACCTCATCAATATCGTGCGTTGTGTGGCTGGCGTTGATTTGGAAGCGGATTTCTTCTTCGCCTCGTGGTACGACGGGATAATTCAAGCCGGTGGCCAGTATTCTGTTTTTGAATAAATGTTGTATCAGGCGTGCTGTTTTTTGCGAATCGCGAACGACCAGCGGGGTGATCGGGTGTTTTCCAGGTATGGTTTCAAAGCCGAGGTCGGTGATTCCGCTTTCAAAGCGGGCTGTTAATGCGCGGATTTTTTTCAGGCGTGCGAGGCCTTCGCTGCTTTCCAGAATATCGAGCGATTTTTTTGCGGCCAGTGCTTCGGATGGCGTGATCGGGTTGGAATACACATAAAAAGGCGATATCTCGCGCAAGTAATCGATCACCGGCCTGCTTGCCGCGACATAGCCGCCGTTGACGCCAAGCGCCTTGCCGAGCGTGGCGATCAGAATATCGACCGCGCACTGCGTATATTCTTCGGTTCCGCGCCCGGTTTCGCCAAATGCGCCAATGCCGTGCGAATCATCGGCAATCGTGATAATGCCTTCGGCAAAATGCTGTTCGTATTTCCGACAGATTTCCACGATTGTATTGAGCGGTGCATGATCGCCGCGCATGCTGAAAATGCCATCGGTGATGACTAAAACCCGCCGGATCGGCGCTGCGTCTGTTTGCTGCGCGGATGCGTATGTGCTCAGGATATGCTCGAGTCCGGCCATATCCAGGTGTCTGTAAATGGCCTTTTGGGCGGGGCGTGACAGCCGTATCGCATTGATGATGCTGCTGTGATTCAGTTCATCGCTGACAATCAGTGTTTCTTCATGGGTCAGGGCAGGCAGCACGCCCATGACGGTCGCGTAAGCCGCGCTGTAAATCATTGCCGATTCACGCTGATGAAACGCCGCCAGCCGTTTTTCCAGTTCGATATGGGGCGCGTAGGTGCCGGAAATAAAACGCACAGCACCGGGTCCCGTACCAAAATTCCGTACGCCTTTTTCCTCCGCGGCCATGACATTGGGATGCAGCGACAGGCCCAGATAGGAATTGGAATTCATCAGCAAATAAGGATGCTCATCACCCACTAGAAAATAGCGCGGACCAGTGTCTTTGTCTTCCTTTGCATCCGGCAGCCAGCCTTTTTTTATCCACTCGGGCGCGGCAATCCGCGCAATCACTTTTTCACTGCCTTTTAAAACCCCCTTGTTCCGCAGTGCTTCCAGTTTTGATACGCAATAGGCATTCAGTTGCTCCAACGACATGGCGATTTCCTCGGTTATACGGTTTAAATTAAAGTTTTGCGTTTAATTTTGCAGTGAGTTGCGCCAGCATATGCGCAGTCATTTGTTCCAGATTAAATTGCGGTTCCCATCCCCATTCCGTTCTGGCGGCATGGTCGTCCATATGACGCGGCCAGGAATTCGCGATAGCCTGCCGGACAGGATCGACCTGGTAGTCCATGCTGAAGTCTGGAATATGTTTACGGATGCTTTCAGCGAGTTCTTCAGGTGCAAAACTCATTGCGGTGATATTAAAGGCATTGCGGTGCTTGAGACGGCTGGCATCGGTTTCCATGAGTTCAATGGCGGCGCGGATGGCGTCGGGCATATACATCATGTCCAGATAAGTGCCCTGTTGCAGGAAGCAGGTGTAGCTTTTGTTCTGAATGGCCTGGTAAAAAATTTCCACAGCGTAATCTGTGGTTCCGCCGCCGGGCGGTGTCTCGTACGAAATCAGGCCGGGATAACGCACACCGCGCGTATCGACGCCATAACGGGAAAAATAATAATCGCATAGCAGCTCGCCGGAAACCTTGCAGACGCCATACATGGTATTCGGCCGCTGCAGGGTGTCCTGTGGTGTATTGTCCCGCGGTGTATCCGGCCCGAATGCGCCGATCGAGCTGGGGAAAAATACCGCGCATCGTTGTTCCCTGCTGACCTCGAGCACATTGAACAGGCCATTCATGTTGACTTTCCAGGCCCGTTGCGGGCTTTTTTCCGAGACGGCGGATAATAGCGCCGCAAGGTGGAAAATGGTATCGATCCGGTAATGCTGGACTACGGCATTGACCGCTTCGATGCACGTTACATCCAGTGTAGTAAAAGGCCCTTCCTCGGCAAGGCTTTGTTGCGGCGCCTTTTGATGCCCGGCGGCAACGACGTTATCGCTGCCGTAGCGCATGCGCAGCGCGTGAACCAGTTCAGAGCCGATCTGCCCTGTTGCGCCTGTCACCAGTATGCGTTTCATAGGCCATTATTCCCCGATTTTAAGCACCAGTTTTCCTGTGGGATGCTGTTCTTCCAAATACCGCTGCGCAACTTCGGCATCTCTCAGATCGAACAGTTTGTCGACTGCTATCGTCAATTTACCTGCGTCGATCAATGCGGCGCAGCGCCGTAAAATTTCACCCTGATAGTGTTTTGCTGTATCGAGATCAAGAATAACCGGCGTCAGCATCAGCTCGAAACTGAAACGGATATTGCGCAGGCGGGCTTCGCTCCAGTTCATATCGGCTGGCGGTTGCAGAATGGTCACCACATCGCCGTAATTTTTTACGCACTTGACGCAATTTTGCAGCACTGGCGGGCCTACGGTATCAAACACGATATCGACGCCTTCGCCGCTGGTCCAGCGCATGACCTCATAAACGACATCATCGCACTGGTAATTGATAGTTTTGTCAGCACCCAGCCGCTGTGTAAAAGCGGCTTTTTCGTCACTGCTGACGGTGGTGATAACCCTTGCACCGGCCAGTTTGGCGAGTTGAATCGCAACATGGCCGACACCTCCTGCACCGGCATGGATTAAAACAGTTTGGTCGGAAGCCATGCGTGCGCGGTCATGCAATGCTTCCCAGGCCGTGATCAACACCAGCGGCGCGGCGGCGGCGTGCGCAAAATCCAGGGAGCGCGGTTTGCTGGCCAGCAGGCTTTCATCCACGCAGGTATATTCAGCGTATGTGCCTTGTCGGAAATTAAAACCGGGCTGCGAAAAATAGACTTCATCACCGGGTTTGAAATACTGAACATCGGGTCCGACAGCTTCTACAATACCCGCGCCATCACAGCCGGGGATGACCGGAAAAGTCACCGGGAACCGATCCGGTGCTGCGCGGATTTTGCTGTCGACCGGATTGATTCCGGCAGCCTTAATCCGTACTTTGACCTGCGCCTCGTTGCATTGCACAGGTTCATCAATGTCACCGTACTGCAATACATCCGCTGTACCACCCGTTTCAAAATAAATAGCTTTCATAATGTTTGCCCTGTGTTGTTCTATCTTCTTCTGCCGCCGAGCAATGAACCCAGCAGGCCACGTACAATCTGACGGCCAAGTTGCGAACCGATCGACCGCACGGCGCTTTTAGCCATGCTGCCGATAAAATCTTCCACCGGATGATTATCTTTCCGGCTTGCAGGTTTGCTGCCGATGTTGGTTGAGCGTGTTTGCGCGGCACGCTGCGCAAGCAATTCATAAGCCGATTCACGGTCAATCATCGTATCGTAGCGCCCCGCAAGTGGTGAACGCTTCAGCTGTAATTGCCGTTCTTCCATCGTTATCGGCCCGATCTGCGACCGGGGTGGATAAATGAGCACTTGCTCGACCGGCGTGGGTTGCCCTTTTTTGTCCAGCATAGACACCAGCGCTTCGCCAATACCCAGGTGCGAAATAACGTGCTCGGTATCGATAGCCGGGTTGCTGCGCAGCGTTTGAGTTGCGGCCTTGACGGCTTTCTGATCGTTCGGTGTAAAAGCGCGCAGCGCGTGCTGGATGCGATTACCCAGCTGACCGGCGATCGCCACCGGTATGTCCGCAGGCACCTGACTGACGAAGAAAACACCCACGCCTTTGGAACGAATCAGCCGCACCACCTGTTCGACTTTTTCAATCAGTACACCCGGCGCCTGTTTGAATATCAGATGTGCTTCATCAAAAAACAGCACCAGCTTCGGTTTTTCCGTGTCTCCGACTTCAGGTAGTTGCTCGAATAATTCCGCCAGCAGCCACAACAGAAATGTCGCGTAAAGCTTCGGCTGTTGCAGCAGCGACGTGGCATCCAGCAAACTGATTACGCCGTTGCCGGAAAAATCCATCTGTATCAAGTCATTGAGTTGTAATGCCGGTTCACCAAAAAACTGTTCCGCACTGTGTTGTTCCAGCATCAGTAAATTACGCTGGATCGTCGCAATGCTGGCGGATGGCAGGCTGCCATAATTCGGTTGCAGCGCCTGCCGGTTTTCCGCAATCCAGCTCAGCAGGCTGCGCAGATCTTTGATATCAAGCAGCAGCAGGCCTTCGTCGTCGGCTATTTTGAAACCGGCGTATAAAACAGCCGACTGGGTTTCATTCAAATTCATCAGGCTCGATAACAGCAGCGGGCCCATGTCCGAAATCGTGGTACGTATCGGATGACCTGCTTTGCCGAACAGATCCCACAAAATTACCGGGTAAGTGCGGCTGGAAAATGCATCACGGGCCAACAGCGCTAGCCTTTCATTGATTTTCCGATGCG
The DNA here is from genome assembly GCA_964464365.1 of uncultured Nitrosomonas sp. Taxonomy (GTDB): domain Bacteria; phylum Pseudomonadota; class Gammaproteobacteria; order Burkholderiales; family Nitrosomonadaceae; genus Nitrosomonas. The sequence continues at coordinate 10,594 of CAYXFV010000023.1, read as the reverse complement.
CGATGCCCGGCCTGGCAAGCCCTGACAGATCGCCTTTGATGTCGGTGACAAAGACCGGCACACCGGCTTCGCTGAAGCCTTCGATCAGTGTTTGCAGCGTAACCGTTTTCCCGGTACCGGTCGCGCCGGTAATCAGGCCGTGCCGGTTGGCCATTTCCAGATTCAGCGATACACTTTTTCCAGTTCCGGGATTGCCGCCAAATTCAAACGGATTGTGCATAAATCAGTCCATCAATCGTTATAGTTATCCTGAAGAGCAACTTATCTTATACTTTTTTCAAAGACATTGGCATGCCTTCCGATGGACAATCCTGATAATATCGGCCATTCATTGTTCACAGTAAATGAGTTTTACAATGTACGAATTTTGCAGGGTTGATATTTTTCAAAAAACATTCAATAAATATGGCTATGAGACCCGTTAGTGATACATGCGATTCGCTCGAGTTAACGATCAGCGAACAAAACGGCGTGCGTTCATTGCATCTGGGCGGCTCTATGGTGCAAAGTGCGATGCGGATCACTGCGCCGAATGAACTGGAATTGGTGTATACGCAGTGCATGATGGGTTTTATACTGTTTCATCCAAATCCCGGGCATGTGCTGATGATCGGGTTGGGTGGCGGATCGCTGGCCAAGTTTGTTTATCATTATCTGCCGGAAACCCGTGTGACGGTGGTTGAACCCTACCGACAGGTGATCATGGCGGCGCGGCAGTATTTTCATGTGCCGCAGGACGATGCGCGGCTTGCTGTCGTTGAAGCGGAAGGTGCGCAATATATCGCCGGGAATGCGATTGCCGCCGATGTCGTTATGGTCGACGGTTTTGATGACGGTGATCAGGTTCAATCGCTATGCAGTCAGGATTTTTATGACCGAACGCAGCAGGTATTAAACAAGGACGGTATTCTGGTGGTTAATCTGTTGAGCCGCGACAGTCAATTGAAAACCTTGCTGCAGCGGATTGAAAACAGTTTTGACGGCCATATCATTGCGATGATGGCCGAAATACGCGGTAATCTGATTGTTTTTGCATTTCGAAACAATCCGGGAAAACTGTCGTGGAAGTCTATCCATAAGCATGCGCAAGAACTCGAGACAGCATATCCCTTGCCGTTTCGCGAGTTTGTTGCCAGACTGCGAAAGTATTAGAACAGAATCTCGGACTGAAATATTGTGCTGTGAAGGTGAATGGAAAGTAACAATATGCTAAAGTTATGTCTTTTGATTGAATATCTTTTGTATCATAGAGTGATTAATTATGGATTACGATTACGAATCAGAACAAACAAAATTCATGCGCGAGTTTCTTGAAAAGAACCCGAAAGTTCAGGAAAAACGCTTGGCGGCAAGAAGTATCTGGTGGGACAGAAATCTCGATAAGAATCAGCAAATGCATTTCAAAGAAAGCACTGTTCCACATAAGCCTTATGCGTATTTCGGTGCGCAGTCAGATGATTAATCTACATTTCAATAACATTTAAACCGAATGTTTCACGTGAAACATCTGATGAAACTGTTTTCAAATCAGGGTGGTTTTTTTGCCATACTGTCTGTGCGGCTTTGATTTTGAACATGCGTAAACACAACAGCTATAACATCATCATTGTCGGCGGAGGCCATGCGGGCACGGAGGCAGCGCTTGCCGCAGCGCGCATGGGTTGCCGGACATTGCTGCTGACGCATAATATCGAAACAATCGGCCAGATGTCATGCAATCCGTCAATCGGTGGCATCGGTAAAAGCCATCTTGTCAAAGAAATCGATGCGCTTGGCGGTGCAATGGGGTTAGCAACCGATGAAGCAGGAATACAGTTTCGCGTGCTGAATTCGAGCAAAGGCCCGGCGGTGCGCGCAACCCGCGCGCAGGCAGACCGTGTCCTGTATCGTCAGGCCATCCGTAAACGGATAGAAAATCAGGCCAATCTTCAGGTTGTGCAGCAGGCCGTGGATGATCTGTTGATTGAGCAGGATCGGATTGCCGGTGTGGTTACCCAGTTGGGCATCCGATTTTATGCTGAAGCTGTGGTGCTGACGGTGGGGACTTTTCTGGCGGGGCTTGCGCATATCGGCAAAACCCATTTCAAAGCCGGACGGGCCGGCGATCCGCCGTCGATAACACTGGCGCAGCGTCTGAATGAGATGCAGTTTCCGGTCGGACGGCTTAAAACCGGTACACCGCCGCGCATAGACGGACGCAGCCTGGATTACCGCAAACTAAGAGAACAGCCCGGCGATAAACCTGTTCCAGTTGTGTCTTTCATGGGGCATACCATCAAGCACTCGCGTCAGGTATCCTGTTGGATTACGCAGACCAATGCGGAAACGCATGCAATCATTAATGCAGGATTGTCCGAGTCGCCGTTGTATACCGGCAAAATAGAAGGCATCGGGCCGCGTTATTGCCCATCCATCGAAGACAAGGTGGTACGGTTCGCGAGCCGGGAGAGCCATTCCATTTTTCTTGAGCCGGAAGGGCTGGATACGCATGAAATTTATCCGAACGGCATTTCAACCAGCCTGCCTTTCGAATTTCAGGTGAAACTGGTGCAATCGATTGCCGGCTTGGAAAATGCGCATGTTACGCGTCCGGGCTACGCCATAGAATACAACTATTTCGATCCGAGAAATCTGAAACGCTCGCTGGAAACCAAAACCATTAAAGGCTTGTTTTTCGCCGGACAGATCAACGGTACCACCGGTTATGAAGAGGCGGCCGCACAAGGCCTGCTGGCAGGGATTAATGCAACGTTGTACGTGCAACAGAAGGACAGTTGGTGCCCATTAAGAAATGAGGCATATATCGGTGTGCTGGTCGATGATCTGATCACTTCCGGCGTGACCGAGCCGTATCGCATGTTTACCAGCCGTGCGGAATACCGGCTGCAACTGCGCGAAGACAATGCCGATCAGCGCCTGACCGAAACCGGCAGAAAGCTCGGATTAGTCGACGATGAACGGTGGGCGTTTTATACGCGTAAGCGTGAAGCGATTGAAAAGGAACAAAACCGTTTAGACCGTATCCGGGTTTTTCCCGATACCATTGATGAGGAACGGCTCATTCAGGTGCTTGGGAAGACCATTGAGCGTGAATATACGCTGACCGAACTGCTGCGCCGTCCAGATGTGTCCTATGCGGATCTGATGGCACTGTGCGGCATCGAGCAGAGTACCAGCGATGAATGGATGGATGCACAGATCGCCGAGCAGGTGGAAATTCAGATTAAATATCAGGGTTATATCAAGCGTCAGGAAGAGGAAATACGCCGCCAGTCGCTGCACGAAGTGACGCTGTTACCGGCGGATATCGATTATCGCCTGGTCAAGGGGTTGTCCAATGAGGTTCAGCAAAAACTGAACGAACATAAGCCTGAAACCATCGGTCAGGCCAGCAGAATATCGGGGGTTACGCCCGCGGCCATTTCACTGTTACTGGTTCATCTCAAGCGTGGACTCGGCAGTGTCAACCCTCCGGATGCCGGCAAGAAACAGCATGCATGAATCCTGGTGATGCGCTCAGGCAAAACCTGTCAGCCTTAAAATATCCTGCATTCGAGCAGGATGAGCGAATGCAGGAACGGATTATTCAATACCTGCTGTTGATTGCGAAGTGGAACCGTCAATATAACCTGACGGCGATCAGGCGCGTTGAAGACATGCTGTATCAGCATATTATGGACAGTCTGGTGACGGTTGAATATATTAATGGGCCGCATATTATCGATGTGGGTACAGGCGCAGGGCTGCCGGGCATACCGATAGCCATCGCACGGCCGGACTGGCAGGTGACGCTGATAGAAAGCAATCAGAAAAAAACGGCGTTTCTGCAGCAGGTTAAAATCGAATTGGTGCTGGATAATGTGGTGGTTATGGCAGAGCGGATTGAAACAACAGTTGTCGATCAAAGTCCGGACACGATTATTTCACGGGCTTATGCCAGTCTGGGTAATTTTATAAAAACGACCGGGCATTTGGCGGATGCGCATGAAAATCAGTGCCGGTGGGTCGCGATGAAAAGCAGTTGTGCGCAACAGGAACTTGACGAAGTGACCCAGCCTTATGTGATTGAAGAAAGAATACCTTTAACCGTTCCGGGGCTTTCGGCACAGCGGGAACTGATTGTTATCAGGCATCAGACGCATGTCTGATGCTGAAAAACCGGATCCGCGACAGGAGCATCGAGCATGACAAAAATTCTGGCGGTGACCAACCAAAAGGGCGGCGTAGGTAAAACCACGACCAGCGTCAATCTGGCGGCCAGTCTGGCGAATGCGGGCAAACAGGTGCTGCTGATCGATCTTGATCCGCAAGCGAATGCAACCATGGGCAGCGGCACTAACAAGCAGGCGATCAAACAGACGGTTTATCAGGTTTTGCTGGGTGAGCTGTCGATCAAATCGGTACGTATCAGCGAGCTGCAGGGCAAATATGATCTGATTCCCGCCAACCGCGATCTGGCTGGCGCCGAGGTTGAAATGGTCGCCCTTTCGCAGCGTGAAATCCGCTTGAAAGCAGCATTGGTCGAAATTATCAATGACTATCAATACATTATCATCGATTGTCCGCCTGCGCTCAATTTGCTGACGCTGAATGCACTCTGCGCCGCGCATGCGGTAATGATACCGATGCAATGCGAATATTACGCGCTGGAAGGTTTGAGCGATCTCGTCAATACCATTAAGAAAGTCCGGGCGAATTTTAACCCCAGGCTGCAAATTGAGGGATTGCTGCGCACCATGTTTGATCCGCGCAATATTCTGGCGCAGCAGGTATCCGATCAGTTGCAGCGTCATTTCGGCGACAAGGTTTATCGCACGGTTATTCCGAGGAATGTGCGCCTGGCGGAAGCGCCGGGATTCGGTCTGCCTGTGCTTTATCATGACCGTCAGTCCAAAGGCGCGCAGGCTTATCTGGAACTGGCGCAGGAGGTATTGAATGCCTGATTGTATCAAAAGGAATGCTTGAAATGGCGAAACTAAAGGGCCTGGGGCGTGGGCTGGATGCGCTGCTGTCGGGCAATACCGATATAACGGATGCTTCCGGCGACAGGTTGCAGAATCTCGAAATCGCATTATTGCAGCCCGGAAAATACCAGCCGCGCAGCAATATGGATCAGGCGGCCCTGGCCAATCTGGCCGAATCCATCAAAACACAGGGTGTCATGCAGCCTATTCTGGTGCGTGCAATGGGTGTGGATCATTATGAAATTATCGCCGGTGAGCGCCGCTGGCGTGCGGCGCAATTAGCGGGCTTGACCGAAGTACCCGCTATTATCCGCGAGGTAACCGATGATGCTGCGCTTGCGATTTCGCTCATCGAGAATATTCAGCGTGAGGATCTGAATCCGCTGGAAGAAGCGATGGGGATTCAGCGCCTGATCAGCGAGTTCGGCATGACGCATCAGACCGCTGCTGAAGCGCTGGGCAGTTCGCGCAGTGCGGTTTCCAATTTATTGCGCCTGCTTAACCTCACCGAACCCGTGCAGGAAATGCTGATGCAGGGCAAAATCGACATGGGGCACGGCAGGGCTTTGCTGGCGCTTGAATCCGCACAGCAAATCCGGATTGCCAATATGATCGTATTGAAACGCTTGTCGGTACGCGAGACGGAAAAAATGATACAGCAACTGATCAAACCGCAAACACGTAAAGTTCAGAAAACCGACCGCGATATTCTGGTGCTGCAGGAATCCGTTTCGGAACGGCTTGGCACACAGGTCACGATTAAATCCGGAAAGAATGGCCGGGGCAATATCATCATACATTACTCAAATCTCGATCAGCTCGATGATATACTGAACAGATTTTAAAAACCGAGACGCAGCAATATTAGATTAGAAAGATTATGGATACAAAATTACTCGATATCCTGGTATGTCCTTTATGCAAAGGGCCTCTGCTGTATAAAAAACAAGAAAAAGAGCTGATTTGCAAACCGGACCGGCTGGCATTTACGATCAAGGACGGTATTCCGATCATGCTCGAGGAAGAAGCGCGCAGAATCCCGGACGATGTGGAAATCAGCTGACGTGCGGATTATGCAGTTTCAGGCACAAACCGCAGTGACATATTAAATAAACACGCCATCAATGAACACAACTGTCAAATTATCGCCACGTATCGCGGCCATGCTGGGCGCATTGGTTGCCGATTCCGCTGCACTGGGTTTGCATTGGCTTTATGATCCCGAGCGCATTGCGCAAATCGAAAAGAATAAAGGCATCGTTTTTTTACCGCCCGATCACGACAACTACGCTGATGTCAAAGGATTCTTTGCGCATGGCGGCAAAGCCGCAGGCGACGCTTCCGGCTATGGAGAAATCTGTCTGCTGATGCTGAAACATTTCGCCGCGCATGGTGAATTCAATCGCATTGCGTATCAAACCGAGCTCTGCAATCTGTTTGGACCCGGCGGCGCATACAGCGGATATGTCGACTCGCCCACACGCCAGACTTTACTGAAGCTGATTCCATTGATTCCGGAGGATTATCCCGAAATATCCGGGGCGGATGACGATCAATTCGCCGCGCTGGCAACCGTACCTGTTGTCACGGCATTGCATTCCGGTTCGGAAGATGCATTGCTGGCCAAGATCGAACAGATTGTCAGGGTGACGAATCATAACGATACGGCGGTAGCCGCAGCGCAATATGCGGCTGCCGTGCTTGCCGCTGTGCTCGCCGGAACACCGATTGGACAAGCACTGACGCAGGCTTTGCCACATGCTGGAGAAGCATTGGCGCCTGTGTTGGAAGCGGCGCTGGAAATGGATACGCTGGACAGCGTCCGGGCCGCGCAACGCTTCGGTCCGGCGTGTCATGTGCTGGAAGGCATGCCGGTGATAGTGCATATTGCCCGGCATGCCACAAGTTACCGGCAAGCCGTGGAGGCCAATATCCGTGCGGGTGGCGACAGTTGTGGCCGTGCCATTATGCTTGGCGCGATTGCCGCAGCAAACGCCGAACAGCAGGCGGAGGCCGCTTCTGCAATTCCCCTGCCCTGGGTGGCAAAATATCGCCGGTTTGCCGATGCCGCCAATGCCATTGCGCAGCTCCGGGAGGTTGCGGACAGTTCAACATCTTAACCGGATAAAGCCCACCTCGCGCGCTTAAAAATGGCATGATTAGAACCACATAGCCAACAAATGCTATAATGCCGGGTTTATCGGTTTTTACAATCAAGAATGATTGCTTATATCCTGAACAATAACCGCCTATCGGTGAATATTACCTGTTTACGTGGTATTCAGGATGGATCTGTTTTTTAAAATTATCATGGAGGAAAAATGAGTCACACGCTATACGAAACAAAAATTCAACGGGTACAACGCTGTGAACTGGCAGTTCCAGGTTCAAGCCCGGGGATGTTTGAGAAAGCATTAAACAGCGGTGTGGATTTCGTTTTTCTGGATCTTGAAGATGCCGTTGCCCCCGATGACAAGGTGCAGGCGCGTAAAAATATTATCCAGGCGCTCAATGACCTGGACTGGAAAGGGTATGGCATAACCGTATCGGTGCGTATCAACGGCCTGGATACGCAATATATGGTCCGTGATGTGGTTGATCTTGTCGAACAGGCCGGATCGAAAATTGACACCCTGCTGATACCCAAAGCAGGCGTCTATGCGGATATCTACATGGTGGAAGCCATGGTCAATCAGCTGGAAATGCAGCAGGGCCTGAAAAACAGAATTGGTCTGGAGGCACTGATCGAAACCGCGCTGGGTATGGCCAATGTTGAGGATATTGCACGTAATGGCGCGCGCGGAAGGCTGGAAGCCCTGCATTTTGGCGTCGCGGATTATGCCGCCAGTAACCGCGCTAGAACAGTCAATATTGGCGGATTGAATCCGGATTATCCCGGTGACCAGTGGCACTTCGCCATCAGCCGCATGACGGTGGCATGCCGTGCCTATGGTTTGCGCCCTATTGACGGCCCATTTGGCGATATCAAGGATCCGGAAGGCTATAAACTGGCCGCGCGCCGCGCCGCCGCACTGGGGTGCGAGGGGAAATGGGCGATACATCCCACCCAGATTGCGCTGGCCAATGAAGTTTTTACACCGCCGCTGGCAGAAGTGGAGAAAGCCAAACGTATTCTGGTCGCATTGAAAGAAGCGGCTGCACAAGGAAAAGGCGCCGCCGCGCTGGACGGGCGGCTGATCGATGCGGCTTCGGAAAGGATGGCCAATAATGTGGTGAGAATCGCGGAGGCGATAGCCGCCAAAAAATAAAGTTACTTACGTATAGGGCCGCGCAATGCGGCCTTTTTATTTCACCCCGATTTGTAAATAACACATGGTTTCATGGAAAAGCCATGACATATCAATCCGTTTGATGAGGAAATCGAATTGAATATTCACGAATATCAAGCAAAAGAAATTCTATCGGCGTATGGCGTCAAAATCGCTGAAGGCGGTATTGCCTACAGTGTGGAAGAGGCTGTTCAGCGCGCAAGAGAAATTGAAGGTGATGTCTGGGTCGTCAAGGCGCAGATACATTCCGGAGCACGGGGAAAGGCCGGCGGTATCAAGGTATGTAAAACACACGCTGAAGTTCAGGCGGCAGCAGAGGAATTGCTGGGCAAGGTCCTGGTTACCCATCAGAGCGGATCCGCAGGCAAGCTTTGTTCCCGGGTGTATATTGAAGCGGGCACCAAAATCGAGAAGGAAATCTATCTGTCGTTTCTGATCGATCGTGGCACCGAGCGTGTCATCATGGTGGGTTCAGCCCAGGGCGGGATGGAAATCGAAACACTGGCGCAAACCGATCCCGAGGCGATCATCAAAATCTATATTGAACCGGCGGTTGGGCTACAGGATTTTCAGGCGCGAAAAATGGCATTTGCACTGGGACTGGATTCATCACTGCTGAATCATGCGGTTAAAACCATTAAAGGATGTTACCGTGCACTGCGCGATCTCGATGCCAATATTCTGGAAATCAATCCGCTGGTGGTAACGGCGAACAATGAAATCATCGCGCTGGATGCCAAAATGGCGTTCGATGAGAATGCGCTGTTCCGTCGGCATAAAATTGCGGAATTGCGCGACAATTCACAAGTCGATTCGCGCGAAGTCGCGGCTGCCGAAGTTGGCCTGAGTTATGTCGGTCTGGATGGCGATATCGGTTGCATGATCAATGGCGCAGGATTGGCGATGGCGACCATGGACATGATCAAACTGGCTGGCGGTGAGCCCGCAAACTTTCTCGACGTGGGCGGCGGCGCTTCAGCGGAAAGAACGGAAAAAGCATTCCGGCTGGTGCTCGCCGATAAAAACGTCAAGGCGATGCTGGTCAACATTTTTGCCGGCATTAACCGTTGTGACTGGATTGCCGAAGGCGTGGTGCATGCCGTCAGAAATATCGGCATGCAGGTTCCGCTGGTAGTCCGGTTGTCCGGAACCAATGTTGAGGAAGGCCGTAAAATCATTGCGGACAGCGGGATGAAAATAATCACGGCAGATACCCTGGCGGAAGCGGCTGAGAAAGTGGTGGCAGCACGTAACCAGGTCGTTGCACAAGAAGGCTAGGGAGTAAAAAGTGACCATATTAATAAACGAAAAAACACGCATTATTGTTCAAGGATTTACCGGCAAAATCGGTACGTTTCATGCGCAGGAGATGATTGAGTACGGTTCCAATGTTGTCGGCGGCGTCACGCCGGGTAAGGGCGGTCAGAAACACCTGGGGCTGCCGGTTTTCAACACCGTCAAGGAAGCGGTGCGGCAGGTCGGCGCGGAAGCCAGCATCGTTTTTGTGCCGCCGGCGTTTGCCGCGGATTCCATCATGGAAGCAGCCGATGCCGGAATCCGGTATTGTGTCGCCATTACCGACGGTATTCCAACACAGGACATGATGACCGTTAAAAATTTCCTGCGCCGGTTTCCCAAAGAGGAACGCATGATGCTGACCGGCCCGAACTGCGCGGGTACGATCAGTCCGGCGCGCGCCATGCTCGGTATTATGCCGGGGCATATTTACGTGCGCGGCAATGTCGGTGTCGTAGGGCGTTCAGGCACATTGGGTTATGAAGCAGCCGACCAGATGCGTTTGCTGGGTATCGGTATTTCGACATCGGTGGGTATCGGCGGCGATCCCATCATCGGCAGTTCACACCGCGATGTACTCGAAAAACTGGAGCAGGACCCGGAAACCAAGGTCGCGCTCATGATCGGCGAAATCGGCGGCCCGATGGAGGTCGATGCAGGTATCTTCTTCAAAGAAAACATGACCAAACCGCTGGTGGCGTACATTGCCGGGCTTACCGCACCGGAAGGCCGCCGCATGGGACATGCCGGTGCCATTATTGCGACAGCGGGTGAAAGCGCCGCGGAAAAAGTGGCCATCCTCAAGGATCTGGGTGTGATCATTAGCCCTACGCCATCGCTGATGGGACAGACAGTGGCCGAAGTACTGGCTAAGATGTAATTCTTTTCCTGAACAAAACGCCAGTCAGAATACCAGGCATCGCCGGATTGAATCGGCCCGGGTTTTCCGGAGACTTTTTTGTTTGAGTCAGGCTGCATCAGCTGACTCCTCTAGAGCATTTTTCTTTTAGTTGGAATCGTGTGATTCCCTGTACGTTAAAATAA
>CAYXFV010000022.1:18334-39544 GCA_964464365.1 uncultured Nitrosomonas sp. | reverse complement strand
TCTATCCTTTAAAAAATCAATGATAGACAATTACACAGTTTATGGGACAGTCTCAAAGTTGCTTAACTGAGTTGTCCGGTTTTACTTGACCATGTCAAAAAAGGTTTTTTTCATCTCTAACCAGGTGAACACCTCGATAATGCCCAATTGGTCCCAGTGAGTTTCAATACGTATAACTTTTTGTCATGCAACTTCAAGAATGCGATCCAGGAAAAATAAGCAGCTTTTTTCATTGGAACAGGCCGAAATCTACTGAAACTTCTACAGGTTGTCAAACACAAAACGGTTGTTTTCACAGGGCCGGCAAACAGCCTGCCATGATGCCCGGATAATTTACCATTGTGACATCCGGCGGTGATATATTGATCATCTACGGATATTCCAATTTTTCCAGGAAAGTTAAGAATTTGGCACGGTATTGGCGGTCGTGGCGCCAGAACACATCGGTGTGGGTGCCTTCTGGAATTCGCCACAAGGTTTTAGGTTCGGCCAGTTTCTCGAAAACGATCCCGCCAAGTTCGGGTTCCACCACGTTATCGTTTTGTCCGTGAATAACCAGGACCGGAATCGGTGAAATCGTTGACAAATCCTACGGTGCCCATCGATCGCTGACTAACAGGTAGCTCAGCGGCTGCAGCGGCCATGTGAGCCAGGTATGCGCGAGCTTGACCCTGACGATTTTCTGGAAAGAATCGAAAGTGCTGTCTGCAACAATGAGTTTTAAGTTAATCCCGGATTTTTTATCGATTCTCAAGTGACGCAGGATACTGATCCCGTTGACACAACACTGATGGCCATAACAGTTGATCTATAAATTCAATATTTTTTGGCCCCAATATCATGGGAAATGTCCTGCGGGACACTGTCATTTTTCAGCTGCTGATTCATAATACCTCTCAACCAACTTGACTAAGGAGTACATACCCATGCAATTTACGCAAATCCGCAACGCAACCATTCAACTGAATTATGCGGGCAAGAAATTCCTGATCGATCCCTGGCTGGCAGAAAAAGGCGCAGTGCCGGGATTTGGCGGAACAATCAACGACCACATCCGTAATCCGACGGCTGAACTGCCGATGCCTGTTAACGAAATCGTTGATGTGGATGCAGTCATTTTGACACATGATCATCCCGATCACTGGGACGATGCAGCCAGAAACGCGATCCGCAAGGATATACCCTTATTCGTACAGCACGAAAAAGACGCCCAGTCGATAAAGTCAGCGGGATTCAGCAATGTTCGCGTTCTAAACGAAATTAATGATTATGAAGGTATTACACTGATCAAAACACCGGGTCAGCACGGCAAGCCCAGGGTACTGGAAGACATGAAAGCATTGCTCGGGGAAGTCAGTGGCGTCATTTTCAAGCACCCGGATGAAAAATCATTTTATATTGCCGGAGATACCGTCTGGTGTCAGGCGGTTGAAGATAATCTGAGGCAATACCATCCTGACATCGTCGTCCTTAATAGCTGCGACGCCCAGGTCATTGGTAACGAATCGATCATCATGGGCAAGCAGGATATTTACGAAGTTTATAAAGCCGCACCCGAGGCCGCAATCATTGCCAGCCACATGGAAGCGGTGAACCATGCGACATTATCCAGAAAGGAACTGCGCGAATTCCTGAACGAAAAAAGAATGACGCAACGGGTATTAGTCCCTGAAGACGGCGAATCCTATACTTTTTGATTCACAGAATGCTGCATCAGCCTTGCCAGATCAGTCACTTTTTAATTCTGTCTAATAGTTTTTACAATGAAAACGGCCTAATCAACGGGATTTCGTCATGTCTGTTCCATTAGTTGCGGTTGTTGCCTTTAATCATTTCAGCCCTTTCCACTTGTCAGTACCGTGCATTATTTTCGGCGATCTCCTGCACGAGCAGAAATTGTTTGAACTCAGGATTTATGCGTACGAACCCGGTATGCTGCGTTCCAACGAAGGATTGCGTATTGAATCATCGTTGAGCGCAGAGGAACTGGCGCAAGCAGATATCATCATCGTACCTTCCTGGCGCGATCCTGCCGAAAAACCGGATCAGTCAATGCTGGATGCCTTGGTAGCAGCACATGCACGCGGCAGTCAGATTGTCGGATTGTGTCTGGGCACCTATGTGCTTGCCTATGCCGGGCTGCTGAAAAACCATAAGGCTGCCACGCATTGGGAGTTTGAACAGGATTTCATCCGCCGTTTTCCTGATGTAAAACTGGATAGCAATGCATTATATGTCGATGCAGATCGTTTGATTACTTCCGCAGGCACGGCAGCCGGTATCGACTGCTGTTTATACCTGGTTCGTCAGCATTACGGCAGCGTGATTGCTAATAAACTGGCCCGACGCATGGTGATTCCCCCTTACCGAGAAGGTGGTCAAGCGCAATTTATTGAGCGGCCCATCCCTGTTTCAACACAGGATGTCAGAATCAATACGCTGTTGAATTACTTGAGAAATAACTTGAATCTGGCGCATAGCCTGGATGAACTGGCGCAGTACAGCAAAATGAGCCGCCGTACCTTCACCCGGCAATTTTTCAAGGCTACGGGAATGTCTGTTGGCGAATGGCTGATAACAGAGCGCATACAGCACAGCCAGGAACTGCTTGAATCCACTGCCTTGTCAATTGACACCATTGCGGAACAGACGGGCTTTCAATCGGCCGCGTCGCTGCGCCAGCATTTCAAGCACAGACTTGATGTCACGCCCAGTGAATGGCGAAAAACCTTTCAGGGTAAACAGCCGCCAGCAGCCGGAATCCCGGCGGCGCTGAACGAGCCTATCGCAAAATAGGCGATCGGACTTTCTATCTTTATTAATTTCATTTTTGGAGAACTATCCATGGCAGGCTATGTTGACGAAGTCGTCATTCCTTATGATCGCGATCTGGGCCCCGTGCTGTTTGATCACTATGGATTAGATACCGCGCGGCGCATTGCGGAACAATCGCCCCGCGATGTACTTGAGATTTCCGCCGGTACCGGTATTGTCACCCGGCATTTGCGTAACCTGCTGGCCAAAGATACCCGCCTGACTGCGATTGATATCAGCGATTCGATGATGGATCTGGCACGCACGAAATTTCTTCCCGATGAACAAGTCACGCTTCAAAATGCCGATGCCACGGTGCTGCCGTTCAATGGCGAAGCATTCGATACGGTAGTCTGCCAGTTCGGTATCATGTTCTTCGATCAAGAAAAAGCCTTTCGCGAGACTTACCGGGTGCTGAGGCGCAGAGGCCGCTACCTGTTTCGCGTCTGGGATTCGGAACGGTACAATCCATTCGCCAGTTTGAGCTTCAAGGTATTAAAGCAATTCTTTCCGTCTGATACGCCCCGGTTTCTGTTCGATCCCGTTTCCTGCCACGAAATCGATCCGCTCAAAGAACAGTTGATAGATATTGGCTTTGACCCCATCGTGATCTCGGTTCACCGCCATGAATACGATATTCTCGATGTGTCGGCCTTCGCGCGCGCACTGGTGTACTCGCCCGTGCTATTTGAAATCAGAGACCGCGGTGGCGTTAACCCTGACGAGATCGCAGAGGCGCTAACTGAAGCGTTTAAAAAAGAATATGGCTCAAATCCGATGCGCTATCCTATGCAGTCCATATTGTTTGAAACGGAAAAACCTTGAGGTCTATGCTCACCTTGCAAAACTCTAATGATGATGGTGCCCGTGTTCCTGGGTTTGCGCCGCTTGACCGGATACCGGTGTTGTACGGATTTGATAGGTACCATGACATACGACACACTTGGGCCATAGCTCGGCATAGGTCCGATTAACCCCGCGTAATCAGACTTCCTGTCACACCTTGAATGTGTCAGGTTACGCTTCGCTAACCTGACCTACCCTGACCGCCCATTTTGACATCAATAAAGGGCCAAAATTTCCATTGAATCCCCCGGCTGAACCCCTTAAACGGGAATATTCAAGATAAATCGGGTGGGGTTTTTACGCTGGATCATCAGTTCGGCGGAAACCTGCTCACTGAGCAGATGCACGAGCTGCAGGCCCAGCGATGATGCATTTTCTATGTCAAAATCTTCCGGTATGCCTATGCCGTTATCCACAATGTACAGTTGCAATATCGCCGGTTCGAGATATTTCAGGCCGATATCGATATTTCCGGAATCATGTTCGGTGAATGCATATTTTATTGCGTTGGAACACAGCTCATTGATGATCAACCCTAAGTGAATACTGATATCGATCGGCAGAAAAACAGGATCCGTATCAATGTTCACCTGTATTCTGGAGGAATCCAGTGCGTAGGAAGATGTCAGGCTGTTGACCAGCGATTGAATGACACTGGGAAAATCGACACCGGAGAAGTCGGACGATTCATAGAGAATCTGGTGAATCAGCGCCATTGATTTCACTCTGTTCTGACTCTCCTTCAGAACGGAAACTGCGGATTCATTGAATAATATATCGGACTGAATGCCGAGCAGGCTATCGATGATCTGTAGATTATTTTTGACCCTGTGATGTATTTCGGCGAGTAAAAGATTTTTCTCTTTCAAAGCGGCCATCAATTGCTGTTCCTGGTGTTTCCGCTCGGTGATATCGATCACCGAGGCCAGCACCATCATGCCTTGCGGCGTCCGGATCGGGTTCAATCTGACTTCAACCGGAAATTCTCTGCCATCCTTGTGCAAACCGTAAAGATCTCTGCCATGCCCCATCGCGCGCGCACTGGGCTGTCTCAGATAATTTTTCCGCAGCTCCGGATGGCGACTGCGGTGCGATTCGGGTATCAGGATTTCAATCGGATGGTCGATCAGTTCCTCGCGGCGGTAACCAAACAGCATCTCAGTCGCTGAATTCACCATGACGATGATGCCCTCGCAATTGGTCATGGCCATGCCATTGGGCGATGCTTCAACAGCCAGATGCATCATCTCCTCAGCGTGTTTTCGGTCGGTTATATCAACTATGGCGGCCAGCACATAAAGGCCGTGATCGGTTTCGACCGGATTCAGTCCCACTTCGACAGGGAATTCATGCCCGTTCTTACGCAGTCCATAAAGATCCAGATCCTTTCCATGCCCCATCGGACGGCTTTTTGACTCGCTGAGATAAGATTCCCGATGGCTAGGATGATCATAACCAAATCGTTTAGGTATCAGTATTTCGACGGATCGGCCGATCAATTCCTGCCGTGAGTAACCGAAAAGCTGCTCCGTAGTGGAATTTACCATGACGATGGTACCTTCACGGTCAGTGATCACCATGCCATTCGGAGAAGCTTCCACGGCAAGATGCATCATTTCTTCGGTATTATTAAGATATTCCAATCGGGTAAGCGATGGCATATCCATGAACTCCTCCGGCTTTCCTCGCATAGCTATTTAACTGAAACAGTCAATTCTCCAACGTAAATGTATGATCCGATCATTCTCTAATTCAACCATTTTCTAATCAAATCGGGTATTTGCTCCGGCATAACCGGCTCGCTAAACAGAAATCCCTGCAAATCGTGACACCCCAGTTTATTCAGAAAATTAACCTGCTCCGATGTTTCGATACCCTCAGCAACGACCTTCAGATTGAGTTCTTTAGACAATGCCAGAATCGCTGCGGCGATAGCACAATCATTTTTATCCTGAGGGATATCTTTCACAAAACTTTGATCGATTTTCAAACGCTGTATGGGAAGATTCTTCAATGAACTCATACAGGAATAACCTGTACCGAAATCATCAATGGAAATCGATACACCCAGCTTTTCCAGTTGCCGCAGGCAGGTGATATTAACCAGGCCATTTTGCAGGCAGGATTCCGTAATTTCCAGTTCCAGCAGATGCGCCGGCAGGTGATATTCCACCAGTAATTCTGCAATAAAAATCGGCAGATGATTGTCTGAAAATTGCCGCACCGAGATATTCACCGAAATCCGGAGGTCGGAAAAACCGGCTGCGCGCCACATACTCAGTTGCCTGCAAGCCTCCCGCAATACCCAGTTCCCGATCGTGAGGATAAGCCCACTCATCTCCGCCACAGGAATAATTTCCGCAGGAGACAACAGGCCTTTGACCGGATGCTGCCAGCGTATCAAGGCTTCCACGCCGGTGACTTCAAGTGCTGACGCAGAAAACTGCGGTTGATAATAAAGTAGAAATTCATGTCTTTCCAAAGCAAGATGCAGCTCATGCTCTCGCGTCAGATAATGCGCCGCTCGCTGGGTCAGTGACGGATGATAAAACATGAAACGGTTTCGCCCGTTACTTTTGGCCTCGTACATGGCGGTATCCGCCATTTGCACCAATCCGTCATGGTGGTCGGAATGATCCGGATAAACACTGATGCCGATACTGCACGAAGGCACGATTTCCATACCCCCGACAATCATGGGGCTGGACAGGCATTCCAGGATTTTCTCAGCAATCCTGGCGAATGCATCCTGGGAATCCGCATTGGTGACAATCACGACAAATTCATCGCCGCCAAGCCTTCCTAAAGTATCGCTCTGCCGCAGTATCGTCAGCATTCTTTGCGCAATATGACACAGCATCGAATCCCCGGCTTTATGACCAAACGTATCATTCACCCGCTTAAAGTTATCGATATCGATAAACAACACGCCCAGCAGCAATGATTCCCGTATCGCTTTGGCAAGCGCCTGTTTTAACCGGTCCATCACCAGCATGCGATTCGGCAGATTGGTCAGATTGTCGTAATAAGCCAGATAGGACAACTGCTCCTGCGCTTCCCGCACGGCGGTGATATCCGATATCATGACGATAAACTGTTTGTCTTCATCACGCTTCCCGCCAGGAATACGGCCAATCGACAACCATAGGTAGATGACTTCATTATTTTTTTTGTACGCCTTGATCTCGCCCTGCCAGCTACCCTGATTATCCATGCTGTGCCAGATGCTTTCATAGGCTTCTTTACCCAGAAACTGACTGGTCAGGAACGGTAATTCCCGATTCTTCAGATCCTTTTCCCGGTATTGGGTCATGGTGAAAAAGGCATTATTCGCACAGTCAAACTGTCTGTTGCCAAGAATGACGATACCTTCCGTTGCACATTTGAAAATGGTGGCCGCTTGCGCCAGCCGGTTTATAATGCGGCGGTTTTCAGTCGTTTCCTGCAAAATGCCGACGATCTGGAAATCGTCCACCTTTCTGAATGATTTACCATACAACTTATACCAGACGTTTTCCCCGTTACCGGAATTGACCCGGAATTCTATTTCGCCGGTATTGTCCGGTTCGCTGCGTAATCTCTCGATAAACTCAAATATCTTCCGCTTATCATACCTGTCTATCGACTGGAGAAACGCTTTCCAGTCAGTTAACGGCTCAAGATTACCTTTGCTGCTTTTTCGCATGAATATTTCACAGGGTTCTTCCGCAACCTCCCAGGTGCCCAGGTGCGCGGCCTCCAGTGCAAGCCGGAAATGCTGTTCATTTCTTGTGATCAGTATGTCTCTTTCATAGCGTTCCATGCTGATCTGAATCATGACATGCAGTTCCCGGTCGGAAAACGGCTTTAACAGGTAACCATAAGGCTTGGTTTCTCTTGCCCTGTTTAAGGTTTTTTCTTCGGAATACGCTGTCAGATAAATGACCGGAATACTGTGCGTTTTCTGCATCATGGCGGCAACTTCCACGCCATCGGCGGCACCTTGTATGTGGATATCCATGAGCACAATATTGGGCTGTTCTTTTTTTACCAATGCCAGTGCTTTATTACCGTTGGCCGCCATGCCGGTAACCTGATACCCTAGTTTCGTCAAACGTCTCTTCAGATCGAGTGCGACAATCTGTTCGTCTTCAACTATCAATATTTTGATACACTTATCCATGGTAGCCCTATAACCGCTCGTCATTTATCCCCGGCAAATAGAACAGCATCCGAGCAATAATCCATTTAAGAACAGCCTGCATAATCTTTAATGATCGCTGTTGATTTTAACAACAAATCTCTCATTCTGCTGCCAGATATGAAACCGCTCCGCCCAGTGCCGGATTTCCTACGGAGAATGCTTATATTCTTACTTTTCTGTGTTGTATTTTCCTACTTATGACTAGATCAGGCAGGTTTGTAAAGCACACCGGAAAAATTGACGATCACGGCTCAAAATCAGACCCGCTACCACTCACCTTTCCGCTCGCCTTAATCGCGAATAAATTTATCCGCCACTTCACATTTTTTTTATACACATAAGCCTATAATGGTTATTATGTGCATTAGCGCGTATACTTGTCGCCGTTCGACCATGAATGAATACACAAGAAAAACCGCGATGCTTGCCAATTCAAAACTAAAAAATATCCGCAGGCAGCCGTATCTTATCCATGTCATGTAATTGCATAAGATACATTGTGCGAAAGCGACACAGCAACATCAAATACGTGAAGCAGCCGAATAACTTCGTTCATTGTCCGGGAACGGGAATCGACAAACCTGCGCAAAACCTTGCCCGCTCATCATGAGCACCGCTTATCGGGCAACCCGAACAATCCAGCTAACTGGATGCTTCACTACAATCAGGAAACAAAAAGGAGAACATGAACATGAACAGAAAAATTGCACATGTGGACGATGATGCGGATATTCGTGATGCAGTATCCCGCATATTGTGTAAAAACGGTTACGAGGTTACTCAATATCTCACTATGAGGGATTTTGTCGCAGCGCTGGAAAAAGGCACCGAAATGCCCGATCTGGCGATACTCGATGTCATGGTCGAATCCATGGATGCCGGGCTGGTGGCTTACGCCGAAATTCACAAAAAACACCCCAAGATTCAAACCATCTTTCTGACATCGCTGGGTGATATGATCAGGCCGTATTTTGACAAAGCATCCAACGAATGGGTCTGCATTATGGAAAAACCCGTTGAACCCGAGAGTCTGATCGGTGTCATAGAAGACCGTCTCAGTCAGGTAACCGCGCGATAACCCGATGATTGCAGCATTTTCAACCAACAGAACAATAGGACAGAATCATGGCTATCGTTAAATTCTCCTGGGGTCAAAGCCAGCAAAAAGCGATTTTACCCGGGAAAAATGAAAATGCCTGCAAACTCAGCGACGACATCTTGGTCAGCAACATCCGCTGGTTTATTATTTTCCGCTGGGGCATTATCGGCGCATTGATTTCTATTCATATCCTGGCGCTGATTATTCCGGATACGCTGATACAGTTCCGTATCATCGAAGAAAACAACTGGCCGCTGACGATTACACTGATTCTGGGCCTGGGCAATCTTGCATACCGATACACGCTCGACCACTGCAAGCCTGGCAGATTCAATTCCCCCACCATTAATCTATGGACGCAGATCATTGTCGATCTGATCTGTCTATCGGTCGTGGTGCACTATATCGGCAGTACGGCAACACCGGCGCCATTCTTTTATATCCTGCATATCGCGCTGGCCTGCATATTCTTTTCCACGCTGGAAAGCCTGCTGGTCGCAGTGATTGTCAGCATCATGTACACCCTCTTGCTGCTGGCGGAATATACCCTGTCGATTCAGATACCCCAGTCGATACTCATCGATCCTGACTTGATGAATAACAGCACCATCAAAAACCATTTATTCTTCTGGATGGCTGCGCTGAATATTCTGTTTTTTACCGTATGGTATGTGGTCTCGAGACTTTCCCTGGTCGTGCGCGCCCATGAAAACCGGCTGTCCGAAGCCTATCAGCAGATTAACCAGGCCCAGCAGGAAAAAGACCAGTACGCCGTATTGATGACACACCAGCTTAAATCGCCACTAGACGCCATTCGCAGCAAAATCAACCTGATCAAAGGCGGTTATTGCGGCGAAGTGTCGCCCGAAGTGAACGAAATTCTGTTAAAAATAGACCGCCGCGCCGCAAATATGGCCAGCCTGATACTGGATCTGCTCCGGTTGCAGCGCTTAAAAGAAACCTGCTCCTGCACGGCAGAGATAAAATCAATCAAAATTAACCGGGTATTGCAGAAATGTCTGGAAAAACTGACGCCAGTCATCAATGCCAAATCGATTATTCTCAATGTATCCATCGACAATTTTGTCTATAAAGGCATCTTCGATCAGATTGAAATTCTGCTGGAAAATATCATTTCCAATGCGGTGACCTATTCGCATCAGAATGGCATCGTGGAAATCACATCCAGAGTGGACGCGGCAACCCGGACAGCAACACTATCGATTACCGACCACGGCATCGGCATCGACCCCGATGACCTGCCGAACATTTTCAACGAATATTTCTATTCGCCGCGCGCCGCGTTGCATAATAAAGCCACCAGCGGCATCGGCCTGTCCATCGTCAAAATCGCAGCGCAAAACAACAAACTGGATATCGACGTCAACAGTGAACCCGGCGAAGGCACCACATTCACCATTCTGTTTCCAAAAGTTCAGCTGCCTGCCGTCATAGAAGAAGAATACGAGCGTAGCACCCCTATCGGCAGACCTCTGGCGGAATAATCGGCGGGGGATGTATCCCCCCGGAGCACATACCCGGTCACATCTCCAGCTTATCCAGCTTGGTAGCACCATACAGTACGAGCGTACCAAAAAGCGTATTGAACGATTGCAGTGGCCTGACTCCGGAAAAACTCGCCTGCTCGAAAACTTCAACCAATCTTCCGGCAACATTGTCACGCGTACTGGCAAAGCCATCCACCAGTTGCACCATGTAACACAAGCCACGCATCACGCGGTTTTCCGCGCGTCCCCAATCGAGTACATGCAGTGTTCCGCCCGGTTTCAATACCCGGAACATTTCGCGTGCCACCTGCTGCTTGTCGTCCCAGGTCAGATGATGAAAAAAAAGACTGGAAACCACGCGATCAAAACAGGCATCGGCATACGGCAGATACTGCGCATACGCCCGGTCAAAGCTTATATCCACGGCCTGCCGCGCCGCCTTATACGCCGCGCGTGACAACATCGTCGCATCACAATCGAGTGCGCTAACCG
Organism: uncultured Nitrosomonas sp.; assembly: GCA_964464365.1. GTDB lineage: Bacteria > Pseudomonadota > Gammaproteobacteria > Burkholderiales > Nitrosomonadaceae > Nitrosomonas. The sequence continues at coordinate 28,602 of CAYXFV010000022.1, read as the reverse complement.
CTGCATCCGGACAACGCTGTTTAATCGCAATGGCCAGTATTCCGGTTCCGCTGGCAACATCAAGTATCCGGTCGTGCTGCGCAAACTGCGCATGGTCAATCAACGTGTTCAGATAATTCCCACCACCGGCAAGCGCAGCGAGGCAATCGTATAACGGCGTCAGCACGTGATAGCCCAGTGCCGGTATATAGTGACGTTTGTGATGTTTATCGGAGCATTGCGGCGGTCTCGGTTTCATTTCGGCTTCATATTTCATCGGCGCGCCATAGCTGTGCCGCGCCACGGACACCAGAACTGTCGCCATGCACATTGCGCAGCACCGGTGTAATGAATTCGTCATTAAAAACATAGTGCGCCATGCGCTGACGCCCTTCCGAATAAAGTCTCTCCACATTGGAAAGACCGCCGCCCAGAATAATGGCGTCCGGGTCAAGAATATTGATCACCATCGCCATCGCGCGTCCGAAGCGGTCGAGAAACCGCTGCATGGCCGCTTCTGCTACTGCATTGCCTTGTTCCGCAAGCGTTACCACAGTCACCACATCGCTGGACGCCAGTGCGGCATTACCGCCATGACGGTGGAAATCGGCAACCAGCCCCGGGCCGGAAATCAGCGTTTCCACGCAGCCGCTTTGGCCGCAGTAACACGGCGGCCCGTCACGCTCCAGAATATTGTGCCCCCATTCACCGCTGATATGCTGATGTCCCTGATGCAGTTGCCCATTAAACACCACGCCGCCGCCGACACCGGTGCCCATAATGACGCCAAAAACCACGCCAAAACCTTTTCCCGCGCCATCAAGCGCCTCACTCAGCGCAAAACAGTTGGCATCGTTGGCCATGCGCAATGGCCGCTGCAACAACGTCTGCAAATCCGCCAACAGCGGCTGCCCATTCAGGCAGACCGTATTGGCATTCTTCATATGTCCTGTTATCGCCGACAGAGCACCGGGCGTGCCGATACCCACCGGACATTTCCTGCCCACCTCAGCTTCAAGCGCATCAACCAGCTGCGCAATCGCATTGAGGATCGCCCGGTAACCTTCGGATTGCCGGGTCGGCACGCGCTTTCTCAACACTGCATTGCCGTTGTTATCCAGCACCACGCCTTCTATTTTGGTTCCGCCTAAATCAATTCCGATACGCATGCGTATTGTCCACCGGTTGCTTTTTTGAACGGCAGTTGCTCGCCGTGTTCAATTGTAGTCCGTCATCCAAGCCGATGCACGCCGATCAAAGCCATTCCGCCTACGCCATAGATCAACGGGCTGTCCCAGGTATGCGGCGAAAATGCTTCAGCCAGTGTAATCAGCGGCGGTATTGCCAATAGCGCGACAGCGAGCTGGATGGGGTTGAAATACGTATGAAACGCCAGAATGGATATAAACGTCACCCCATAGACACATGCGCTGCCGACATAACTGCGCTGGTATTTTTTCCGGGTGAACAGGGCGTAAACAGTATATTTCCGTTTTCCAAACCGCACGCCAACCGGCTCGGCAAGCCCGTCGCCAATGCCATTGGCAAGAATAATAATCATCACAAGCGGCAATATATTCTGGTCCGCAAAATAGGCCAGCAACGGAATCAGCACCAGATAGCTGACCAGAAACTGCGTATAGAGCCATGTCAGTGTCAGCGGCCTGTCCTCGGGCCGGTCTATGGAGCGGAACATGACGGCCACCGGCTTAAACCGGTTACGCATGGGCGCCACGAATATGGTCAGAAAGACAAATACGAACACGATATCCGCGATGAATGTTGTTGCGCTGTAGGAATACGCAATAAACGATTGTAGCAGCACTGGCAGAAAGAAAAAGGCAAAGTGATTGATCTTGCGTGTGTAATTGACTTTGACATCATGGTTGATGACCAGCAATCCACATATAAAATGAATCAGCAATAATAATGCGTAAAACAGCGCATGATGCAGCCAGTATTCGAGCGGAAGATTCATAGTATGATCTGCGGGCCTGGCTTTGCATCAAAAAGACAATCATCCGACAAAACTTTATCATCCATGAAAAATTTTCTGTTATTCACACTGCTGGCACTGTTCATCCTTTCGGGCTGTCAGCAGTTACCCAAACCGATCGAACACGCCCGACAACCGCAACAATCCGAAAGCATACCGGCAACCGGCACGCCTTACCAGCGCAAGGACTGGCCGCACTGGGTCGATACCGACAAAAACTGCCGCAACACCCGCCAGGAACTACTCATCGCAACCAGCCAGACACCCGTTCAGTTCAAGGATACCCGGCAATGCACGGTCAAAGCCGGACTGTGGATCGGCCCTTACACTGGCAAAACATTGACCAAAGCTGCCGATGTCGATATCGACCATATCGTGCCGCTCGCACATGCGCACCGGCATGGCGCATCCGGCTGGACACGCGCGCAGCGCCGCGCTTTCGCCAACGATTTTGAAAACCTGCTCGTGGTCAGTGACGTCGTTAACCGGGCCAAATCCGACAAGGCTCCACATGAATGGCTGCCGCCGAACAAGGGATTCTGGTGCGAATACGGCAAACGCTGGCAGCGCGTCAAGGACAAATACCGGTTGTTCTACAGCACACCGGAACGCAACGTACTGAAACAACTGGCCGCTACCTGTTACCGCTGAAACGATCCGACGGACGGCATTGCCCATCAGGAACAAAACTGTCCGTCGCTGTTCTTGATCAACCGGTGAACCAGCGCGCCTTCCGCATCGATCAGTTCGACCTGCAGCGGCATTTTGCCCAGCGCATGCGTTGCGCACGACAGGCAGGGATCGTAAGCACGCACAGCCACTTCCAGATGATTCAGCAAGCCTTCGGTAATTTCCCGCCCATCCAGATACCGGTTGGCCACGATACGAACCGACTCATTCATTGCCTGATTGTTGCTGGTGGTTGAGACAATCAGGTTGGCGCGAGTAACGATGCCTTCGTCATCGACCTGATAGTGATGAAACAATATGCCGCGCGGTGCTTCGATCACACCGATGCCTTCATGCCGCCTGCCGCCTTTTCCGGTGACCAGATCGGTGCCGATAATATCGGGGTCGTGCAGCAGAATCTCGATCGATTCCGCGCAATGCAGCGCTTCAATCATGCGCGCCCAGTGGTAGCCGAGCGTATCATGCACCAGTCCTCCTTGACTCCTGGCCCTGAAATCCTTGCGCGCCGCTTCCGCGCGCGGCGTGGCGATGCGGTCACAATTGTTGATACGCGCCAGTGGCCCTACGCGGTACCAGCCTTGCGTCTGCCCGAGCTGCAACAGATACGGAAATTTCATGTAGCTCCACGACCGCACTTCCTCGCGCAAAATCTGTTGGTAGCCGCAATAATCGAATTGATCGAAAATGATCGCGCTATCCGGATAACGTGCGCGCAATCCACCATGATACAGTTCCAGTTCTCCGTTTCCGCCCGTCATGCTGAGATAATTCGTCGGCATTGTGGCGAAATCGGCATGTTCCGCATGCGTTGTATGGATCTGCGCGTTCAGGCGTACCGCCTGCTCAGACCATTGCAGAATATCGGTTATTTCATTCAGCAATACATCGCGCTGCGCCTGCGCAAGCGGTTTGTTCATACCGCCCGGAATCGTACCCGTACCATGAATCCGCTTGCCGGTAATTGCTTCGATAATCTGCTGGCCGAATTTGCGCAGTTTGATCCCCTGCATGGCGATCTCCGGATATTTCTCCAGCACGCCGACGATATTGCGTTGCATCGGGTCGCTGCCAAAACCAAACAAAAAATCCGGCGAAGTCAGATGAAAAAAATGCAGTGCATGCGATTGCAGCACCTGGCCAAAATGCAGTAAACGGCGCAGTTTTTCCGCTGTCGGCGTCAGTTGATCAACACCGGCGATCTGATCGACCGCCTTTGCCGCAGCCAGCTGATGGCTGACCGGACAGATGCCGCACAAACGCTGCACAAAAAACGGCACATCCCAGTAGGGCCTTCCCTGAATGAATTTCTCAAAACCGCGAAACTCGACGATGTGCAGACGCGCTTCCTGGATATGGTTGTCCTGATCCAGCAGCAAGGTAATTTTGCCATGCCCCTCGACCCGCGTGACCGGATCGATGACGATCCGCCGCGTGCCGGGTTCCGGGGATTTTCCGGGTGTCATGTGATGATCCTCAATCGTAATAGAGTTTGCGATCCGCCATCTGCGGTATCTCTCCATTCAGCAATGGCAGCAGAATAGCCAGAAACGCGTCAGCGGGCGGCGGGCAGCCGGGCAGAAAATAATCCACCGGCACAACCGCCTGAACCGGATAGACTTTATCCAGCAGCAGTGGCAATTCGACATCGTCAGGAATCTGCGGATTTGTCACCCCTGCACCATGGAGATAGACTTCCTCGAGACATTCGCGCAAATCGAAATAGTTGCGCATCGCCGGTACGCCGCCGGTAATGGCGCAGGCACCGACGGCAATCAGGATTCTGCAGTTCTCGCGAAATTCGCGCAGTACACGCACATTGTCCGCATTGCACACGCCACCTTCGATCAGGCCGATATCGCTCGGCCCGCAGTGCTTGATGTCGGTCAGCGGAGAGCGGTTAAATTCGATCCGTTCATTCAGCTGCACCAACTGCTCATCGATATCCAGAAACGACATATGGCAGCCAAAACATCCCGCCAGAGAAGTGGTCGCAATTTTGATCTTCCGGTCTGTCATTGTCTCTTACCGTCTTTTTGTTCCGGCACATGCTCATCAAATGCCACATCGCTGATGATTTGCCGGTCGTAGATGCGTTCGCCGATGGGTGTCACATAACCGCGTTCCTTGAACATAATCGCGCCGACCGGACAGATATTGGCCGCCAGATCATGGACATCCAGATGACTGTCACCGAGTTTCCCACTGTCGGTATTGACAATCAGGTGCGCATCGGCGCCACGGCCGACGATGACAAACACATCCTTTTTATCCACCTCGCGGCTGGCGCGCACGCACAGGCCGCACAGGATACAACGGCCGCGATCCAGAAAAATATCCGGGTGTGATGCGTCCAGTTCCCGGTGCGGATTAAACTGCGGAAAATGTTCTTCCAGCATGCCCAAATAATACCCCATTGCCTGCAGCTTGCAATTGCCGGATTTTTCACATGACGGGCAGATGTGGTTGCCTTCGACAAACAGCATCTGCGTGATCGCCTGGCGTGCCGCGTTCAACTCGGCGGTATTATTGCTGACCTGCTGCCCGTCGCATGCCTGGGTTGTACAGGCGGCAACTTTGCGGCCATCCGCTTCGACCACGCATAACCGGCAATTGCCCGAGGGCGTCAGCCCCGGATAGTGACAGAGATGCGGAATATAGACTTGCGCGGATAATGCCGCATCCATGATCGTCTGGCCCGCCGTAAAACCGATGGCTTTGCCATCGATAAAAATCGTTTTCCGTATCTTTGTCATCGGGCCTCCTTATTCCAGATGAGCATCCGCATCATCACGCCGCGTCAGTTGCCGCGCCGTTTCCAATGCCGCATCGAGGTCGAGCGCAGGTGTATACCTATCCGATTTCATTTTTCCTGCAAATACGGACGGAAAATGTTGCAGACTCTCCAGAATATGATTGGCTGCGGTATGGCCCAGCCCGCAATGTGAATATTGACTGACAAACTGGCCCAGTTGTTTGATCTCATCGATGTCCCGCCGTGTTGCGCGGCCATCGGCGATTTTCCGGACACTGTTTTCCAGCAGGCGTGTGCCGACACGGCAGGGCGTACAAAAACCGCAACTCTCGTGCGCAAAAAAACGCGCGAAATTCCGGTTGATCGATAACAGATCGCGGTTTCCATCAAAAATCAGCAATGAACCGCCGGTCGATACATCTTCGAAACCGATACGCCGGTTAAAATCCTTTTCCGCGACCAACGATCCGGCCGGCCCGCCAATCTGTACAGCCTGTGCATCGACCGCACCGCTATCGGCGAGAACTTGCCGGATACGGACGCCATACGGATACTCATAAATACCCGGTATCCGGCAATCGCCGCTGACGCTGAGTATCTTGCTGCCCGAGGATTTTTCCGTGCCCACAGCCCTGAATCTATCGCTGCCGTGATGCACGATATACGCCGCTGCGATGAAGGTCTCGACATTGTTAACCACGGTCGGCTGGCCAAGATAGCCTTGCGTCACCGGAAAAGGCGGACGGATACGGGGTATGCCGGGTTTGCCTTCGAGCGATTCGATGAGCGCCGATTCTTCACCGCAGATATAGGCGCCTGCACCGACAACGATTTCAATATCAAAACTGAATCCGGCCTGTCCGAGAATCGATGAGCCTAATAATCCTGCGTGATAGCGTTGCGTTAACGTTGCCTGTAAATGTCCGAGCAGATAGCGGTATTCGCCGCGCAGGTAGAGAAAGCCTTTTTGCGCGCCAATGCCATAGGCACACAGTGTCATCCCTTCGAACAAGGTATCGGCATGACATTGCATCAGTACGCGATCCTTGAACGTTCCCGGTTCGCCTTCATCGGCGTTACAGACTACATAGCGGGTATCGCCTGCGGCTTCCCGGCACAACAGCCATTTTTTTCCGGTCGCAAAACCCGCCCCGCCGCGTCCGCGCAAACCCGATTGCACGATCGATCCCAGCATCAAATGCGCATCGCCTGCCAGCGCTTTTTTCAGGCTGCCGCCGGTTAGCGGCGCTTCCTGCAATAACAATCCGGGTTTCCGAATGTGATTATTGATCTGGAACCACGCCGCCGGCCAGTCATTCAGCGATTGCCGGGCTGAAATCAGACCGCACAACTGATTGATGCGGTCTTCGTTGAGATTGACGACCGGCACGCCATTGACCAGCATCGCAGGGCCGTGATCGCACATGCCGATACAGGATGTTTCATCCACACTGACCACGCCATCCGCACGCGTCTGTCCTGGCGTAATGCCCAGCTGCTGACACAGCAACGCAAGCAGATCGACGCCACCAGCCTGGTAACCGCAACTGGTGCAATTGCTGAAAAGGATATGATAGCAACCCACCGGCTGCTGATAGAAAAAGGCATAGAAACTGACGACTGCGGCAACCTGGCTGACCGGCAACCCCGATTCCCGGGCAACCTCCGCCATCAACTGCGGTGAAATATGGCGATGTGCCTGCTGCAAACGATACAACCGGTGCAACAGGTGGTCGGCCATAAAATCAGCGCTCGCGTTATTTCCGGTTTTTGATTCTGGACGTTGGCTCAGCATAGATACATCGCATATCAAAATTTGGCATCACTGTCTTCTCCCACAGGGAGAAATCAGTATACCGCCATTTCTTTACTAAGCTGCTGATTTTATCGGCAGATTGAGCTAACCGCACAGAGGAACCTCGCAAACACAACTTACGAGTGGATTGTTAACCGAGGGCTAATCATTGACATCGCCTTTATCGGTTCTCGCCGGCTTTGCTTCCTGTTGAGCCAGCGTCATGATGTTCAACGTAGATGCGTTCTCAGTTTCTATGGCGCTTTCACAACGCTCAACAAAATGTATGAATGCCTCCTGGGGAGATCTGAAGACCTTGTAACCGCCCTCTCCGGTTAGAAAAAGAACCTGCTCCCGACCGAGAAACTGCTCGGTAGAACGATAGTTCTTCCATTGTTCGCGGTAGTGATAGACGCTTTCAAGCGCAACACAAGCGGCAACGATCAAACTGATAATTGAAGCGATAGCTTCTTTGTAGGGAATAGCGCTGTTCACTATTACCGGCACGAAGACACCTCCCAGAACAACCGCTGTGCGCATTTGGAGATATTGCCGCTTTGCGATAACGGCCTTTCCGTCGTACCATGCCTGATACTGCCTGGCCCGTTTTTCTATGTAGTCGGAAGGCTTCCAGCTTCCCAACAGTTCGGATTGGTTGGTACTCATATCAACATTTGGCATTGGTATTCCCGAAAATGGCTAACTATTAATTTATCGTTCCGGCATATCTACCATACATTCGGAAACGAAGTAAAGAAATTGTAAGGTGAGTTCTGTTTGCCATCATACGCTGCACAACACCAGCGATGCAGTTGCAACATCGCCGGCGTATAACGGTTTTACCCTGCGCCTGTGATGCGCTATCCGATGCAGGCCATAAAAACACGGTGCAATACGCCGCTTAATCGCAGCAGTGATCACCGCTCTTTTTACCCTGCCTCTGGATAGGCGGACATGGCACAGTGCCCCAGGAACAATAAACACAACAATCGCCCGGCTTCGGCTTCAATACAGTGTGGCATTGCCCGCAGGCGTAGAACCATTGGCACGCATCCGTAGGCATGGTTTCCGTCCTGGCGTAGCCGCAAACCGGGCAGGTCAGCGCGGATTCGAAAATGATAGTGTTCATGGAGAATGCCTTTCAACCAGAATTTTCAGGTTCAATAGCGGTGGCGGATGTTTCTTTGAACAAGCGGTCCGGCAACCACCACAGATAAAACACCATACCGAATAACTCGACCAGCGACTGGAACACAATAATCACCGCGGCCGTCTCCCAGCCGGCTGGCAGCGCTAACGCGAACGGCAGCACGACAAAGGAATTACGCGTACCAAGGCTGAAAGCCAGCGTGCGCCCGGAATCCATCGGCAGCCGCAGCACTCGGGTCAGCAGGCGCGCAATCAGTGCTGCTGCCAGTAAAAAGACCGTAAAAACCGGCAATACCGTCAGCAACATCGGCCCGGCGTGGCGCACCGTGCCAACCTGCGCACCAGCGATCAGGAACACCACAACCGCCAGCAAAGGCACGGGCCACCAACCAAGGCGTTCACGCCAGACGGCGCGTTTGGGTTTTGCTTCGATCCAGTATTCCGTGAATACCGCAGTCAGCAAGGGCAAGCCGATCAGGGCAAGCGCGGCGGGCAACAGATCTTCGGTTCGCAATGCCGCGCTGAAATCTGCTGCGGGCAACATCAGCCACAGATAAACCGGCAATAACAGCAACTGCGCCAGCAGGTTCAGCGGGGTGACCGCAACCGCCCGTATTGTGTTGCCGCGCCCAAGCTGCGCGAAAGTGATAAACCAGTCTGTACAAGGCACCAGCAACACCAGCAGCACACCCAGATGCAAAACCGGGTCGTCCGGCAGCCATTGCAGAATCAACCAGACCACCAGTGGAATCAGCACGAAGTTGCCGGTCATGACGGCAAGCACGAAGCGCCAGTCACGAAAAGCGTCGCGAATGTGCAGCAAAGGCACCTGTACGAAGGTGGCGTAGAGCAATACGGCCAGCACCGGCCATAGCGCAGTTTCCAGATGCGGCCCGATGTCCGGTCGAAGACCGCCCAGCGCAAGACCGCCAATAATAGCGGCAAGATAAATCCAGACCTGACGCCGTTCGAGTGTCAGGCGATCCATCAGTCGCTCACCCTCACGGCAAAAAAGCCGGTGAAAGCAACCGCAGTCCGATAGAAAACCATTGTTCCGCGTGGCCTGACGTCATGCGATTCCCATAAGTGGTGTCAAACTGTATACGGCCAGGAATGATCCAATAACGGAAACCGGCATGATAAAAAGGTTTGCCGTGATTCTGGCCGAATGTTTCGGCAATAAGCCACAGATTCCGCGACAGCGAAATTTCCGTGCCGATACCCATCGTCATACGATGACTGCTTGATTCCGAACGGCGAAACAGCCACCCCATATTTGCGTTGATAATGAGACGATCATCCCGGAACGAAAAGCTGACAGGAATATAGGAATACAAATTACCCGTCCAGTTACGGTTGGTATTGATGGTTGGACTGTGAACCGCGCCGAACACCCAGCCGATCCCCCAGCCGTTTTCTTCCGTATCTTTAAACAGGGTTTTCGCTTGAAATTGAAGATTCGGGTTTTTACTGTCTTTCAAGCCGGAAGACATTGCGCCGCCTGCCGTGAGTTCCAGATTGCCGGTGAAGTTACAGGCCGGCAAAGCCCAGAATTCAACAGAGCCGGTATTTTTTTGCATCCAGCTTTCCATCTGGCAGGCTTTGGGGTCAACAATGCGGGCATCATCAACAATCAGAGGCCGCGCGGCATGAGCATGATTGATCAGACCGGCAGACACGGACAGCATCCAGAGAAAACAAATGCCCACGCGCCTGATTTGAATCAAACGCTGAGTACGCCGGTTACAGGGCATCAAGCATATGTTTTTGCCGTGAATCATCTGCCGGTTACGCATTTAAATTTTATCGCCGGTAAAAAACAAAGCGTTTGTAACCTTTCTGGCATCCTGAGTCAAGCCAGACACGCCAATTATTTCTGCAGAGGTATGACAGGTTTTGCCAGGCCT
>CAYXFV010000022.1:0-18324 GCA_964464365.1 uncultured Nitrosomonas sp. | reverse complement strand
CCAGAAACCGACCTGTTTCCCGGAAACATCGCGGCAGAATTTTCTATTAACAGGGGATTTTCCCGATTAATCCGGCGATGAAATTCCGGTCTTTGCGATTATGCTTGCCAGTATTCTTCTGACAAGTACAATCAACTCATGAAGCAATACGCCTCTACAGCCGCCGCAAGCCGGTTCTGTTTTCATCGCTATCGTGATTGTCCTAAAGGAGAATAATAATGCTTGGCAAATTAGTTTTTTTTCTGATTATAGCTGCACTGGTTTACTGGCTGATCAAAATCCGTTCACCGGAAGAAACTGAAAATACTGATGAAAAAACTGAAGAAAGCACAGAAAACGACACGCCACCCAAAGCGCTTGAGGAAATGGTGCGCTGCGTGCATTGTGGCGTTCATCTACCCAGAAGCGAAAGCGTCACCAGCCAGGGCGAATTTTTCTGTTGCAACGAACATCGCCTAGAACATAAGGACCCGGATATATCATCCTAAACGCATTGTGATCACAAATACCGCAGAAACATTCAGATCCCATTCAACCGAACAATTTGCCGGGTTCAGTAATGAAGTATGCGCCGATGCCGGACACCCCGGCTTTCCGGAATCGTTCTGGCATTCATTGTCGTTATTCAACATCACCCGCATCATCATCACCGGCGGACTCATCATTCTGGTCTGGTCATCGTCATTCACGAAACTGGGTTCCAATGACGAAAATTTATTTTTCTATGCCGCCGGGTTACACCTGATCTTCAGTGTCTTTTTCCTGGTGCTGATTTACCGGCGCAAGCCCGGCTTTAACTGGCAACTGACGCAGCAGGTCTGCGTCGATGTCATCCTGATTTGCGTCATGATCCACGCCAGCGGCGGTCTGACAAACGGACTCGGGATACTGCTCATGATTTCGCTGGCAGGCGCAGGACTCATCAGCCAGGGGCGGTTAACGTTATTTTATGCCGCCATCGCCTCCATCGGCATTCTGTTGCAGGAAGTCTATACGCTGCTTTCTTTCGGATCGGCCCAGGTCCAGTTCACGCATGCCGCGCTCATGAGCCTGGGCTATTTCGCGGTCGCCTGGCTGGCGCAGCGGCTTGCGGCGCGCGCTGTCGCCAGTGAGAAACTGGCCCGTGAGCGCAGTATCGACCTGGCCAACATGGCGCAGATCAACCAGTTGATCATCAAGGATCTGAAGCAAGGCATTCTGGTTGTCGATCAAGCGGGCAACATTCGTCAGTACAATGCCCATGCCGGCAGATTGATTAATCTTGATTCGCAGCCCGATTATTTCCACCCTGCCCGGCTTTCCGATTACGCGCCGGATCTGGCGATGTTGTTATCGAAACAGCGTATCAACAGCGCAGACGCCGAACCGCAGCATTTATGCATTCGCAGCCATCCGCTCCGCGTCCGCCTGATGCCGATTCCCGACAGCCGTAATGCCGATGCCATTATTTATCTGGAAGACCTCAGCCATGTGCAGGCTCAGGTACAACAGTTGAAGCTCGCCGCACTTGGACGGCTGACCGCGAATATTGCCCATGAAATCCGCAATCCATTGTCGTCCATCAGCCATGCCGCCGAACTGCTCCATGAAGAACGCTTCAACGACAGCACCAGCAGCCGTCTGGTGCGCATCATCACCGATAATACCCAGCGGCTCAATAAAATTGTACAAGATGTATTGCAACTGAACCGGCGCGATACCATCAAAACCGAGCCGCTTGATCTGTCCGCATTTCTCCGGCCATTTATCAGCGATTTCTGCCTGACTGAAAAAATTGACGCACAGGTGTTTGCATTGCAGTTCACCGACGACGGCGTTATCCATTTCGACCGGAATCATCTTCACCAGATACTGTGGAATTTATGTCGCAACGCCTGGCGGCATTGCCTCCAACAGGAAGGCAGCATCACAATCAAAATCATCCGGGCGCGCGATGAAGACAGCTTATATCTGGACATCGGCGATGATGGTGCAGGCATCACGGAACAGCAGCAGAAACAATTGTTCGAACCTTTTTTTACAACAGCGCAGCACGGCACCGGATTAGGGCTCTACATCGCACGCGAACTTTGCGAAGCCAACAATGCGTCGATTGAATATACCAATCCCGCCGTTGGCGCTCAGTTCAGAGTGACGTTCAGAAACACTCGCCACGAAAACAACGTTTAGGAAAGACAAAGAAAAATCAACACGACCATGATGAATCCAGATTCAACACCCCATGTGCTTATCGTGGATGATGAGCCGGACATCACAGAGCTGCTCGAACTGACGCTGATACGCATGGGTATGAACGTCACCAGCGCATTAAGCATTGCGAGCGCCAAAGCAATGCTGCAATCACAGTCCTATCAGCTCTGCCTGGCAGACATGCGCTTACAGGATGGCAGCGGGCTGGATCTGCTGCAATACATCACACAGCATTGCGCTGCGTTGCCTGTCGCCGTCATTACCGCTTTTGGCACGACTGAAAATGCGGTGGCGGCGCTTAAGGCGGGCGCTTTCGATTATCTGGCCAAACCCGTGTCGCTTAAACAATTGCGGGCACTGGTCAAATCCGCGTTAAACCTGCCGCCCATGCGGAACGAAGAAATATCCGCAAAAAAATCAAACAATCAGCGGGTTCTGCTGGGCGAATCACAACCCATGCGCCAGTTGCGCACCGCAATCGAAAAATTGTCGCGCAGCCAGGCCGCTGTTTACATCAACGGTGAATCCGGCAGCGGCAAAGAACTTGCCGCACGCATGATTCATGAACGCAGCGCGCGCCGCGATCAGCCGTTTATACCCGTCAACTGCGGCGCGATCCCGGAAAATCTCATGGAAAGCGAATTTTTTGGTTATAAAAAAGGCGCATTTACCGGGGCAGACAAGGATCACGATGGCTTTTTCCTGACTGCCAATGGCGGCACGTTATTTCTCGACGAAGTTGCCGATCTGCCGCTCGCGATGCAAGTCAAGCTGCTCAGGGTCATCCAGGAAAAACAAGTCCGCAGACTGGGTGAAACACAGGAAAAAAACATTGATGTGCGCATCATCAGCGCAACGCACAAGAAACTCAATGAATGCGTTGAGGACGGTCTGTTTCGTCAGGATCTCTATTATCGGCTCAACGTCATAGAGCTGGATATGCCGCCCTTGCGCACGATGCGCGAGGACATTCCGCTGATTGCCGGTACTATTCTGGAAAGAATCTGCCGCGACACGGCAAGACCAGCCTGCCGCCTGGACAAAGAAGCGCTTTCAGTGCTTGCAAACTATGATTTTCCCGGCAATGTACGCGAACTGGAGAATATTCTGGAACGCACCCTGGCGCTGTGCAGCGAAAACAGGATCAGCAAAAACGAATTACAACTCAAATCCAGGGACAACCCGAAAAACACGGCAGCCCATGCCACCAGCGCAGACCGGAGCGTGCCGCTGCAGGATTATCTGGACCGGCTGGAAAAAGATTCCATCATTCATGCGCTGGAACAATCGCGCTATAACAGAACAGCCGCCGCAAAGATTTTAGGCATCACGGTGCGTTCGATGCGCTATCGCATGGAACGGCTGGGGCTGCATTTCAAAAAAACGCAATAGCACGCGCAGCCCCGTATGCTGCCCTGCTGGCATCGCTGCGTGTCATCGCCAAGGTATCAGTAAGGTATGATGCAATTAATTTCTGTAGCCTTCAAAAGCATAGGAACTCCTGAACATGCGCTCTTTGAATAAAACTTGGTCTATCGGAGAGAGATCCGCCTTTTTGCAGACATCGTCCCAGTTTTCGTTAATAGCAGTGATCTGGTTATCAATGATACGCCGCGCTTGTTCATCATTCAGCATGAAGTTTTTTGCTGCCGCTAAGCAGGTGATTAAACGGCTTGATCTGTCATTACCGGCAATCATCATGGCCTGTGTTGCCTCGCCGCCCTGACGCATTTGCGGACAAATATCATAGGCTGGTGTCAGCGTGAGGGTTTTTCCGTCCCAAAAGGCCGCATGGTTTCTGGCATGATCGTCTGTGTTACCGCATAAAATATTGAATACAATCCGTGAAAAAAGCTCTTCCAAGGTAACCTTCGGGTTTGTGAAACGATGACGGATTAACTCTGCCAAATCTTCATAGCTGGCATAATGCGGCGTCATTTCATCCAGCCCCAGTAATGTTAACGCCGACAGCATCAATTTACGCGTCCAGCCTTTTTCATAGCATTCCCGATCAAATCGTTCGATCAGCAAAATATCCTTTCCAGAAGCGCGGACAAGTTTTACAGAAGCCACATTCAAACCACATCGACCTGCTAATTGCATTGCCATGAATTCGGCCTTGATGACGTTGTATTGATCCGTGCCGGATGAAAATTTGGCTATATATCCTGAGCGTTCATGTTGATTAATGCTTTCGGTCGGGCTCCGCCAATTGATGTGCCATGATTGATAGCCTGAGCCAGTTCCGGTGTCAGAGGAATGCCTTTTTCAACTAATTCTGCCGATTGTAATAATTCTTCAAGACGTGCCTCGCCAGAAAGCCTGGGCTCATAAACTTTAGGGGAACGTTGGAAATCAAGTCCACCGATCCGGTCAGAGCCGGATTCCATCAAATAAGTAAATTCATCCAGATCGCTGGGATCAGCCGTTTTCCCCTTCGCGCCAAGAAGCTTGTTTAAGATTACACGTCGCCCCCACGCATCAGGAGCAGCATCACGAATACAACCCGGCATAGGTTCTGTCCCGAATGTTTTTTCCTGTGCGCCATTCTTCAAGGGCAATTCTTTATCATAGATAGAAATAGCATTTGGACGCTCAAGATAGCTTTGGCCATATGTGAAGAGGATACGATGATCAATCCTGGTCAGTTTTCCTGCGACCACAGGCCCGGTTTCATCCGGAAGCCAGATCCACACATAAATTTCATTGCAGGTCGGCTTAGAAGTCATCGTCTATCTCCACCTTCGCTTTTCTGATGCGGCTGGGAAGAAGCGCCAGTTTGTCTTCAATCACTTTATTCTTAAGGAGAAGATCATCGTAATCCGATTGAAAAAATTTCAATCCAAGCAAAGTAGCCACTTCAAAGACGACCCCTATACCGCAGGCTGGATCACCGTGTTCAATACGGCGCAGCAAGCCGCGCGAAATACCCGCCCGCTCTGAAAGCTCTTGCGTTGTGATGCCACGTTCCAGGCGTATTGACTTAATATGCCCGCCCAGAAGCTTGATCGCCTCATCGGTATAACGCGAATAGGCTCTGATATCTTTCTTAGTCAAAACACCCTCAAATGGTTTATATAACTATCATAAAGTACATTAATGATCTATATATGGATCATAATGTTTAATTCTGATAGCTTTGTCAAGCTGACCCCAACTCACCAATCTCACCAATCGATGAGTCATATTCGTCACCACACCTCAGATATACAGACGGTTATTATCATTCAGCCTTTATCTCCAAAGTTTTCCTTCAAGACTTATCACAAATCTGTATTCTCAGTCTATTCGTATATTCAAAAAAGTGATAAGCAAATGAAAATTTATTAGTTCCTATTATAAAGGTGAACTGATACATTCACGCTCCACAAAACATTGATTTCCAACATTGATAAATAAAACACGACACCACAGGATCATCATGCTGTTTCCCGCGACATTAACCAGGAAGCCATGAAGAACCGGGTGTGCAGATCAGGTGCCGGGAAGAATCCGCACCCATTCCGCGAGCAACCTTCGCAGGATCGAACTTCGACTAAACCACAGGAGAATACAATAAACACGCGACAAAAGAACATTCGGGAGAATGCTATGAAACATATCTGGCGGATCGCTTTGCCTCTGTTAGTCGTGGCAGCGCATTTGTTGCCTGCCGCCGCAGTACAGGCAACAATACAGGCAAATAAGCACGCCATATCCTATAACAACAACCCAATATCCGGGCAATCCGCCCTGCTCATCGCACAAGCCGGCGCAGCAAGCCAGGATGCGGAGCAACGGGTGCAATCGGCACAATTGGCGACAAAATCTGAAAATCAACCGGCTGCGCAGTCCGCACAAGCGGAAGCGCCGCAGAAAACCACCTATTTCCAGCGTGCGCGTAGTTATTCCACGCACCCTGAATCCGATCCGCCGCGTTATGTGCGCAATCTGGCCAAAACCGACATTGAGGCTTTCAAAAATCTTGACTGGCTCGACGTCGGCCTGGATTACCGGATGCGCTATGAACTGCGCGACGGCGATATACGGCGCAACAGACTCATTACTGACAACAACTTCCTGTTACGCACGCGTGCTTATATCGGCATTAGAAACATTATCGACCCTTTCCGCTTCGCGGTCGAATTCGAAGATGCGCGCGCCTATAACAGCCGATTCCCCAAGGACAATCGCGACTGGAATGAATTTGAACTGGTACAGACCTATGGCGAGTTGTACTTCAAGGATGCGCTGGGCAAAGATGATCTGGGCAATAACCGCCCGATCCGGATCCGCGGAGGGCGCATGGCCTGGGAAGCCGTAGACAGACGGCTGCTCGGCAACAACCAGTGGCGCAATACCACAAATAATTTTGAAGGTTTCAGGGTCACATTCGGACAGGAATCGAACGACTGGGAACTGGATACCTGGGGCGCACAGCCAGTCATCCGCGAGATCGATAAATTTGATGAGCGCAATAAAAGCCAATGGTTTTATGGCGCGGTGGGGCACTGGCGGAAATGGTCCGATGTCATCACACTACAGCCCTATTATATGGGATTGATGCAGGATGACAAAGGCGGACAACAGGCCAACCGGGAAATCCATTCACCCGGCATCCGCGCTTACGGTGTGCTTCCTAATACCAATATCGATTTCGATCTGGGCGCTATCTATCAGTTCGGGCGTGACAATGGCGAGAAAAAATCCGCCTGGTCGTATCTGATCGAACTGGGTTATACCTTCAGGCACGACTGGAAACCGCGGCTGAGCGCCTTTTATGGTTTCGTCAGCGGCGACCGGAACCCGAATGACAATACAAACAATCGCTTCGAACGGTTTTTCGGCTTTGCGCGCCCCTGGTCGCCCGATGACAACCTCATCATGGAGAACGTCAAAGCGCCCAAGATCGTATTTGAGTTCTCTCCGCACAAAGATGTTTCGGTCGATGGCGGCTACAGCTGGTTCTGGCTGGCCAGCGATACCGACCGCTTCAACAATCTTTTGAGCGTTTCCACACCAACCTCACTCAACCGCGACCCGACCGGGCAGAGCGGCGACTTTCTTGGGCAGTCGATCAATGCCCGCATTAATTACAAACTCGCGCCACTCGTTGACACCACTATTGGATATTCGCGCTGGATGAACGGTTCGTTTGTAAAAAACAGGCAAATGGCGGCGCTAGGAGAATCAAACAGCGGCAGCAATTTTTTCTACGTCGAAGTATCCATCAGAGCATTTAAATAAACACTTACCCGAATAAAGGAAAAAAACATGACCACAAAACTAACGCATCTATGGCCAAAAATCATTCTGTTAGCAAGTGTATTACTCATCGGTACGGAAGCATCCGCTGGGAAAACGCTGCTCAACGTCTCCTATGATCCAACGCGCGAACTCTACCAGGAATTCAATCCCGCCTTTATCAAATACTGGCAGGCGCAGACCGGCGAGAAACTCAACATCCGCCAGTCGCATGGCGCTTCCGGAAAACAGGCGCGTTCAGTCATTGACGGGCTGGAGGCCGATGTCGTCACCCTCGCGCTGGCTGTTGATATCGACGCCATCGCCGAGCACAGCAAGCAACTGCCGGAAGATTGGCAGGCACGTCTGCCACAAAACAGTTCGCCTTATACATCTACCATTATTTTTCTGGTGCGTAAAGGCAATCCGAAAGGCATTAAAGACTGGGACGACCTGGCTAAAAATGGTGTTTCGGTCATCACACCGAACCCCAAAACTTCCGGCGGCGCACGCTGGAATTATCTGGCTGCCTGGGAATTCGGCAAACAACAGTTCGGTGAAGATCGGGTACAGGGTTTCGTCAGGGCGATCTTTAAAAACGTACCGGTACTGGATTCAGGCGCACGCGGCTCGGCCACAACATTTATCGAACGCGGCATCGGCGATGTGCTGATTTCATGGGAAAATGAAGCCTTCCTGGCGCTCAAGGAATACGGTCAGGACAAATTCGAAATCGTCATCCCGTCGTTCAGCGTTCTGGCTGAACCCGCCATTGCTCTGGTCGACAGAGTCGTGGACAAAAAAAGCACACGCAAGATTGCCGAAGCCTATCTCCAGTATCTTTATTCGGATGAAGGACAGGAAATCGCCGCCCGACATTTCTACCGACCTACCAGTGAAAAGATCGCCGCAAAATTCGCCCAGCAGTTTCCGGAGGTCAAATTGTTCAAAGTCGATGACGCCTTCGGCAGCTGGAAAAATGCGCAAAAAGTGCATTTTGACGACGGCGGCACGTTCGATCAGATTTATCTGAAGTAACCCTGGCGGGAGGTGCGGCCAGAACGCATCTGGCGCATCCTCCCGCGGATGAGCAGGAATGACAAACGGAATGTAAGGAAAAAACATGCAGGCATTAATTGTTGGCGGAGACCAGATTGAATCAATCAAGCGTCAGATCCTGGCGCAAGGATATGATCATATCGAGCACTGGAGCGGCCGTAAAAAGGGATTTCTCAACCGTTCATTATCCAGCCGCACGCGGCTGATCGTGATGATTTACGATTATGTCAACCATAGCCTGGCGATCACGCTGAAAAACAAGGCGCAGCGCCAGGGCATCCCCATTGTTTATTGCCGCCATTCGGCGCATGAACTCAAGGATAAATTATCAAGCCGGGAAGAAATTGATGCGTGTTGTTGTTACTACTACAGCTTTTAATGAACATTCATACTAATTAATAGCAAAAGGTAAGCGGACGCCAATGCGCGATTTGAGCAATGCGGTATCGACGATGATCGATCACACTGACAGATCAGATCCGGGAACCGCCAGGCGTGCGCTTATCAGGCAATGATACATGACACACACATATTAATACCTTGATACCTTGGTTAACAGGAGTCTTCCCATGAACTCAACCGCGACGCAATCGTTTGTCATTAAAGACGAATTTGAACTGATCCGATCCGCCACCGATTTTTCGCTGGAACGCGCCGAGGATGGCTGGATCAGCGGACACTATTTCCGTTGCAAACTGACCAGCGCTTTTCAGCCGGTTTTCAGTATTACTCGGGATACGACCATCGGGCATGCCGCCTATATCCGCTCCCAAATAAACGACGAGATCGCGCTCTGGCCCTGGCAGGTTTTTTCTCAGGCATCGACAGATGTCCAATTGGTGGATCTGGATCGCTTATGCCGCGCAGTTCATGCATTGAATTATTTCAAGACAGTATCGGATTCGGAACAACTTTTTCTGGTCGTGCATCCACGACTTCTGGAAAGCGTCAAGACTGATCACGGACGCACATTCGAAAATTTTCTCGACTTGATTGGCGTGCGCACATCCCGGGTAACCATCGAAATACCACCTGCCATCAATCGGGATCCGGTTCTGTTGTATCAGGTTATCAACAATTACCGCGCGCGCGGTTATCAGGTGGCGGCAAATTACACACCCGCCGGAACGCCCGGTTCATTCAGTTCCGTTAATTGGTTGACCAGAGCCGATAGCTTAACGCCGGACATCGTACGCATCGATGCGGATGATTTATTCCGCGCCGACGGGACCGACATATTTGCCGAAAACGCCATACGCGCCAGTTTGCGGTTGCTGGTATGGAATATTGACACACCGCGTCAACTGGCCGCAGCCAAGGACATCGGCGCGGACTATTTGCAGGGCAATTATCTCGGTTCGCCTGAACGCGGTGTTGCAACCATATCACCGCAACTGGTCCAGGAAACCCTGCAGGCGGAAACCGTAAGAAAAACAAGCCCATGACAGAAACAAACGTAACAGCAAAAAGGAGCTTATAAATTGAGCCTATTTAAGCAGCACAGTGTATTACCGGGATTTAATCTGGCGCTGGGATTTACCTTATTCTATCTGAGTCTGATTGTTCTGATTCCGCTCTCGGCCGCATTTTTCCGCACCGCCGAATTGACTTGGATTGAGTTCTGGTCAACAGTCACGACACCGCGCGTGCTGGCTTCCTATCGCCTGACGTTCGGCGCTTCGCTTGCGGCGGCACTCACCAACGCCGTATTCGGATTGCTGGTCGCCTGGGTGCTGGTACGCTATCAATTTGCCGGTAAGCGGCTGGTCGATGCGCTGATCGATCTGCCATTCGCCCTGCCCACCGCCGTGGCAGGCATCGCTTTGACAGCACTCTACGCCGGAAACGGCTGGATCGGGCAGTTTCTCGAACCGCTCGGCATCAAAGTTGCTTTCACACCCATCGGCATTTATGTCGCATTGACTTTTATCGGCCTGCCGTTTGTCGTGCGCACCGTACAACCCGTGCTTGAGGATATCGAAACCGAACTGGAAGAAGCCGCTGCAATGCTCGGCGCAAACCGGTTGCAGATTTTTATGCGAATCATTCTGCCCGCCGTGTTTCCAGCATTGGTGACGGGTTTTGCGCTCGCTTTTGCGCGTGCAATCGGAGAGTACGGTTCAGTCATCTTCATCGCCGGTAACATGCCGATGGTTTCGGAAATCACCCCGCTGCTGATCATCACCAAGCTGGAACAGTATGATTATGCCGGAGCCACGGCCCTTGCCGTTGTCATGCTGGTTATCTCGTTCGTACTGTTACTGATCATCAATCTGCTGCAATGGTGGAGTCGCCACCGCAATGCACTCGCATAAGGAATCTGCCATGACGACAACAACGATTTCATATCCCGAAAAAGTGCGGCGCACAACCATTACCCAGGAACCCTCCTGGGTACGCTGGACGCTGATTGGGCTGGCACTGACATTTCTGACGCTGTTCCTGTTCGTTCCCCTGATCTCCGTGTTTTACGAAGCACTCAAGAAAGGAACCGATGTTTATTTTGCCGCGATTACCGAACCCGATGCGCGCGCGGCGATCCAGCTCACGTTAATCGCAGCGGCCATCGCAGTGCCGCTCAACCTGGTATTCGGCGTTGCAGCCGCCTGGGCAATCGCAAAATTTGAATTTCGCGGTAAAAACATTCTGATTACGCTGATTGACCTGCCGTTCTCGGTTTCTCCTGTCATCGCCGGGTTGATCTATGTGCTCGTATTCGGATTACAGGGCTGGCTGGGGCCGTGGCTTGCCGAACACGATATCAGGATCATCTTCGCAGTACCCGGCATTGTGCTGGCGACGGTTTTTGTCACGGTGCCGTTTATCGCCCGCGAACTGATTCCCCTGATGCAGGCACAGGGCACCGAGGAGGAGGAAGCCGCAGTGATACTCGGCGCAAACGGCTGGCAGACGTTCTGGCGCGTCACGCTGCCCAATATCAAATGGGGCTTGCTGTACGGCGTTATCCTCTGCAATGCCAGGGCAATGGGTGAATTCGGCGCGGTCAGCGTGGTCTCCGGCCATATTCGCGGAGAAACCAATACGCTGCCACTGCATGTCGAGATTCTGTATAACGAATACAACTATGCGGCCGCCTTCGCAGTCGCGTCGCTCCTGGCGTTGCTCGCCCTGCTCACGCTCGCGATCAAAACGTTTGTAGAGTCCAAAGTCACACAACAGAAAACAAAAGGGTAAAAAGGAAAATTATCATGAGCATCGAAATACGTCACCTTTCCAAGCAATTCGGCACATTTAAAGCACTACACGACGTCAATCTCGAGATTCAGTCCGGGGAACTGCTCGCGCTGCTGGGTCCTTCCGGTTCCGGGAAAACCACGCTGCTGCGCGTCATCGCGGGTCTTGAAACAGCCGATTCAGGGCAGGTACTGTTCAACAACGAAGATACGACCCACCAGCATGTGCGTGATCGGCAGGTCGGTTTTGTTTTCCAGCACTACGCATTATTCCGCAATATGACGATCTTCGAGAATGTCGCATTTGGCCTGCGTGTGCGCCCCAAACACAGCCGCATGGAAGACGCGGAAATCCGCGAACGCGTCACCAGCCTGTTGAAACTCGTACAGCTGGACTGGCTGTCAGACCGTTACCCGCACCAACTCTCCGGTGGACAGCGCCAGCGTATCGCACTGGCGCGCGCCCTTGCGGTGGAACCCAAGGTATTGCTGCTGGACGAGCCGTTCGGCGCGCTCGATGCCAAAGTGCGCAAGGAATTGCGTATCTGGCTGCGCAGACTGCACGACGACATGCATATCACCAGCGTTTTTGTCACGCACGATCAGGAAGAAGCGTTGGAAGTTTCCGACCGGGTTGTGGTGATGAATGCAGGACGGATCGAGCAGATCGGCACGCCCGATGAAGTCTACGAACGCCCTGCCAATCCGTTCGTCTATGAATTTCTCGGCCATGTGAATCTGTTTCATGGGCGCATTCATCGTGGACGCGCCATTATCAACGATATCGAAATTGACGCGCCTGAACATGCCGAGGCTGAGAATATGGCCGCAATTGCTTATGTGAGGCCACATGATATCGAGATTGACCGTGTAACGAATGACGAATCGGCACTGACAGCACACATTGTGCATATTGTTTCTGTCGGCCCGGTCGTCAGACTGGAGCTGGCGCATGGCGACAGCATCAACAAAGATCTCGTCCAGGTTGAGATTACCAAAGATCGTTTTCGTGAATTGCAGTTGATCAAGGGCGACCAGGTTTACATTAAGCCGCGCAGGATGGAATTATTTCCCAGTCATGCGCATTATGCCGATTTAATCCATTAATGGCGCACATGAAAGAAATGACATCGTCACGCCCTATCCTTCCCCATCCGACGATCAGCGCTATCGTTGTCGAACTGCGCACTTTACGCCTGACATCGCTGGAGCATCGCCAGCGGCTGAACAATCCGCCAAAATTGCCTGCGCGCAAGATACTGGCAGACATCGTAGACAACCTGAGCGCCGCGCTGTTTCCCAATCGCCTGGGCATACCCGACCTGACTGACGAGAGCATCGATTTTTTTGTCGGCCACATGCTGGATATCGCGCTGCGGAATTTATCCATCGAGGTACAGCGGGAGCTGCATTTTGTTTCAGGACAGGAAGTCATCAGCGACACGGTGCGGGAGCAGGCGGCCCGGATCATCTCCGCATTCGCCTTGCGGCTTCCGGATGTTCGCGTTGTATTGGAAAGCGATATCCGCGCGGCCTATCAGGGCGATCCGGCCGCGCGCAGTATTGACGAAGTACTGGTCTGCTATCCCGGAATCACAGCGATTACCCACTATCGCCTTGCACACGAATTGCATCGGCTGGGCGTACCCTTAATTGCACGCATGATTTCTGAAATTGCCCATTCGCTGACCGGCATAGAAATTCATCCGGGCGCACAGATCGGCGAAAGCTTTTTCATCGATCACGGCACAGGCGTTGTCATCGGTGAAACAACCATCATTGGCCGGAATGTGCGGCTATATCAGGCGGTAACCCTTGGCGCAAAAAGTTTTCCGGTCGACGAGCAAGGCGCTTTGATCAAAGGCAACCTTCGCCACCCTATTGTTGAAGATGACGTCGTGATTTACGCAGGCGCAACCATTCTCGGGCGTATCACGATCGGACAGGGATCGACCATTGGCGGCAATGTCTGGCTGACACACGGCATTCCGCCGAACAGCCACATTTCGCAAGCACAAATGCATCATGAAAAAAACGGGACATAAGACAGTTCTATATATTTTATTAATATATAGATATAACCAAAAACTATATATAATTTTTTTGTTTCTTTAGAACCTGCTCAATATCTCGATCAGGGGATGCAGTGCAAGGCAAAATTGAATAAAAAAGCGGAACATACTTGAAGTATGTGAGCATTTTGAGTTCGATTTTAACGCAGCAATGCACCCTTCAGTGAGATCCTGAACAGGTTCTTAAAAACACATTTATTATTGATTACTTCCAGGAGAGTTAAAATGACCGATATCCATCAAGCACACACCGCACTCGGCGATGTAGCAGCCCGCACGCTGTCTAATGCAACCAAAACCATCCCGATGATGGGAACGATTTCGCCGCGCTGGCTGACCCATTTGTTACAGTGGGTGCCTGTTGAGGCCGGTATTTACCGCGTCAATAAAGTGAAAGATCCGGATCGGGTGACCGTCGATTGTTCCGCCAAGGATGAGCGCGAGCTGCCGGCGACCTATGTCGATTATGAAGAATGGGGCCGGGAATACGTGCTCAGCGCAGTCAATACTGTTCTGGATGTCCATGTTCGCGTGGCCGATCTTTACAGCAGCCCGCATGATCAAACCCGCGAACAGCTCCGTTTAACGATCGAAACAGTCAAAGAGCGTCAGGAAAGCGAACTGATCAACAACAAAGAATACGGTTTGCTGAACAATGCCGGTAAAAACATGAAAATAAAAACACGCTCAGGCGCGCCAACGCCGGACGATCTGGACGAGTTGATCTCACTGGTCTGGAAAGAGCCCGGCTTCTTTCTGGCGCACCCTAAAGCCATTGCGGCCTTTGGACGTGAATGCACACGGCGCGGCGTACCACCACCGACAGTATCGCTGTTCGGTTCACAATTCCTGACCTGGCGTGGATTACCGCTCATACCTTGCAACAAACTGGGGATTAATGGCGGCAAAACGAATATCCTGCTGCTGCGTACCGGCGAAAACCGCCAGGGTGTGGTCGGCCTTTATCAGCCTGGATTGCAGGGTGAGCAAGGCATGGGCTTGTCTGTACGTTTCATGGGCATCAATCATAAAGCGATTGCGTCCTACCTGGTTTCTCTTTATTGCTCGCTGGCCGTATTGACGGAAGATGCACTGGGCGTACTCGAGAATGTCGACGTAGGTAAATATCATGAATACAAATAATTTCAATCAACTGATCGCGGAGCAGATGGAACAGATTGCCCGCTATTCGTTGAATATATCGCCACATGAAGCTGCGGCAACTTCCGCGACGCCTCAGATTCTGGAAACCACCGGTGCGGCGGCGCCTCGATCTGATGCGGATTATCTGTCTGATTCTACGCAGAGCGCCTATTACGCATCGCTCGCTGCAATACCGCAAGTGGAAACGCTGGATGCCTTTCTTACACCGGGTAAAAGCACCATACCCGCAGATTTTGGCGGGAAAGAAGCCAATGTTTTAATGCAGCCGGTCCGGGAATCTTCATTTTATTTTCTTGATGAAATTACCGTGCCTGACCGCAGTGATCAGATACCGCAAATCACGACCCGGCATGACGCTTTTGATGTGCATGCTATCCGGCGGGATTTTCCGATTCTGCAGGAACAGGTCAATGGACGCTCTCTGGTCTGGCTGGATAATGCAGCGACGACGCAGAAACCTCAGTCGGTGATCGATCGCCTCTCCTATTTCTACCAGCACGAAAATTCCAATATCCACCGCGCCGCGCATGAATTGGCCGCACGCGCTACCGACGCTTATGAGGCATCACGCGAGGCAGTGCGCCGTTTCATCAATGCGCCGTCAGTAGACGAGATCATTTTCGTCCGGGGTACCACTGAGGGTATTAATCTTGTTGCACAAAGCTGGGGACGGCAGAACATCCGTGAAGGGGATGAAATTGTAATTACCTGGCTGGAACATCACGCCAATATTGTCCCCTGGCAGATGTTGTGCAGCGAACGCGGCGCAACATTACGGATAGCCCCGGTGGACGACAGCGGCCAGATTTTACTGGAAGAGTACCAGAAACTGCTCAATTCAAACACCAAGCTGGTTGCATTCTCGCAGGTCTCCAATGCGTTAGGCACAGTCACACCGGCCCGGCAAATCGTGGAAATGGCGCATCGCGTCGGCGCGCGCGTGCTGGTCGATGGCGCGCAATCCGTTTCACATATGCGCGTGGATGTTCAGCAACTGGATTGCGACTGGTTTGTGTTCTCGGGCCATAAAGTATTTGGCCCGACCGGCATCGGTGCGGTATTCGGCAAAGCCGACCTGCTCGAATCAATGCAACCCTGGCAAGGGGGAGGCAACATGATTCAGGATGTTACTTTCGAGAAAACGTCTTATCATGGTGCGCCCGCCCGTTTTGAAGCAGGCACGGGGAATATTGCAGATGCTGTAGGCTTAGGCGCTGCGATTGAGTATGTGGAACGCATCGGGATCGATAATATCAATCGCTACGAGCATGACTTGATGGTTTATGCGACACACGGCCTGAATTCAATACACGGCCTGCGACTTATCGGCACGGCAGCCGATAAAGCCGGTGTGCTTTCTTTTGTTTTAAAGGGCCTGGCTTCTGAAGAAGTCGGTGACGCACTGAATCGGGAAGGAATTGCCGTCCGCTCCGGACATCATTGCGCACAACCCATCCTACGCCGCTTTGGCGTTGAAACGACAGTTCGCCCATCGCTCGCGTTTTACAATACCTATGCGGATATTGATCGGTTAATTGCCACATTGGATCGTATCGAAGGCAGCCATCGCTATCTCTTCTAAAAATGATTGCAGTGCAGCGGATATCTCTGAAGTGATCCGCTACACTGCATTTCTACTTGAATCGCTGTTTATCAATCAATTGAGCACCATAAAAAAGTGAATTTCCAGCAATTACGCATTATCAGTGAAACCGTTCGTCAACGTTACAACCTGACGAAAGTTGCCAATGCCCTGTTTACCTCGCAATCCGGCGTCAGCAAACATATCAAGGATCTGGAAGACGAGCTGGGCATCGAGTTATTTATCCGGAAAGGCAAACGCTTTACCGGATTAACTGCACCGGGTAAACAACTGGTCAAGGTCGTCGAGCGCGTTTTGCTCGATGCGAATAACATCAAACGCATGGCGGAGGAATTCAGCCAGCACGACCAGGGTGAACTGACAATCGTCACGACACACACACAAGCGCAATATGCCTTGCCACCCGTTGTGGCGCAGTTCAAGAAGGAATTTTCCAAAGTACACCTGGTGCTGCATCAATCCAGCCCCAGTGAAATCGTTTCAATGCTGCTTGACGATCAGGCCGATATCGGCATCGCAACCGAAGCGCTGGGCGATGTGGATATCGGCCTGATCTCTTTTCCTTACTATTCGTGGCATCATTCGATTATCGTACCGCCCGGACACCCCTTACTTTCCCGGCAGCCGCTGACGCTTGAAGAAATCGCGCAATTTCCCATTATTACTTACCACCAGGGATTCACCGGCAGGTCAAAAATTGATCAGGTTTTCGCCAGCGCCGGACTCACGCCCGATGTTGCCATGTCAGCACTGGATGCGGATGTGATTAAAACTTACGTCAAGCTCGGCTTGGGCATTGGCATTATCGCATCGGTGGCTTTTATTCCGGAGCAGGACTCTTCCCTGATCATGCTTTCCGGGGAACATTTATTCGAAAAAAACACAACCTTTATCGCCATCCGCCGCAATCATTTCCTACGCAGCTATGCTTACCGGTTTATAGAACTTTGCGTACCGTCACTCAATGAATCGGTCATCCGCAGCGCATCTCTAAATCTCTGACGCTGCCGGGAAGATTCAATACATCCCGTTAAAGCTTTCTATTTTTCCTTGCTTGCTGTTTATTAAACCGATGCGAAGAAAGAAATCCGCGTAGCGCTTTCATGCTCTCGGGGGGTTACGGCAAGCTCAACCCGGCCTGCTCTGATTAGCTGACTTGGCAGAAATAAACGATTTGTTTACGATCTGTTCATGATTCGAAGCTTCGCGTGCACGGAAACAGAGCAATTATATTCCACCGGCTAATCGCGTCGGCTTCCACCGGATATTTTCAAGCGCGCGGCAATGCGCCTGATACAGTTGGACGCAGCGACACAAATTGATGACTTACGTCTGCCGCCGTCGAACAGGTTGGAAGCCTTAACACATGACCGCAAAGGACAATGGCGTATTCGCATCAACGATCAGTGGCATTTGTGCTTCCGTTTTGAAAATGGCGATGCATTTGACGTTGAAATCGCGGATTATCGTCAGGAATAATGAACATGATTAAACAAGGACTTCCCGTAATCCATCCTGGTGAATATCTGAATGAAACCTTGGGAGAACTGAAAATTTCACAAGCTGGATTCGCGCGCGCCATTGGCGTTTCACCGATGCGCATCTCGCATGTCATTAAAGGAACACGTCCGATTACAGCGGAACTGGCTTTATTGATCGGACGTGCATTCGGCCAATCACCACAATATTGGCTCAATCTGCAAACCGCTTATGATTTAAAAATTGCCGAAGCCAGCCTTGGCGAATTGTTGAATGGTGTTCACTTAGGGCCTGTTAACACTATTTTTGTTAGAATTTCCGGATGGAAATATCCGCATCG
>CAYXFV010000021.1:0-42201 GCA_964464365.1 uncultured Nitrosomonas sp. | reverse complement strand
ACCAAGATCAATTGTTTAGCCGAAGATTGAGGGCTTATCCCGAACTCAGGTTAGAATATAGCGGCGACCACAAAACAACAGATAGGATCGATTGTAGGCACCAATGCTATCCACCTGTCATCCATATAGTTAAAATGATTGAATGAATTTATGCCGCAATGCGCCCTTCAATGAGATCATGAACAGGTTCTTAAAGAATGATTTAATTCCCGGTATTGGTCAGTAAATTAGGCGGTGGTCCGATGGGCTCGAAATTTTTCAATAATGGGATATCGTCTTTGTTGATCCATCGGATATCGGTATCGAAAGTATTTTGCGGTCCCCAGCTGCCCGTCAATTTCTTTCCATCAGGCGTAAAAGTCCAGCACATTTCCTCACCGGCGGTGTTGATGGTATCGCCGAGGTTGATCGGCGCTTGCCATTCACCATGTGCATCCTGATGTGAAATCCACATGTCATGTCCGCCCCGGGAGCCCCGATCAGTCCGCATGCTGGTAATGATTAAGCTCTTGCCATCCTTTGACAGCCCGGTCCAGTGCATGTGATCCCGTTCTGGAGAATTGATTTGGGATCCTAAGCTTACAGGCTCTTGCCAGATACCGTCTTTTTTCTCAACTTTCCAGATGTCGCTGTCTTGTGTCACTCCGGGTTGATGGTAACTGAAATAAATCAAACTGTCCGAAACGATAATCGGACAGTGTTCCTCGCCAGTTGGCGTGTTGATGCTCGGAAGCTCCGGCACATCATTCCAGTTTCTGGCCGATTGCCATACGCCGTTTACTTTCTGGACGACGTATAAGTCACCCGACAATAAATTGCCGGGCTCATACCGTGTGAAATAGATGACATTGCCATCATCGGAAAAACTCGGTTCCAGTTCCCAGGCCGACGTATTAATATTCGGCCCGACTGTGGGGTCAATATCGGGTCCTAAATGAATCGGCGGTTGCCAGGCGCCGTCTACATGGTGAGACATCCATATATCGAAGTTGTACGGGTTGCCGGGTGATTCTATGCTGCCTTCACGGGTCGACACAAAAATCGCGGTTTTGCCGTCCGCGCTATAGGTGATTTCGATTTCCGAGCCTGGCGAATTGATCGGTTCGCCCATGCTTTTTGATGCTTTTGGAGCCTCGGCTGCACCCATATCGGTTCCGTGCATACCTGGCATTGCGTAGGAAACACCATATGCCAATGTCAATATCAGCGATATGGAGCCAATCGCCGGTGTAAAAAGTTTGTTTTTCATATTGATTTTCCTCCTTTAGATGAAATACGGTTTATTGATCCTGAGTTAAACGCGTTAAACGTCTCAAATACTCGACTGCAGAGCAGATGAAAAACTAATCGATCATTCGTTTGAGATTGGATAAAAGCACGGCGACCGCGCTCAGTAAGAGCAAAGGCCAGAACTGAATAAAAGGCTCATACCATTTTGTGCCGACCGTGATCGGAATCTCCAGCTTGAAATCAGTCCGGTGTTCGTCTACCCCTGAGAGGTGCATGACATATTCTCCCGGTTCATCGATGCGGATGTCCTGATAAATAATCCCGGATGGATAATTTCGGGCGGGAATCGACAGCAGTGCCTGCGCTGACGCGCCATCGGTTTCCTGAGTTTCCTCGAACAGGCTGAGTGCTACGGGTTGTTCGCGTACCGATACGGGATACAGCAGATCAATGGTAATACTGAGCAGGCCCGGGCTGGGCACCTTGCCGCATAGGATGGGAACGGACATGGCGCTCAGTGCATCTTCCGGTACCGCGTAATCATGGGGAATAAAATAAGCGGAATAGCCGATCAGCAATGTATCGGACTCGATCGTACAAGTGCCGCCACGAAAGCCTTTGGGATAGGTTTCCGACTGGTCTCCCTGAGAGCTCACATGAAATTGCATGCCGATTACAACGATGCTCATCAGTATCCCTGTGACAATTAAAAGACGCCGGGTATGGATCGGTAAATTCTGCCAGATTGCGGTCATTTTTCCTCCCTGAGAAAATATTTAAATGGTTAAGAAGTCGATGGTTCGGTCCGGTTCTGTTCTTACTACCGGGCAATACGGATTTATTGTGCACTCCGCAAAATATCTTCAGCGGCCAGTCGTCCTATATGCGCAATTTCACCATTGCCGGTAACCATAGCTGTTACGATGGTGCCGTCAATCAACAGGCTCAGTTTTTCCGTTACTATCTCGGGATCCCGCGCGCCGCTTTCCGCCACCATTGCCTGGAGCCTGGCATTTATTTTCTCCCTGTGCCCGTTGGCAATTTCCTGTATCCAGCCATTGCTCTTTTCATGTTCAGCCACGGCATTGATAAATACACAACCGAAAAAATCTTCACTGTCGAACCAGTCCTGCATTAAATCGAACAGCGCCAGGATGCGGTCGATAGGCGCGCATTCCATCATCGGCAGATCCGAATCGAACCAGCGGAACCACATATTTGCTTCTGCCTCGAATACCGCCTTGAGCAGGTTTTCCTTTGATCCGTAATGCGTATAGAGACTGCGCCGGGATACTCCGGATTCTTCAATAATTCTGGCGATGCCGGTAGCATGAATACCCACGCGGCAGAACAGGCGACGCGCCGTCCGCAGTATTTTTTCCTCGACTGATATTTTTCTAGGCATTATTGTTAAGCATCATTCGGCATGCCGATATTGCTCTTCACAGAGGTAGATCCATGATTTATCAGCTATTGAAGTGAGCGCGTCTCTTTAAATATGCCCATTCTATTTCGCTCCCAGTTGTTTCCTGATTTTCCCGGCGATTTTGCCGGCCTCAAGACGGATTTCCCGCAACTGGCCACTGAGTGGGTTGATTTGTCCGATAAAGTAGAGGCGGGGTGCCCCCTCGAATTCCTGGTCGCCCGAAACTTTTGGCCTGCCTTTCTCGTCAGCAATACCCGGTATCTGGACAAGTTCTGGAATCCCGGTACGGAAGCCGGTTCCAGCCACGATGACATCGGGTTGCAGTGGTATTGTGGTATTTTCATTATTCTGTACTGCGGCTCCAATGGTACTTTGCACATGTATCGCCGGGCCGGAAATTTTCTGTATCGGGCCGACGATTCTGATCCGGCCGGCACGGACATCGTCAACGAAAGGACCATAAAGAATCGGTACCACATTATTGATGGCGTATTGCCTGGTTAGGGGCATCGTTGGGAACGGCAGGCCATATGCCGTCAGATCACCTATTGTTCTGTGTTGCAGAAAGCTCAGCAATCGATCTACCCAATGATTGGGCAAATGCCTCAATCCTATTCCCAGGCCTACGATTGGAATACCGCAAATACTTTTGGGCAGAAAATGCGGCGATGTTCTGACAGACAGTGTTACCGAGCGCGCATATTCAGTCAGTCTGCTGGCAATTTCAGCTGCGGAATTGCCGCTGCCGATCACGAGTACATGCTTTCCCGTGTAATCCTGTGCCCGTTTGAATGTTGAGGAATGAATAATTTCCCCTGGAAAAGTCTCCCTTCCTTCCCATTCGGGAATTACCGGAATACGGCAAGTGCCGATTGCCATGACAACCGCCCGTGATTCGAATTGCCGATGATCATTACTCGTGATCAGCCAGATATCGCGGTCATGGTCATAGCTGACTGTTCCGATGTCGATCCCGGTCTGTACAGCAAAACCACCCCGGCCAGGAAAGGTTTCGAGCAGATGCACGACCGCATCACGCGCAGGCCATGCACCGGCAGATCGTGGAAACTGACTGCCCGGCAGCGCTGAAAAGAAGCGACCCGTGTTGAGGCGCAGACCATCATAGTGATTGCGCCAGACATCCCCTACAGCAGGTGTGCGTTCCAATACCAGTGGCGTCAGCCCTGCTTTTGTCAGCTCATAGGCTACCGACAAACCTGCCGGGCCTGCACCGATTACGGTCACATCGTGGGTATCACTGGCTTTCATTGCTTATCTCCTTTCCCGTTTTCAATCGGGAATTTGCGCTGGCGTATATGATCCGGCCTGCAGCGTTTCGCTGTAATGATCCATTGTCAGTCATGCGGCATTGTGGCCTGCTCTGAATGGTGATGAATTTCGACATTGACCGGAACCGGACGCATGATGGTGTCCGGTATGGGGGCTGTTCGCTGTAGTTTTTTCAAAAGCGCAGTAACTTCTTCCTGTGGTGCATCAGTTTGTATCTCCACAACAACCGTTATGTCTTCAAATCCGGGATTGCCCGGTGCAATCGCAAAAGCCGCCCGGAAATTGACATGCCCTGAAACATGCAGGCGCAGTGATTCCACATGAATCCGGGCAGCCGATAACCCGCCGATATAAGTGGCGGCAAGACAATGACCGACGGCGGTAAGCAGAAGATCCTGCGGTGTGACGCCCATGCCTTCTCCGCCATATCGTACCGGTTCATCGCCGATGACAATCTGACCATCGGTCACATTTGAAGTGGTGTGATAGCCGCTATCCCATACAACCGTGACTTGATAGCCGGGTTGGGCGATATCGCTATCACCTTCTGTTTTAATAACATTTTGTATTGCCTGAGATCGTTCAAGATCTATGCCATTGACCACATTTTGGGTATCCGAATCAACCATAATCAAATCTCCATGACAAACCAACAGCAGAAATTCATACCTTATTTGCCTACTTAATTGATCTGACAGGTTGTTCAGTATTATTTTTGTCAATAAAAGTAGACTGATCATTCTCTTTTTGTGAATAATATACCGGAAATCATGAAGTGGCAAGTCGGGTAAATCGATGATTGATGGCAGGTAACTGACAATTAACCGTATGGTGCTGAAATAGTAAGAAGGAATCAGGCTATGGCGGCAGTACGATTGTTAATTTCTGCCGGTGCGTTAAAGAATGAGAATGACTTTTTTATATCGCTGATCGCTACGCCGCTACACCTGATAATTTTCATTTGGTGTTTTTCTACCGGAAGAATCTGGGATAATTGAGAAGCTTTCTTATTGCATTCAATAAATTTGCCATTCAATTTTTGACCAAGGAGGTCAGTATGTCCAATACATTGATCCAGCCTTATTTAATGTTCGGCGGGCGTTGTGAAGAAGCGCTCGAATTTTATCGTACCGCGCTTGGTGCGCAGATTGATATGCTGATGCGCTACAAGGATAGTCCGGAAGCACCACCGCCAGGCATGTTGCCGCCGGGGTTTGAAAACAAGGTCATGCACGCCGGCTTCCGTATCGGTAGCAATGTACTGATGGCCTCGGATGGTTGTGAACATGGCCAGGAATTCAAGGGGTTCTCGCTGTCGATTTCGGTTACCGATACCGCTGAAGCGGAGCGTTATTTTACTGCGTTATCTGATGGCGGCACGGTACAAATGCCGCTGGCGAAAACTTTCTGGTCGCCATGTTTCGGCATGCTCACCGACCGTTTCGGCATCAGCTGGATGATCAATGTCCTGGCAACCGACTGCGGCAACGAGTGACCTGGGTGAAGCTATGTCCATCAGCATCGCAATGGTGGCGCTCACCGCTGGCGGCATCTCTATGCCACCGGCCAAGCATGGCTGGCAAAATGCATGTAGCAGGATGATCGATCAACAGGACCGTGAGCGCTGCCTTGTGAATGCAAATACCCCATATGAAACATACAGCAGGCAATCCGGCGCAGAAGGTGAATCGAAATGACGGTTGTCGTGCGTTTCGACACGATGGCTGAACAACAGCTATGGGACATCGCTAATCCCATCATGGATAACCTGATGGATGCTTCAACGCATATCGACCACGCCCGGCATGTCCGTGATTTTACCGAGCGGATGAAAGCCATTGTCACGCCGGTTTACTTTCAGCATATCTGCCAGCAATACCAGGTCGAGAAAGGCTATTTCTCCAGCCGTTCGCCTGTCGCGGTTTTCAGGTGGCCGGATTCGGCGGCGCTGATATGGAAGTAGTCGTTCACCAAAGCACCGGGTGAGTTTGTTGCGGAAATGGTGCTCGTGCATCGGGACGGAAAATACCGTGTTGATCATGCAATGGTGTTTTGAAGGTTGCGTGCGGGGCTGATTCAGTCTGAGTCGGCTAAAGCGGGCAACTTCACCGGGTAAGTTTCTTCAAATATAATCGATGAATATTTCTGACGAGGCTTAAAGCATGAAAAGAATGATGCGCTTGACCCGGATTTTACCGGTATGTTTGTTTTTCTGGTTATCCGTCAGCGCTGCTATTGCGCAGCAGTTTGACCATACGCACAGGCTCTGGGACACGCTGTTGCATGAACATGTTGTGATGATTAATCAGGGACGGGCGAGCCAGGTCGATTATGCCGCCTTTTTGCGGGACCGTCCGGTATTGCAGCGCTATTTAGCGCAGTTGTCAGCGGTGAATGAAGCCGTATTCGCGGGCTGGAGCAAGCCGGAGCAGCTGGCGTTTCTGATCAATGCGTACAATGCGTTTACTGTGGATCTGATTCTGACGCGTTATCCGAAACTCGACTCGATCAAGGATCTGGGTTCGTTTTTGCGCAGCCCCTGGAAGAGGGAATTCGTGCCGTTGTTTGGCATAACGCATTCGCTGGACGATGTTGCGCATGGCATGATTCGGAACCCCGGCGAGTACAATGAGCCACGCATTCATTTCGCGCTGAACTGCGCATCGATTGGTTGCCCGGGGTTATTGAACGAAGCTTTTGTCGGCGGGAAACTGGAACAGCAGTTGGAGGCCGTTACCCGGGATTTTCTGGAAGACCGTACGCGTAACCGTTTTAATGCATCGACCGGTGCTCTGGAAATATCGGAAATATTCGACCGGTATACCGAGGATTTTGAAAGGGGATGGGGCGGCTGGCATTCGCTGAATCATTTTCTGGTGCATTATGCGGACAGTCTGGCTGACAATGCGCAGGAGAAAATGGCGATTGTGACAGGCAATTTCAGCGTGCGTTACCTGGATCACGACTGGAAGTTGAACGATAAGAAATAAGCCTGTTCAGTGTAGGCGGTCATTTTTGTAATTATGGAATTGTTTTTTTATCATAAGGTATTGCACGATCATGATGCTTGAATGTATTAAACGTTTTAACCGGCGCTTGTGTGTTGTATTACACGCTGTCATTCCGTTGCTTGTCCTGTCAAACGGAGTTTTAGCCGATGCGCCATGTATGCAGCAGGAAGATACGCTGACGCCCTGTGCGCACGAATTACCGCGGGACGCCATTGATCAGCTTAAAATCGACGCCGGTTTTGGGTGGGGGATTTTTAGCGGCAGCATATACAATGGTAACCGCGATCATATGATTACCCGGCTGGTGGTCAGTATGGAACCGATCCATGACCACCATCACATGGAAATGATGGGTGACCATGCGATGTCACATGAAGCCAGGATTCACGAAATTAAAATAAACCTGCCACCGTTGACCAAAGGCGCACTCTCCATGGCGTTGCCGGCGGAAGATGCGGCTATACATGACTTTAAGTGGGAGGTTATTAAAGCTTATGGCTATATGCGGTAGAGCGCAGGTAGTCGCTTTCCTGAGAACCTGTTCATGATCTCACTGAAGGGCGCATTGCTGCGTTAAAATCGAACTCAAAATGCTCACATACTTTCAAGTATGCTCCGCTTCTTCATTCAATTTTGCCTTGCACTGCATCCCTTGATTGAAATCTTGAACAGGTTCTGAAAAACGGTATCTATTGGATAGATTCTGGCTACAATTTTTTTTGCAGTACGGTGTCTTTCGCTTCTGCCAGGGTATCGGGATAATCTTTGCTAAAGTGCAGGCCACGGCTCTCATGTCGCAACATTGCACTGCGCACGATTAAATCCGCGGTATCCACCAGATTGCGCAATTCAAGTAAATCACTGCTCACTCTGAAGTGCGTATAGTATTCGTTGATTTCCTCGCGCAGCAACTCGATTCTGCGTTGTGCCCGCTGCAGGCGTTTGGTCGTTCTGACAATGCCGACATAGCTCCACATAAATCTGCGCAACTCGTCCCAGTTGTGTGAAATGACAATTTCTTCATCCGCGTCGGTGACACGGCTTTCATCCCAGTCGGGAATCGGCAGTGGTGTGACGGGTGGTTGATGATTGATGTCTTGTGCGGCTGCTCTGGCGATGACCAGGCATTCGAGCAGGGAATTGCTGGCGAGCCGGTTGGCGCCATGCAAGCCGGTGTGCGCAGTTTCTCCAATTGCGTACAGGTTGTTTAAATCCGTGCGCCCGAGCTGATCGGTCTGAATGCCGCCGCAGGTGTAATGGGCTGCAGGGACTACAGGTATGGGTTCTTGCGTCAGGTCGATGCCCAGTTCCAGGCAACGCGCATAAATCGTCGGAAAATGCTGCTGCAGAAAAACCGCGGGTTTGTGCGAGATATCCAGATAGACGCAATCGAGGCCGCGTTTTTTCATTTCAAAGTCGATTGCACGCGCGACGATATCGCGCGGTGCGAGTTCGGCGCGCTTATCGTGTTTAGCCATGAAGCATTCACCGTTGGGCAATTTTAATAAACCGCCTTCACCGCGAACGGCTTCGGTAATGAGAAAAGATTTTGCGTGTGGATGATAAAGGCAGGTGGGATGAAATTGAATAAATTCCATGTTGGCGACCCGGCATCCTGCGCGCCAGCCCATTGCAATGCCATCACCCGTTGCCGTGTCCGGATTGGTGGTATACAGATAGACTTTGCTTGCACCGCCGGTGGCCAATACGGTCTGTCGGGCCGTAAATGTTCTGACGCGACCATTTTTTTTATCCAGAACATAGGCGCCCAGACAACGTCTGCCTTGTTCCCCGGGATTATTGTAAGCTTTGTCGCTGGTGATTAAATCGATGGCGATATGCTGTTCAAAAATTTGTATATTTGCAGCATTGCGTACTTTTTCAATCAAAGCCTGCTGAACGGCCTTGCCTGTTGCATCGCCGCTATGGATGATGCGGCGCACGCTGTGCCCGCCTTCTTTGGTCAAATGATAGCCGGTGCTGTTGGTGTTATCACGGGTGAATTCGACGCCCTGATCAATCAGCCAGTGAATGGCTTCCTGTGCATGATCGGCGATAAAACGTACGGCGGATTCCCGGCATAGTCCTGCACCGGCAATCAATGTGTCCTGTACATGTTTATCCGCAGAGTCTTCCGGTGATAATGCCGCTGCAATGCCGCCCTGCGCCCATCCGCTGGCGCTGTCATTCAATGTCTGCTTGGTAATGATGCAGACGCGCGTCGACGGGTCAAGATTCAGCGCCAGGGTATAGCCGGCCAGGCCGCCGCCAATAATTAATGTGTCAAAGTGTTGGTCAGGTTGTTTTCGCATGCGGTGGACGTGCCTGTTATTTTGTATCTACCCGGTCAAAACGGGTAGCAGCGCGGGGAGGGCGTTGTTTCAGTTTCAGCGCTACTGGAGCGGGAGCGGTGTTTTTATTGTGCATCTGCTAACATGCGACCAGATTGACCGTGCCACGGCTGCGGAATCCAAGCACGTCATCCTGGCCATCATCGCTTTCAAGACTCAGTGCATCCCAGGTACCGTTAAGTGTGTCGCTGTTCAGTTTGACGGCTACCGTTTCGCTCCAGATCTGATCGCCGTCCTCATAATCGGTGCTGACGATAGTGATCTTGATGGTGTTACCGATCACAATGGCATTACCATGCGAAGCGGATGGGCCATTGGGTCCGTAGTCGATTGAGCCGAACAGTGTCAGATGCCCGCCTTCTTTTTCGTAAATGCCAAACTTGTATTTCCATAAGGGTCGTTGTGACTCGTCGAAAACCTGCCAGCAAAGTTCGCCGTGATATTTTTCCGCGAGTGCAGAAGGTGCGAAAAAAACCAGAAATGCGCCGGACAGCAATATTGAGGATAGCTTATGCATACATTCCTTTTTCTTGATGATTTAACAAGCTGTTGAAAAACGATCTGCGTTGCCGCTGCGGCGTTAAAAACAGGCTCAAAATGCTCATTTATCATACATAAACTCTGCTTTCTCGCCTGTTTTTGCCTTGCATCGGCTGCCTCGAACACATTTTTCAACAACCTGTTAAGGTTAAAAGAATCGATGTGCTGTGCAATTAAGTTAGCATAATTTTGTGTTTTTTAGTGTAATTTTAATGTGATTGGGTGCGTTTTCCCATCGTCGAGTGAGGGGGTATTTTTCAATTCGGATGCATTTTGATGGCGATTATTTTTCTACTGTATTTTTCTGGTTTCTTTGCATCAGTTTTTCCGCTTCTTTGAGTAAAAAATCCCTGAATGCCTGCGCGATCGCTGATAAGCGCTTATTTCTGCGGATGACGACATACCAGTTGCGCAGGATCGGGAAGCCTTGCACATCCAGTACTTTTAACCGTCCGGTGTCCAGCTCCAGTTCGGCGGTATGCCGGGACATGATACCCAGCCCCATGCCGGCCTGTACGGCTTGTTTAATCGCTTCGGTGGTATCGGTTTCCATGCCTGTATTGATTCTTGCGCCATGCTGCTTGAAAAAGCGTTCCATCGCGCTGCGTGTGCCGGAGCCGGGTTCGCGCACCAGAAAAACTTCCTGGGACAAGCGTTTGACCGAAATTTTTGTTTTCCGGCAGAGCGGATGATTGGGCGGTGCAACGACCACGAGCGGGTTTTCCATGAACGATTGACTGACGATATCCAAACCTTCCGGTGGTTGTCCCATGATCGCCAGATCAATGACATTATCGTCAAGTTGCTTGAGTACCGATTCACGGTTGGATACGTTCAGGCTCACGGTAATACCCTTATGCCGCTGGCAGAATTTTGCTAGTAAATGCGGTGCAAAATAATTGGCGGTTGTAACCACGGCAATGTTCAATTTGCCGCGCTCCATGCCTTTGAGTTCCTCAAGTGCAATTTCGAGATCGGACAGCCGCTGCAGAATATCCCGGCTGTAGTGGTAGAGTTCATTGCCGGCTTCGGTCAGATGAATTTGCTTGCCCATGAGCTCAAATAAGGGCAAACTTACATTCTCCTCCAGTTGTTTTATCTGCATAGAAACAGCCGGTTGGGATAAATACAGTTCTTCCGCCGCACGCGAAAAGCTTAAATGACGGGCGACTGTTTCAAATACCTTTAATTGTCGTAACGTGAGATGCAGCATTGATCGGGTTTCTGGGAGGTCTATAAGTAAAAGCTTATCATATTCATCAAAATAATTGATTTGTTCTTATGATTAATTTTATTTATATTGCTACTGTCGTTGCTAAATGATCTTGCTTGTTAATTAATCGTTACTTAACTTTTCTCTCTTTTCGTGTGATGTCAAGCAGAATTGAGTTAATCTTACAGGAGAAATATTATGGCAGTAAAAACTTATAATGCCGGCGTAAAGGAATACCGGCAAACATATTGGATGCCTGAGTACACCCCGCTGGATACGGATATTCTGGCCTGTTTCAAAATCACCCCTCAACCCGGTGTTGATCGTGAAGAAGCTGCGGCTGCGGTTGCCGCTGAATCCTCAACCGGTACCTGGACTACCGTCTGGACCGATCTGTTGACCGATCTCGATTACTATAAAGGCCGTGCTTATCACATTGAAGATGTTCCAGGCGATGATACCTGCTTCTATACGTTTATTGCTTACCCAATCGACCTGTTTGAAGAAGGTTCGGTCGTTAACGTATTCACCTCGCTGGTCGGTAATGTATTTGGTTTCAAAGCGATTCGCGGATTGCGTCTTGAAGATGTCCGCTTCCCGATTGCCTATGTTAAAACCTGTGGTGGTCCTCCTCACGGTATTCAGGTTGAACGCGATATTCTCAACAAATATGGTCGTGCGTTGCTGGGTTGCACTATCAAGCCGAAACTGGGCCTTTCCGCCAAAAATTATGGCCGTGCTGTTTATGAGTGTTTGCGCGGCGGTCTGGACCTGACCAAGGATGACGAAAATATAAACAGCCAACCTTTCATGCGCTGGCGCCAGCGTTTTGATTTTGTGATGGAAGCGATTCACAAAGCCGAACGTGAAACTGGTGAACGTAAAGGCCATTACCTCAATGTTACCGCACCGACGCCTGAAGAAATGTACAAGCGCGCGGAATATGCCAAGGAAATTGGCGCACCGATTATCATGCATGATTATATTACCGGCGGTTTCTGCGCCAATACCGGTTTGGCCAACTGGTGCCGCGACAACGGTATCCTGCTGCATATCCATCGTGCAATGCATGCGGTACTGGATCGTAATCCGCATCACGGTATTCATTTCCGTGTACTGGCTAAGATTCTGCGTTTGTCCGGCGGCGATCACTTACATTCCGGTACGGTTGTCGGCAAACTTGAGGGCGACCGTGAAGCCACATTGGGCTGGATTGATCTGATGCGCGAATCCTACATCAAGGAAGATCGCAACCGCGGTATTTTCTTTGATCAGGACTGGGGTTCCATGCCTGGTGTATTCCCTGTCGCTTCCGGTGGTATTCACGTTTGGCATATGCCTGCGCTGGTTGCCATTTTCGGTGACGATGCCTGTCTGCAGTTTGGCGGCGGTACATTAGGCCATCCATGGGGTAATGCTGCCGGCGCGGCTGCTAACCGTGTAGCGCTGGAAGCCTGCGTGGAAGCGCGTAACCGGGGTATACAAATTGAGAAGGAAGGCAAAGCGATACTCACGGAAGCTGCAAAAGGCAGTCCTGAACTGAAAGTTGCCATGGAAACATGGAAAGAAATCAAGTTCGAGTTCGACACTGTCGACAAACTGGATGTCGCGCACAAGTAAACCTATTCCGGCGCGTTATCAACACGCGCCGGTATCTCAATAAACTGGAGTTAAAACAGATGTCTGAAATGTTAGATTACAAAAGCCGCTTGAGCGACCCTGCCAGCCGGAAATTTGAGACCTTTTCCTATCTGCCGGCAATGGATAAAAAACAGATCAAGAAACAGGTGGAATATATTGTTAAGAAAGGATGGAATCCTGCTGTCGAGCACACGGAACCGGAACACCTGATGGACAATTACTGGTATATGTGGAAACTGCCGATGTTTGGTGAAACTGATGTGGCGCGCATTCTGGCCGAAGCCGAAGCCTGTCATAAAGCCAATCCGAACAATCATGTCCGTCTGATCGGTTATGACAACTATGCTCAGAGCCAGGGTACTTCAATGGTGATCTACCGCGGTAAAACCGTGTAACAAACGGCCACCGGGTATAGAGCTTTACCCAAAGCCCCCTACCCGAAAGGGGCGGGGGCTTTTTTACGGCCGCTGAAACTGCTGGATCTATGATCAGACAGCGATTCCGACAGCGTCTCGCGTTTTAAGAAAGGAGTTCGTTATGAGCAAAATTATTGATCAGTATCGCGTTAAAAAAGAACCTTATTACCATCCCGTTGCCGATGAAGTGGAACTCTACGAAGCGGCTTATTCCGTGCGTATGCCCATGATGCTGAAAGGCCCGACCGGTTGCGGTAAGACCCGTTTTGTTGAATACATGGCGTGGAAACTGGGGAAACCCTTGATCACTGTCGCCTGCAACGAAGACATGACAGCATCCGACCTGGTCGGGCGCTATCTGCTCGATGCCAGTGGCACCAACTGGCAGGATGGGCCGCTGGCTATCGC
Organism: uncultured Nitrosomonas sp.; assembly: GCA_964464365.1. Classification (GTDB taxonomy): domain Bacteria; phylum Pseudomonadota; class Gammaproteobacteria; order Burkholderiales; family Nitrosomonadaceae; genus Nitrosomonas. The sequence continues at coordinate 28,675 of CAYXFV010000021.1, read as the reverse complement.
AGCGCGATATGGTGCCATATGTTATCTGGACGAAGTGGTCGAAGCGCGCCAGGACACCACCGTGGTGATTCATCCGCTGACGGATAACCGCCGTGTGTTGCCGCTTGAGAAGAAAGGGGAGCTCATTCAGGCGCATGCCGATTTTCAGATCGTGATTTCCTACAATCCCGGCTACCAGAGTCTGATGAAAGATCTCAAGCAATCCACCAAGCAGCGTTTCGGCGCTTTGGATTTCAACTATCCCAGCCATGACATTGAGAGTGAAATTGTTGCACACGAAAGCGGCGTATCCGGGGAAATTGCCGACAAACTGGTATCCATTGCCGAACGTGCGCGCAATCTGAAAGGGCATGGCCTTGACGAGGGCATCTCAACCCGTATGCTCATTTATGCCGGCAGTCTGATCGTCAAGAAAGTGGAACCGCATGCGGCTTGCCGCGTAGCGTTGGTGCGTCCGATTACGGATGATCCGGATATGCGTGACGCACTCGATGCCGCAGTGACGACGTTTTTTAGTTAAGTCGTGCATTATTCGGAATTAACAATTTTTGCTGTACTTGTATCCAAACAGGTGATCCCATGAGTATTCATTTTGATGATTACAAAGAGTTGCTGGAAAGTGTTGAACCTGAATCGATGGCGCTTTTGAAAAATGCCTGGCCCGAAGCGGTCAAGGTTTTTTCGCCCCGCGGGCTGGACAATTACCTCAAGGGCGTATCCGCGCTGCGCAGCCTGGGGCGCGGGCGTGGTCTGGTGGATAATTGGATTGACGAAATTCCCCAAGTTGCCAAGGAAGTGGGCGAGGATGTCATTGCGGATCTCGCAACCGCCGTGCTGGCGCTGGCATCGAAAACATCCGGTGCGGTCATTGAACTCGTCATAGCGACCGCACCCACTGCAGCGCGGCGTTTGGGGGATGCGCAACTGTTTCTGAATTATCTGCAATTTCTCAATAATCTGATCGCGCAGGCGCCACGCGGTATACGCCCGATGCTCGACAAACTGGAAATTCTGTTTGAACAACTTACACTTGGCGGATTGCGCCGCTGGGCGATGTGGGGCGCGCATGCGCACCGCACCGATTACGAGGAGCAGATCCGCTACTTCGGTCTGGAATCGAAGGAATCGCTCGCTGTTTTACAGAAGGAGCGCAAAGGTACGTTGCTCATCGACGTACAGCGCCGTATCAATATGTACCTGCGTGCCCTGTGGGCGCGTGATTTTTTCATGAAACCCACTTCCGGCGATTATGAAACACGCGAGGGTTATAAACCGTTTATTGAAAACTATTTCATCCATTTGCCCGACGCATTTGACAACTTCGGCGATGTACCTGCAACCGAGGTTTACCGCGCCGCTGCCGCGCATGCTGCCGCCCACCTGGTGGAAACCCGGCAGCCGATTTCCGCGGAAGGATTGAATCCCCAGCAGATGGCGGTTATTTCCGTGATTGAAGATGCACGCGTGGAAGCGTTGTCGATCCGCCGTTTCCCCGGTCTGCGCAAGACCTGGGCTGCGCTGCACACTGCGACGCCGGAAATGAGTGCCAGTATGGGCGATTATCTCAATCGTCTGGCGCGCGCGCTGCTGGATCCTGATTACAGTGACCCGGATAAATGGATTGTTGAAGGCCGGCATTTATTCGAAGCTGCGCAAGACAAACTCGATACGTACCAGACTTCCTGGGATATCGGTGTGCAGCTTGCGCACAGTTTCCGCGGCAAGAATCTGCCGTTCAATCCGCGTACCGATGTACTCACTGCGCCGTACCGCGATGACAACCGCTATTTCTGGGAATTCGAGGAGTTCGATTTCGACAAGGCGGCCAGCGCCGGCTATGAAGCGCCCAAACAAGTGCGTAAATATGTCAATGTCATGGAATTCGCTAATGAAGTAGAAGTTGAGACTGCAGGCGATGATGCGCAGGAAATCTGGGTTATGAGCACCGAATTCTTTCCGTATGAAGATACGGGCGTGTCCTACAATGAACTGGAAGGCAAGGAACCGGTATCGCCGCCTTTCCACTATTCCGAATGGGATTACCAGATTCAGCTGGAGCGCCCCGACTGGGCGACGGTGCAGGAAAAGCGGGCGAAAATGGGGGATATGCAATGCATTGACGAAATCGCTAAGCAATACAAACGTGAAATTGCACGCATGAAATTTCTGCTCGATGCCATGCAACCGCAAGGGACACGCCGTATCCGCAAGCTTGAGGACGGCGACGACATTGATATCAATGCGGCAATCCGTTCGATGATCGACATCCGCATGGGCATGCAGCCCGATCCACGCATCATGATGCGCTCGATCCGCAAAGTGCGGGATATTTCCGTGCTGGTGCTGCTTGATCTGTCAGAATCGACCAACGAGAAAGTTGCCGGACAGGAATATACCGTATTGGAACTGACACGTCAGGCGACCGTACTGCTTGCCAACGCTATCGACAAAATCGGCGATCCATTTGCCATTCACGGTTTTTGCTCGGATGGTCGCCATGATGTGGAATACTATCGCTACAAAGACTTTGGGCAATCGTATAACGAAATTCCCAAAGCCAGACTGGCCGGCATGACGGGCCAGCTTTCCACGCGTATGGGTGCGGCCATACGGCATGCGAGTCACTATCTGAAAATACAGAAATCATCGAAAAAACTGCTTCTTGTGATCACTGACGGGGAACCTGCGGATGTCGATGTGCGCGATCCGCAATATCTGCGTTTCGATACCAAGAAAGCTGTCGAGGAAGCCGGACGGGCGGGCGTTATTACTTACTGTATGAGTCTTGACCCGCGCGCGGACCAGTATGTCGCGCGGATTTTTGGTGAACGCAATTACATGGTCGTCGATCATGTCGAACGTTTGCCGGAGAAATTGCCGGTGCTGTATGCGGGATTGACGCGTTAGAACCTTGTTCGAGATCTCACTGAAGGGTGCATTGCGGCGTTAAAATCGAACGCAAAACGCTCACATGCTTCCGATCGGGATCTTGAGCAGGTTTTTAGACGGGTACCATTCCGGATTAAGCAGGTAGGTGAATCAGTGAATCAAAAAATGACCTGCCTGCCAATCCGAAAAATCCCCCGGAGAATACCAATGATTATCCCTATCAATAGTATTCAGTCATTTGATTGCCGGTTTGGTTTTGTGCTGAGTTTGACTGAACGCGTGTACTAACAAGCGATCAACTGAATATCCGGTTCAATTGTTTTGAGCATATGTTCAATACCGCGCAGAGTTCCTGTAATTGAGCTTGGACAAGTACCGCAGGCGCCCTGGTAGTGTATTTTCAGGATATCGCCTTGCAGACCCAGGATATGCAGATCACCGCCATCGCTTTGCAGGTAAGGCCGTACTTCTTCATCCAGAAGCACATTGATTTTTTCCAACCGCTGCTGATCTTCGGGGCTTAAACTGTCGATCCAGTCGCCTGCCGCCGCAACAGCATTGGCAGATTGTTCGCTTGCAGCCGGTGCGGCTCTGATGGGGTCGGCAACTTCGCGCGCCAGATCCTGCCAGTTGGCCTCGCCATCCTGGGTCACTGTAATCCAGCTGTCGATATAGAAAACATTCGTGACATGATCAATTTCAAACAATGCGGATGCCAGCGGATCATCTTTTGCGGCTTCGGCATTGTCGTATGAACATGCAATTCCCCATGTCAGGGGTTCTTTTAGAATAAACTTCAAGGCGTTCCGATTGGGTGTGCCTTCGATATCTGCAATTTTTGGCATTTGTTCAGATGAAATATGAGCGTGTTTATGAAATTTATCGTGGTTGCATGACCTGAGATTGCGCCTGTTCCGTCGTGTCAGTCACTGACGGATGTGGCCTGCATCGGGTCGTCGTCGGTTTCCGTCGAGACGCTGGTCAGGGCATTCAGCGCGGCATGCAATGTGTGCCACGGCAGGATTGCGCATTTGACCCGCGTTGGTAAATCCCGGATACCCGAAAAAACGGTCAGTCGGCCCAAATGATTGGGCTGTGCCGGATCCAGTTTGCCGGTAGCCATATCGCGAAACTCCCGAATCAGAATGTCGATATCGGCCCGCGTTTTTCCTTTAACGGCAGAGGTCATCATCGAAGCGGATGCTTTACAGATCGCGCAGGATTCGCCGTGAAATGCAATATGATTAATCTGATCATCCTGCACGTGCAGCGCAATATCCAGACGGTCGCCACATAAAGGATTGTGACCGACGGCATGATGACTGGGATGATCCAGTGTGCCGTAATTGCGCGGTTTCCGATTATGATCAAGAATAACTTCCTGATAGAGTGACTTGGTATTCATCATCATTATAAAAAGACTTTCTGTACGTTGCGGATACCTGCTATCAATGCATCGATTTCCGACCTAGTATTATAAAAAGCAAATGAAGCGCGTGAAGTCGCCGGTACTTTGAAACGTTCCATGACCGGTTGCGCGCAATGGTGGCCGGTACGTACCGCGATGCCGTCTTCATTCAGAATGGTGCCGATATCATGTGGGTGAATGCCGTCGAGCGTGAAAGACAGCACAGCAGTTTTGTGCGCAGCGGTGCCGATGATTTTCGCGCCTTTGATTTCCATCATGCGATCGGTGGCATAGCTGAGTAATTCGTGTTCATACGCGGCAATCTGCGTGATGTCGATAGAATTCAGATAGTCAATCGCAGCGCCCAAGCCGATGGCGCCGGCAATAGGTGGCGTACCGGCTTCAAATTTATGCGGAATGGTTGCATAGGTCGTTTTTTCAAAAGTAACCGAGGCAATCATGTCACCGCCGCCTTTGAAAGGCTGCATGGCTTCAAGCAATGAGGATTTGCCGTAGAGTATGCCGATCCCGGTCGGGCCGCATAATTTATGCGCTGAGAAAACATAAAAATCGCAACCGAGATCCTGTACATTGATCGCCATATGCGGCGCAGCCTGGGCACCGTCGATCAATACCGGGACGCCGTGCTGATGCGCAAACGAAATGAGCGACTTGATCGGATTAATGGTGCCCAGTGCATTGGAGACATGAATGAGGCCGACAAATTTTGTCCGTTCATTGAAAAGCTTTTCGTAGGCTTCGATATCGAGTTCGCCCGCATCGTTAATCGGCACGACACGAATGATGGCGCCTTTTTCCTGGGCCAGCATTTGCCAGGGCACAATATTGGAGTGGTGTTCAAGCGTCGTCAGAATGATTTCATCACCGGCCTTGATAAACTTGCGGCCATAACCGTGCATGACCAGATTAATGGCATCGGTTGTGCCGCTGGTGAATATAATTTCCCGATCCTCGCGCGCATTGACGAATTGCTGTACCTTGCAGCGCGCTTTTTCATATTCCAGGGTAGCGACTTCTGAAAGATAGTGAACCGCGCGATTGATATTGGCGTGTTGCGTTGTTTGATACTGTATCAGTCGATCAATCACTTGCTGCGGCATCTGGTTGGAAGCCGCGTTGTCCAGATAAACCAGCGGCTTGTCGCCAACACGGATATTGAGAATTGGAAAGTCTGCGCGAATGCTTTCTACATCAAAGACAGTATTCGCTTCGGGTATCATTGAGGCATAAACGTTGGCCATATTCTTTAGCTGCTTTGTGTTTGATTAAGGACGATTTGTTCAAGTGTGTATTTGAGTGAGCGCACAGGAATACGATCAAGAATTTCTGCACCGAATGCGTAAGTCAGCAGGTTACGTGCAGCCAATTCATTCAAGCCACGGCTTTTCAGATAGAAAATCTCTTCATGATCAAGCTGGCCTACCGTTGCGCCATGTGCGCATTTCACGTCATCGGCAAAAATCTCAAGCTGCGGTTTTGTATCGACCTGCGCGTTGCTACTCAGGAGCAGGTTGCGGCTTGATTGCGACGAGTTTGTTCGTTGCGCGTGCGGGCGTACAATAATCTTACCGTTAAAGACTGCATGCGCACTGCCATCAACGATGCATTTATGTTGTTGTTGACTGGTGCAGTGCGGTGTTGCGTGATTGATGCTGGTATGCGTATCCGCCAATTGTCTGTCGGTAATTATTGCCAGCCCGTCAATCGTGCATTCTGCGGCTTGTGCTTTAAATTCAACATCAAGATTAAAGCGGGAAATCAGCGCGCCCAATGCGATGCTGACAGACTGGTAATGGCTGTTCTGCCCAAGCGCTATGGCGCAATGGGCCAGATGAAACGCTTTGTTACTTTCGCGCTGGACGCGGACATGGCTGACCTGCGCGTTATCTGCGAGACTGAATTCTGCCACTGAATTGGTGATGTAAGTATCCGCACCAAGGGCAACATAATCCTCAATCACGGTTGCCTGACTGTTGCGTTCTCCAATCAGCAGACAACGCGGATATTGGGTTGTCTGTTCCTGCGTGGCGATGAACAGCAGATGGATAGGGGAACTGGCAACGCAATTTTCAGGTAACACAATCAGTGCGCCATCCTGTAAGAATGCGGTATTCAGTGCGGCAAAAATATTATCCCGGAATGGAACGTGCTGCCCTAAATGTGTTTCGACCAGCGATGACTTGATCGATGCCAGTGACGTTAAATTGCCGATCAGCAGTTGATCGTGTGCATTGAGTTGCGATAGTTCGGGTGAAAAAAAACCGTCGACAAACACCAGCCGATGGTCGGATTCAGCGATAAAAAAATGTTGAATATCCGATATATTCAGCGTGCTGGCTTTTTGTGCCGGTTTGTAGGGTAGCCGCGCCAGCGGTGATACATCGGTAAATCGCCATTCCTCATCTTTTGCTGTCGGAAATCGCAATTGACCGGCCTGATCGATCGCCTGGGTGCGCAATTGTTTCAGCCATCCCAAAGCACCTTGTGGATCAGCCGGTAATGATCCGAACAGGCAGTTGAGGTAATCGTTGGACAGCGTTTCACTCATGTGGACACTCCTGCCGTGTGTTCGTTTTTGCGAATCCAGTCGTAGCCATGCGATTCAAGCGCGTGCGCCAACTCTTTGCCGCCTGTTCTGATGATCCGGCCGGCCTCCATGACATGGACAAAATCCGGCACGATGTGGTCAAGCAGGCGCTGGTAATGCGTGATCATAATGATGGCGTTGTCGTCATTGCAAAGGCGATTGACACCTCCGGCAACAGTCTTGAGCGCATCGATATCGAGACCTGAATCGGTTTCATCGAGAATGCCGAGTTTAGGTTCCAGCAACGCCATTTGAAGAATTTCATTGCGCTTTTTTTCTCCGCCGGAGAAACCTGCGTTAACGCTGCGATCCAGAAAATCCGGTTTCATTTCCAGCAGTTTCATTTTCTCGCGCACAAAGTCATCGAATTCCAGCGGATCGAGTTCTTCTTTGCCACGTTTGGCCTGCACCGTATTATAGGCCAGCCGTAAAAACTGACTGTTAGCGACGCCCGGAATTTCAATCGGGTATTGGAATGCCAGAAATACGCCAGCCTGCGCGCGTTCTTCCGTGCTCAGTTGCAACAAATCCTGCTGTTCGTATTCAATGCTGCCTTGCGTAACCTGGTAGTCCGGATGACCGGCGAGGACTTTTGCAAAAGTACTTTTTCCGGATCCGTTTAATCCCATAATGGCATGAATCTCACCGCTTCTGACCGTTAAGTTGATGCCCTTCAGAATTTCGGTGCCCTGAATGTTGGCGTGCAGGTTCTGTACGTTTAAAATGATTGGGTTATGATTAATGTTCATCCGACACTGTTCTCTAATTTAAAGCTGAGTAATTTTGTGGCTTCAACTGCGAATTCCATGGGTAACTGCTGGAATACTTCCTTGCAGAAACCGTTGACGATCATGGAGACCGCTTCTTCGGCATCGATACCGCGTTGCGCAAAGTAAAACAACTGATCTTCACCAATTTTGGATGTTGACGCTTCATGCTCGACTTTTGCGCTGTTATTACGCACCTGCATGTACGGGAAAGTATGCGCGCCGCACTGATCACCAACCAGCATCGAATCACACTGCGAGAAATTGCGTGCATTTTCGGCTGTCGGTGCGATACGCACGAGTCCGCGATAACTGCTGTTGGATTTTCCGGCAGAAATACCTTTGCTGACAATCGTGCTGCGGGTATTTTTACCGATATGAATCATTTTGGTGCCGGTGTCGGCTTGCTGATAATGATTGGTAACCGCAACGGAATAAAATTCGCCGACGGAGTTGTCGCCACGCAGAATGCAGGATGGATATTTCCAGGTAATCGCGGAACCTGTTTCAACCTGAGTCCACGAAATTCTGGAATTAACACCTTTGGCGAGACCACGCTTGGTTACAAAATTATAAATGCCACCGACGCCATTTTCATCGCCTGCGTACCAGTTCTGCACAGTGGAGTATTTAATATCGGCATTATCCAGTGCGACAAGCTCGACAACGGCCGCATGCAATTGGTTGGTGTCAAATCGTGGCGCAGTGCAACCTTCAAGATATGAAACCGATGCGCCATCTTCCGCAATGATCAGGGTACGTTCAAACTGACCGGATTCTTCCGTATTGATGCGGAAGTAGGTCGATAAATCCATCGGACATTTCACGCCTTTGGGAATGTAGCAGAAAGAACCGTCGGTAAATACGGCAGAATTTAAAGCGGCAAAGAAATTGTCGCCAACGGGGACGACCGTGCCGAGATATTGCCTGACTAGTTCAGGATGATTATGCACCGCTTCGGAAATCGAGCAGAAAATAATGCCGACTTCAGCCAGTTTTTCTTTGTAAGTCGTCGCAACGGAAACGCTGTCAAAAATCACGTCGACAGCGACACCGGCGAGTGCTGCGCGTTCATGCATCGGTACGCCGAGCTTTTCAAAAGTGCGCAGCAGTTCCGGATCGACTTCATCCATACTGGCCAGTTTATTTTTAGGCTTGGGCGCCGAATAATAACTGATCGCCTGAAAATCGATTTTCGGATATTTGACATTCTGCCAGTGCGGCTCGGTCATGGTGAGCCATTTCTGATAGGCTTTCAGACGAAAATCAAGCAACCATTCAGGCTCATTCTTTTTTGATGAAATTAAGCGAATGGTTTCTTCACTCAGTCCTTTAGGCGCAACTTCGGATTCAATATCCGTGACGAAGCCATGTTTATAGGGTTGATTAACTAGGTTTTGCAGTACAGCACTCATCGAATTTATTCCTTTGTTTAATCGTTCCTTCAGATTGATGACGAATTTATTAGTATTGTAATTACTGAACAGGATGTTTGCAGTCGACTCAGCAGCAGGTCTTTATTGCAAACGGATAAAAATCGGTTACTGGGAATCTTTCAGACTGAAGCTTTCGCCGCAGCCGCAGGTATTGTCAATATTGGGGTTATTGAGCTTAAAGAAGCTGCTGAGACCTTCCTGTATGAAATCGATCAATGCACCATTCAGAAAGGGCAAATCTTTTTCATCAACGACGACTTTTACGTCGTGCGATGTGAACAGTCGATCATGATTATTGATCTCATCTGCAAAATCATAAGTATATGCAAATCCGGAACAGCCGGATTTCTTGACGCCCACGCGTAACGCGAGACCATTCCCTCGTTTCACGAGCTGTTGTTGGATATGTTTTGCAGCTTTCTCAGTTAAAATGATTGTCATCTTATTTTTACCGTTAAATACATGTCCGATATGTGTCGTGACATATTCGCATCGGTGATGTTTTCAGTTTAAAATTATTTTTATTTCAACAGTATCCGAATGCGAGTGAAACAAATTTTTGACCTGTTATAATTCAAATTGTTCGAATGTGAATCTAACATCTAAAAAAGCATAAATCTTCAGTAAGAAATAACGAATAGCGGAACGAAGCCAGATTATTTATTATGATTATGATTTTTAAGCCACTGTTGTGGGTGATCGGCGCATGTCAAAAAGCGGTACCATGCCTTCACTTTGTTGTTGTATTTGTTGTATTTGCTGTATTCTCTGATTATTATCCACAAGTTCTTTAAGGGTTACACCACCCAGGTAATCGAAAATCAGATCATTCAGTTTTGCCCATAAATCGTGTGTCATGCATTTGCTGTCATTGTGGCAGTTTTCTTTGCCGCCACACTGCGTTGCATCAATCGGCTCATCGACAGCAAGAATAATATCAGCCACTGATACTTCTTCTAAACCTTTTGCCAGGCAATAGCCACCCCCCGGTCCACGCACGCTGTCCACGAGTTCAGACTGGCGCAGTTTTGCAAAAAGCTGCTCAAGATAGGATAAGGAAATTTTTTGCCGCTGACTGATGTCCGCAAGTGTTACCGGGCTGGTGCTTTGCTGCATGGCAAGGTCTAAAAGCGCGGTAACTGCAAATCTTCCTTTTGTTGTGAGTCTCATACCAATTACTCCTTTGTCCTCTGTAAAATCGGATAAATAAAAAAACGATAAAAAATCATCACTTATGAAGTGGGAAATACTTGATCATTTTTGTCAACTATACAATTCCTGATTGAATTAGTCAACTATATTTTGAGTGGATATTTTGGGGTGAAGCGCTTATTTCGTGGGAGAGTCAGCGCTGGAGATCACTTGCGAGGTGGCCGGAAAAAATTGCGTAATTCGGGGGGGGGATTTTCCTGGGATGACATCATGGATGAGCATTTTTTCAAGAAAAATAAAAAACTACCGCACTACTGCAATCAGATCGCAGTAGTGCGGTAGTTTTTAGTAGCGCTTTATTGGGTGTTTGACGTGAGTCAGGATCAAAGATCAGGGCGTGTTTGAAGGTTCTTTTTTTCTGAGCGCAACCATTCTGACAAACAGCGGCGCACAAACGAGACCAAACAGCAATCCGATCAAGGCCAACCCCGAGAATGGCACATTATCATTGAAAAACTCCGTTATCTGTTGCGTTATGGGTTTTGCACTTTTGCCACCGGCACTGTCGGTTATTTTTGGATAATTTATGGCGTGATACGTATCGTTGAGAACATAAGGCGTTAATCCGGGAATACTCGGAATATCCTTGCCGCCCTTGCCAACAACGAGCTGGGCTTTCATGCCTTTCTCCATGTGCTGGGCAATATCGCAATGCACCAGATAGGTTTCATCCGCCGCAGGCACAATCATAGTGCCGGTAACCGTTCTCGGGCCTGTGTTTTCCAGGTGAAACATGCCGAGATGATATAAATAGCGGGGCAATCCATGCATCATGAATTGATGGCGAACATTGTCTTCATTGACAAAGTGCCAGGTAATCCTGGAGCAGGGTTTGACGCGCCACTCCTGTTGATCAAATGCAAAGGCTGTGCCCGGAAATTTCCTGGCATGTTTTCTGCCCGCGCGGACGGTAATTTCGACATCTTCCGAAATACTGCTGCAACTGCTCGGTAGCTTGTCAAAATTCTGCCCCATGATATGGGTACCTTCATGATCCATGATATGTCCGTCGCCATGATGGTGATGATCGCCGTGAGCGTGGTGATCGGCATGATCATGGTGCTGATGCAGCATGCTGTGGTCGCCAGGCGCATGCATGTCGTGAGCATGTCCATGATCCATATCGCTGTGGTCATCACTGTCATGATCATGAGCGTGGTCATGCGCATGGTCCATGTGATCATGGTCTGCGTGGTCATGTGCTGAATGGTCGTGATCGTGACCGGAATGCCCGCTATGATCCTCTGTATCCGCATGATCATCATGACCGGTAGTGCTGTTCTGTGCATACACTGCGGTACCGAATGCAACGGTGCTGATCAGTGCGATAAATAAATGCTTAACCATTTGCTTTGCCCCCTTTCAAGCTTTTAATCCGGGTGATTGCGCTTGTCACGGTGGCCCAGGTTTTTTGCCTTCTGGCGATCAGTAAATAGATTAGAATACCGACGACAAAGCCGCCGATTAAATTGGTCATGGTGCTTTTTGCCTCAACGCTGAATCCTGACCGCACACCGGGTATACCTAAAAAGCCAGTCTCATCCATGTGCTGCCAGATGGGTAGTGTTCTCTGATAGTATTCCTTGGTAAAGTAAATGGATAAATCGGTGCCATGTGCAGAAATAGGCATGCCGACTTCATCGAGATAGGATTTGTAAGCGATCATGCTCATGCTGCCGCCTTCGCTCATGCCGTCAGTCGTGATGCCTTTTTCGCGATGGTCATGAAAAAGCCATGCGCCTTCGCCATAACTGTGCAACCCGTCATTGGTAGTGTTCAGCAACAGGTCAAGCCGCTGTGCGGGCGCCATGTCAAATACGTCGCGGGTGATCCATGCGATCGGGTTATGTTCTGTGCCGTCGTAGTGTGTGATCGTCGCATGATGGCCATGGGTATGAATTGCAATCAATTCACCGCCGCTGTTCAGCATTCTCAGTTTAATCTTCTGATCCGGCTCGGCAATAATCATGGATTCGCGTAACGTGTAGGGAAACGATAAGCCATTTAACGTGAAGTAATCTTCCGTTGCATCGGTCAGATCATATTTGTGGTTCATCTCGTATGCGATCAACCTCGGATCATTATATTTCTGAATGATCTGAGACAATTCCTTATCCATTGCGTGGTAATGAAGATCGTATTCCTGATCGTACTGCTCTTTGACGGCGACTGAAGGATAGCGGACTTTGCCGCCGCCGATATTCAATGTCTGCAACCAGTTGTTGGGGCGGTTTTCCTCGACAATAATCATGCCGGCCAGCCCCATCGCCAGATGGGTATGCGTTTGTACATGACAGTGGTAGAACATGGTTCCGGGTTGGCGCGCCTGGAATTCATAGACACGTTTTTGTCCTGGCATCAGATCCAGTTCACTGAATTGCGGCACGCCGTCGTTGCCGTGTTTGCCGCCGTGATATTCATGATGCGAAAAAGGATGATCTACGCCATGCAGATGAATGGTATGCGGGAAATAGTGGGTATTTTCCACGACGAGCTGAACGATATCGCCCACTTCAACGCGAATGACGGGGGAGGGTAAGCGCAATAAATAATTGGCGCGGATACTTTCAAAGTTTTCCGTTGACATGCCGCTTGTTTTGGGGGCAAAAACCCATGCGCCGGGTTTTATGCCCGGTGCAATTTCAAACTCGGGTACCAGACCTTCAAAATCAGGTGTCCGGCCGTTGAGTTCAATGACTTCCAGCTTGATGGTAATGCGGTCGGGATCGCCGTCGCCATCAAGGTCATCGGTTTTAATCACTGCATCAGGCGACAGGCCGGTTTCCATTAATGTGTTCATGGACACATTGTTGGTTCCCTTGACAACTGCGGCGATTAAATACGGATTATCCGGACTGCATTGTTCCGATGCTTCAATCTGAACACCTTCGATCACCTGAGCTCTGCGCCAGGAGGCCGGTATCTTGGGGTCGCACATGGGTTCAAACTCCAGTGCTGCAGGATCGACTTTTATCGTTTCAGGCAATTTCAGAGACGCCTGAGCATTGGTCGCAGCAAGTATGCTGCATATGGCTAAACTGGCCACAAAGTAACGTATTGGCATTTCAACGCACCCTTTTAGTTTATCTTATTCAAATTCAATTGTTTTGTATTGTCAGCCAGATAGCCGGAAGAAAAAACGCTGAATGTTTTCAGAGCAGTGCTGGTGTCAATAAAACAGAATTTCCGTATATATATTATATTTTTATGCGGTTTTTTCAAAAATGACGATTTTAAAATGTATCATTGCCGCAGCGTGCCTGATACATAGCATATTGTTAAATTCTATGACTTTTCAAATTGTTTGCCATTCCAATAAGCTAAAATAGGCATTATACAGAACCCAACAAGGCTTATGTGGTCATTTCTTTTGGAAAAAACGATGCACTGTTTGTTTTATTTAGACAAATTTCAAAGACCGGTAATTCTCTTTTTATGAAAAATTTTCTACTGTCCATTGTGGTCTTCTTCCTCCTGGTTGCCTGCGGCGGTGAAATACCGCAGGAGGAGGAAATCGCTGAGGAATTGTTATCGGTTGGCGTACTGCAGGTGCAGCCGGCCACGATACCCGTCAGTGCTGAAACGGTTGCGCTGACAGAAGGCGCCAAAGAGGTTGAAATACGCCCCAGGGTCGGCGGTATTGTGCTCAAACGTTTTTTTCATGAGGGTATGGCCGTTAAAGCGGGTGAGCCGCTGTATCAGATTGATCCGGAGCCATTCCGGAAGGCGCTGGCTGAGGTTGAAGCGGAGTTTCTGGAGCAAAGCATACGTGTGGTGAGGGCCAGTACTGAAAGAACCCGTCATGAGAAATTGTTCGCCGAGAATTTTGTCAGTCAGCGCGCGTATGACAATGCGTATACGGAGCTTCTGCTGAGCGAAGCTGTCCTGCACAGCTTAAAAGCACGCGTGCAGCAGGCCAAGCTTGATTTGTCGTATGCAACGGTAAGAGCGCCGATTGATGGCGTCACGGGACGTTCGCTGATTTCAGAGGGTGTTCTTGTTGCGGCAAATACCAGTGTATTGACGACAGTAGCGCAGATTTCACCGATCTGGGTACGTTTCAGTTTTTCCGATAACGAACTCAGTCGTTTCAGCGGACGGCTGCATGAAAAGAATGTCGATGAAGTCCACCTCGTTTTGCCGAATGGGGAGATCTATCCTCACAAAGGCCGCATCAATTTTGCCGCCAGCACGATCGATCCGCTGATTGGAACGCAGCAGCTCAGGGCGACGTTTGAAAACCCCGGGCAACATTTACTGCCCGGTCAGTTTGTACGTATCCGCGTAATCGCGGGGGAAACCAGCAATGTCTTTCTGGTACCGCAACGCGCCGTGATGACTTCCGATCTTGGCCGACACGTCTATGTCATTGATGAACACGATAAGGTTACCTTACGTCCGGTAGCCGTTGGCGAGTGGATGGGTAAAGACTGGGTGATACTGGATGGTCTTCAGCGCGGCGACCGGGTCGCGGTGGATAATCTTATCCGGTTAAATCCGGATATGCTGATTGAGCCGCAACTGCTTGATGCATCGGAAGTCTTGTCTTATCGCACCGAAGCACACTGAATAACAACACGAAACAGGTACACCTCAAGTCAGAATGACTAAGTTTTTTATTACCCGCCCGATATTTGCTTCCGTATTGTCGATCATCATTGTCCTGGCAGGCATTGCCGCGGCTTTTCAGTTGCCGATTGCGCAATATCCGCAGATAACTCCGCCTGTGGTGCAGTTAACCGCGAGTTTTCCCGGCGCCAGCGCGGAGACGTTGATCAAAACCGTTGCCGCACCCATTGAAGAACAGCTCAGCGGTGTTGATAACTTGATGTATTTTAATTCGAGCGCTGACTCGAGCGGGCGGCTGACGATTACGGTAACTTTTGAGATCGGTACGGATATTGACCTGGCGACATTCAATATCAGCAACCAGGTGAATATTGCTCTGCCGCGTCTGCCCGATGAAGTCCGGCGCTCCGGCATCACGATACAGAAGCGTGCCAACGACTTACTGCTCGTCTTTGCGATCATGTCGCAGAATAAAGCGCATACGCCGTTGTTTCTGAGTAATTATATTACCAATAATTTTCTGGACGATTTAAAGCGCACGCACGGCGTGGGAGAAGCGCGTATTTTCGGCGCGCAGGATTACGCCATGCGTATCTGGTTGCAACCGGACAAAATGGCGCAGTTGGGGATCACCACCAGCGATATTGCCGCCGCGTTACGCGCACAGAATGCGCAATACGCCGCCGGAAAAATCGGCCAGGATCCGGCGCTGCCGGATCAGCAACTGGTCTATACCGTAACCGCGAAAGGGCGTCTGACCGAACCTGAAGAATTCGGCAATATCATCTTGCGGGCCGACGGCGCGCGCGGCGTGCTGTATCTGAGGGATGTGGCGCGTATTGAACTGGGCGCGCAGGAATACAATATCATTAACATGCTCAATGGTATTCCGGGGGTCGGTATCGGTATTTTTCTTCAGACCGGTGCCAATGCGCTGGATACCGCAGCCGCAGTCAAAGCCAAAATGGAAGAATTGCAGCCGTTGTTTCCGGAAGGCGTGCAATATGTGTTGCCGTATGACACCAGCCAGTTTGTCAAGGTTTCCATCTGGGAAGTGGTCAAGACGCTGGGCGAAGCGATGATTCTGGTGATACTGGTCGTCTATCTTTTTCTGCAAACCTGGCGCGCGACGCTGATTCCGATCATTGCTGTGCCCATTTCACTGATCGGTACGTTTGCCGGCCTCTGGCTGCTGGGATACTCCATCAATACCATGACATTATTTGCCATGGTATTGTCGATCGGCATTGTCGTGGATGACGCCATCGTCGTGTTGGAAAATATAGAGCGTCTGATGGCGGAGGAAAAACTGTCGCCGCTGAATGCCGCCATCAAAGCCATGCAACAGGTATCCAGTGCGGTCGTTGCCATGACGATGGTACTGGCTGCGGTATTCATACCGGTCGCGTTTCTCGGCGGCATGGCTGGCGAGTTATACCGTCAATTTGCGGTAACGGTTGCCGTCTCCGGCGTTATCTCGGGTATTGTGGCATTGACATTGACGCCAGCGCTGTGCGCCCTGTTGCTTCAGTCGACGCATCAGAAACATGGCGCATTTTTCGAATGGTTTAACCGTATCTTCAACCGCCTGCGTAATTTTTATGTCGGTATGGTTGATGCGGCAATACGACATGCGGGTATCAGCGTTTTAATATTTGTCGCTTTTATCGCAGGCGTCGGTTATCTGTTGAAGATTATTCCGGGCAGTCTTGTGCCGCCTGAAGATCAGGGTTATGTGATTGCTGCGGTGATCTTGCCGGATAGCGCATCGTTATCCCGCACGACGGCCACAGCCGATGCCATTCGTACTGAAGTTGAGAAAAACAAAGACGTCGCTTTCCAGTTTGCCGTGAATGGACTGGATTTTATCGGTGGCGGCAATAAGACCAATGTGTCCACGATGTTTATCCGCATGACCGATTGGTCACAACGTGAGACGACGGCGGATGATCTGGTTGAGCAGGTGTTTGCAGCCGGCGCGCAACAGACCGACGGCATGGCGATAGCTTTTAATCCGCCGGCAATTCGCGGGCTTGGCAGTACCGGCGGGTTTGAACTCTATGTGCAAAGCCGCACCAATTCCGATCCGCAGCGTTTGGCCAAAGTGGTGGATGATTTCACGGCGGCCCTGGCGCAGGAACCCATGATGGCATCGGTTAATGCGTTTTATCGTACCCGGGTGCCACAGTTTTTTGTGCATGTCGATGAAGCCAAGGCTATTTCGCAGGGCGTTGCTATTGCGGATATCTATGAAACATTGCAGAGCACGATGGGGTCGCTTTATGTGAACGATTTCAACCGTGCGGGGCGGACTTACCGGGTTCAGTTACAGGCTGACGCCGCGTTCCGGATGAAACCGGAAGATATCGGCAAGGTCTATGTGCGCTCCAGGGCGGGGCAGATGGTGCCGCTGTCAGCTTTAACCCGCATCGAGCATACAATTGGCGCCGAGCAGTTGGAGCGTTACAACGGATTACTGTCGGCGAAAGTAATCGGCAGCGGTACTGCCGGCCTCAGTTCGGGCGAGGCGATTCGACTGGTTGAGCATGTTGCCGGCCGGGTGTTGCCGGATGGCTATCAGATTGCGTGGACAGGCAAGGCGTTACAGGAAAAAAGTACCGGTGCCGCGGCCATTTTTGCATTCAGCCTGGCGATTATCATGGTGTTCCTGATTCTGGCGGCGCAGTTTGAGACCTGGGCGCTGCCACTGGCGGTGATCATGTCAGTGCCTTTTGCCATGGCGGGTGCATTGCTGGCCGTGTTATTGCGCGATATGCCGAACGACATCTATTTTCAGATCGGGATGGTGACCCTTGTCGGACTGGCGACAAAAAATGCAATTCTGCTGGTGGAATTTGCCAATCAGAGAATGAAAGAGGGCATGGATATTACACGTGCAGCACTGGAATCCGCGCAGTTGCGTTTCCGGCCTATTGTCATGACATCGATGGCGTTTATCCTGGGCGTGGTGCCGCTGGTTATTGCAACCGGGGCGGGTTCAGCCGCGCGCCAGTCAATGGGCACCGGCGTATTCGGTGGAATGATTCTGGCTGCATTTATTTCAACGGTCTTTGTCCCGCTGTTTTTCTCGTGGCTTGTTGCCAAGCGAAAAGTGTTGTCATCCACGATGCGTTGGAGAGAACCCGTGTCAATAATGCCTGCATCGCTGTACCAACCAGTGAAAACGATAAAAAACGATAAGTCTGCCAGCTGAACAACCTGTTAAAATACCGCAGGCAAGTTAATGGTATCTTCGCCGGGTGTACGTCGCTAAAATTGTCTTCCATGAATAATCGCAAAAAAACGGCTGTCTTCGATAAAAAGGCGAAATTGATCTTGGGTAACGTTAATATTATTCTGATTGGCATGATGGGCGCGGGAAAAACAACCATAGGCAAATCGCTGGCCAGTTATACCGGTAGACAGTTTTTTGACTGTGATCATGAAATTCAGGAGCGTACCGGCGTCAAAATTCCGGTGATTTTTGAAATCGAGGGTGAAGCCGGATTTCGTAAGCGCGAGTCGCAGGTTTTGCGTCGGCTGGTAAAAAAAACGGATAGTGTTCTGGCGACCGGCGGCGGCGTGGTTCTTAACCCGGATAATCGTCGGCTGTTGAAACAAAATGGGATCGTGGTCTACCTGCGGGCGTCGGTAAACGATTTGTACTGCCGGACGCGACATGATAAAAACAGGCCGCTGCTACAGACCAAAGATTTGCGGGCAAAATTAGCCGAGCTTTACGCGCAGCGCGATCAGTTTTACCGCGAAACGGCACATATTGTGATCGATACCGGCAAACAGAATATCCGATCGCTGGTCAGGCAGCTGGCCGATAAACTGACCACTTTCAATGCCAGACAAACCATGGACAAACAGTACACTATGCGAACCATATCGGTAGAATTTTCATCTTTAGCAGAAAAACGCAATTATCCAATCCATATCGGCAATGGCATACTGAACCAGGCCGAATTGATTGTTTCCTGCCTGCAGCAGAAGCGCGTAGCGATCGTCAGCAACACGACGGTGGCGCCGCTGTATCTGGATAAATTAAGCGCCGCACTGGAAAAAAACGGTGTAGCGACGATACCTGTCATTATTCCGGATGGTGAAGCGTATAAAAACTGGGAAACGCTGAATGTGATTTATGATGCGTTGCTGAAAAATCATTGCGAACGCGGTACAACGATACTTGCTTTAGGCGGTGGGGTAGTGGGCGATCTGACCGGTTTTGCGGCATCAACCTATCTGAGGGGCGTTCCATTTATCCAGATTCCGACAACGCTGTTGGCGCAGGTTGATTCTTCCGTCGGTGGCAAAACCGGCATCAATCACGCACTGGGCAAAAACATGATCGGCGCGTTTTATCAGCCGCGCATGGTGCTGACCGACAGCGCAACGCTCGATACCCTGCCTGATCGGGAGCTGCATGCCGGTCTGGCCGAAATCATCAAATATGGTTTGATTCGCGACCCGGCTTTTTTCGAATGGCTGGAGCAGAATATGCAGCGCCTGCTGGCGCGCGATCCGGTGACGCTGGTCGAAGCGATTCAGCGCAGCTGTGAGAACAAAGCTGAAATTGTCGCGGCGGATGAACGGGAAAGCGGCGTGCGCGCATTGCTGAATCTCGGACACACTTTTGGCCATGCCATTGAAAATGGCGTGGGTTACGGCGTGTGGCTGCACGGTGAAGCCGTGGCCGCCGGAACGGTGCTGGCGGCTGAATTATCCCGGCGCATGAAGCTCATCGCCGAAACGGATGTCATGCGCATTCGCAAAATATTTCAGCAGGCGGGTCTGCCGATCGAAGCACCCAGACTGGGGGCGGAAAAATACCTTGAATTGATGGCACTGGATAAAAAAGTATCCGCAGGCAAAACGCGCTTTATTGTGCTCAACCGTATCGGTGATGCCGTCATGCGCGCGGATATTCCGCCCAAATTGATTGTTGAAACCCTGTCTGCCTGCATGGTCGATGAATAACCTGGCAACCTACGCCGTATCTGAACACAATACCCGCGGCAGAATCGTCAACGAAACACCGCCGTCCGGGCGCAGCGAATTCCAACGCGACCGCGACAGAATCATTCACTCCAAGGCTTTCCGCCGCCTCGAATACAAAACGCAGGTGTTTGTCAATCATGAGGGTGATTTATTCCGTACCCGTCTGACGCACAGTTTGGAAGTTGCGCAGATCGGGCGATCCATTGCACGCAATCTGCGCTTGAATGAAGATCTGGTTGAAGCCATAACGCTGGCGCATGATCTGGGACACACGCCTTTCGGGCATGCCGGGCAGGATGCATTGAATCAGTGCATGAAAGCATACGGCGGGTTTGAGCATAACCTCCAGTCCTTGCGCGTGGTCGATATTCTCGAAGAACGCTATGCCGAATTCGACGGTTTGAATTTATGCTTTGAAACGCGCGCGGGCATTTTAAAACATGCTTCCATAAAAAATGCGCGCAGCCTGGGGGAAGTGGGCGAACGGTTTGTCCAGAATAAACGCCCATCGCTCGAGGCGCAACTGGCTAATCTTGCCGATGAGATTGCCTATAACAATCATGATGTTGACGACGGCCTGCGCTCCGGTTTGATTGATCTGGAACAGCTTCAGGAAGTCGGTATTTTTTCCCGCCACTGGTCGGCGGTAAAGCAAAAATATCCGGCGCTTGCCGGACGCCGGTTAATTCATGAAACAGTCAGAGCGATGATCAATACGGTGGCAACTGATTTGATTGTACAAAGCACGCAGAACATCCGGGAAGCCGGGCCAGGCGATCTGGCAGATGTTTATGCCGCCGCGCCGCTCATTGGTTTCAGCCTGGCGATTAAAAAAGAGCAGCAGGAGCTCAAAAAATTTCTCCATGAGCATCTTTATCTGCATTTCCGCGTCACGCGCATGAGTAACAAGGCATCGCATATCATTCAGCGATTATTCGATGCATTCAGCGCCAATGTACGTCTGCTTCCAGTCAAGCATCAGCAGAAATTCGGACAGATCGGTCATCAGGCGATTGCAGACTATATTGCCGGTATGACCGACCGGTATGCCATTAAGGAATATCAGCGTTTATTTGCGATTGAGCAGGGCGACTGAAATAGGGCGCTGATCATGCCGAATCAATGGCGCCCAGCATACCAGCGTTTTATTGAACGCTTTCTTTCAGACTGGCCATGATGAACTGATTCAGATCCCCGTCCAGTACAGCCTGGGTATTACCCACTTCCACATGCGTGCGTAAATCCTTGATCCGCGACTGATCCAGAACATACGAGCGGATCTGGTGTCCCCAGCCGATATCGGTTTTGGAATCCTCAATACTTTGTTTTTCTTCATTGCGCTTGCGCAGCTCGGCTTCATACATACGGGACTTCAGCATGGACATGGCTTCGGCTTTGTTCTTGTGCTGGGAACGGCCGCTCTGGCACTGCACAACAATACCTGTCGGATGATGCGTGATGCGCACCGCCGAGTCGGTCTTGTTGATATGCTGGCCGCCTGCGCCTGAAGCGCGGAAAGTATCAATCCGGATATCCGCGGGATTGATTTCAACCTCAAACGAATCATCCACTTCGGGATAGACAAAAATGCTTGCAAACGACGTATGACGCCGGTTTCCAGAGTCAAACGGGGATTTTCTGACCAGGCGGTGTACCCCGGTTTCGGTTCTTAAGTGGCCATAGGCGTATTCACCGGTTACTTTGATACTAGCGCTTTTGATACCGGCAATATCGCCAGGTGATTCTTCCAGTATTTCAACCTGCAGGCCCTGACGCTCGCAATATCGCAAGTACATGCGTTCCAGCATCGACGCCCAGTCCTGCGCTTCAGTGCCGCCGGATCCCGATTGTACGTCGATAAAGCAGTTATTCGGATCCATCGGATCGGAAAACATGCGGCGAAACTCCAGTTTCGCAACCGTTTCCTCGACTTTCTGGACATCCGCATCAATGCTCAGCAGTGCGTCGTCATCGGTTTCTTCACGTGCAAGTTCAAACAATTCGCCTGCATCGCCCAGCTGGTGATGCAACGTATCCAGAGTCAGTACGACGGCTTCGAGGCTTTTTTTCTCCCGGCTGATTTCCTCGGCGTGTTTGGGATCATTCCAGATGCTGGAATCTTCAAGCAATCGTGTCAGCTCTTCAAGCTTCAGTTTCTTGTTATCGTAGTCAAAGATACCTCCGCAAATCATTGGCCCGACGGTTCAATCCATCCAGTTGTTCTTCCAAAGCATTGATCTGCTCGATTTCCATAGTTTTCCCCTGCTTAAGATGCAAAAACCGGATATTTTAATCTGAAATGGTACTATTCTGACTTCTTTTATTTTGAGAGCCTGTTTAAGATCTCACTGAAGGGCGCATTGCTGCGTTAAAATTGAACTCAAAATGCTCACATACTACAAGTATGCTCTGTTTTCTCGTTCAATTTTGCCTTGCACTGCATCCCTTGATTGAGATCTTGAACAGGTTCTGACCATTTTTCGGTTTGTCCGTAACAGGATTACAAACGCAAAAAATTCAAAATTTCACGCCGGAAGATTAAAATAGCGTTTTTATCAGAATCGATATCACACACACCGCTCATAGATGCCGAAATATTTTGCCCTTATCCCCGCCGCCGGTTACGGTTCCCGCATGGACAATCAATTGCCCAAGCAATATTTGCCGCTGGCCGGGAAGCCCATGATTTATCATGCCATCAATACGTTATGCGGTTCCGCATCGATCAGCCGGGTTTTTGTCGTGCTGTCGCCGCAGGATCCTGAGTGGCCGCGATACGACTGGAGCCAGTTTGATGGCAAACTGACCGTGCTCTATCACGGTGGCGCCACCCGTGCTGAAAGCGTGCGCAATGGACTGGTGGCAGCGCCGGAAGCCTGCCCGGTCTGTGCGATCGGCGCCGAGGACTGGATATTGGTGCACGACGCTGCCCGGCCATTGTTCACTGAAGGCCAGCTCCACCAGCTGATCGATGAGATTGGTGATGATCCGGTGGGTGGACTGTTGGTCGTGCCTGTCGCCGATACGCTTAAACGCGGCGGTACGGACAGCCGTGTTGTACAGACCGAATCGCGCGAGAATTTATGGCAGGCGCAGACGCCGCAGATGTTCCGCTACCGGGTGCTGCTTGATGCGCTCAGCGGAAACATGCACAGGAATGTGACCGATGACGCCAGCGCGATTGAAGCCATCGGTCTGCATCCCAAACTCGTTTATAACCGGGGCTTCAATTTCAAAGTGACTTATCCTCAGGATCTCGAGCTTGCGGAACTCATCATGCAAACAAGGAAAAATTCATGATTTCATTACGAATCGGGCAGGGGCGCGATGTGCATCAATTGGCGGAAGGCCGCGAACTGATTATCGGCGGTGTAACCATTCCCTATGAAAAAGGGCTACTGGGCCATTCCGATGCGGATGTGCTGCTGCATGCACTGTGCGACGCTTTACTCGGCGCCGCTGCGCTGGGCGACATCGGCACGCATTTTTCGGATACCGATGCGCAATACAAAAATATCGACAGCCGGGTTCTGCTGCGTAATGTGCGTCAGCTACTGCGCGAGCGCAATTTTGAAATCATTAATATCGATGCGACCATCATCGCGCAGGCGCCCAAAATGGCGCCGCATATCCCGGCGATGATTGCAAACATTGCGCAGGATCTCGGCATTCCCGGCAGTGCCGTCAACGTTAAGGCCAAGACAGCGGAAAAGCTGGGCGCGCTCGGGCGCAGGGAAGGTATTGCGGCGGAAGCCGTTTGTCTGATTAATCAGACCGGTTAATGCGCGTATGTCAGATATCGCCCGGCCGGAAACAGTCCGGTTGTTTTTTGCGATCCAACCCAGCAGTGCAATACAGATCGCTTTGTGTCAAATGGCTAAAAAAGCGGTTGCCAGCGAACAGGGCGGGCGCTGTATCAAACCGGAAAATATCCATCTGACTATGTTATTCCTCGGTGATGTTGCCACAGACAAAATCGATATACTACGCGGCATTGCCGGTAATATGACAGCGCAGGCGTTCAGTCTGTCGATTCAAGGCACACTGTTCTGGAAAAAAAACCGGATTGTCATGGCAAAAGTCGAACATTATCCTGCCGCGCTTTTTGCACTGGCTGATGCCCTGAAAACAGCGCTGATTGCAGCGGGCTTTACCTGTGAAGACCGCCAATACAAGCCGCATATCACATTGATTCGTAAAGCCGATGCGCATGTGCCGGTGCAACTGAAGAAGCCGATACATTGGGACGTCACTGACTGGCTGTTGCTGCAATCCCGCTTATCCGGTCACGGAGCGTGTTATACCGAACTGGGCCGCTGGCCGCTTCTTCCAAACACGAAATTGAATTCGATCCATTGAAAATTCTCGCTTTTGATACCTCGACCGAATACTGTTCGACCGCACTGTGTCATGATGGTGGCATTGTCAAGCGGGAGATCTGTGCGGAACGTCGGCATTCGGAATTGTTGCTGCCCATGATACAGGACACATTGGCTGAGGCCGGGTTGCAGCTGTCCGATCTCGACGGTTTGGCCTTCGGCGCAGGTCCCGGCTCTTTTACCGGCCTCAGAATAGCCTGCGGTGTTGCGCAGGGCCTGGCGCTTGCCAGCGGCCTGCCGGTGATCGGCATCAGTACGCTGGAGGCCATTGCGCAACAAAATACGCATGACAAAATCGTGGTGGCGATAGATGCGCGCATGAGTGAGATTTATCATGCCGCTTATATCCGGCAGAATGGATTCTGGAAAGTAGTGAGCGAGCCCGCACTGTTTCAGCCGCAGCATGCGCCGGTACTGCCGGGGGCAGGGTGGATGGCTTGTGGCAGTGGTTTTAATGTCTATGCCGAGCAATTACAGGCCATTTATCATGACTGTCTGATGACCATAAAACCTGAACAATACCCGCATGCGCAGGAAATCGCACAACTCGCGGCGATTCGCCCTATTGCAGAATTCTGTATTGATCCGGCGCAGGCGGTGCCGGTTTATATCCGCAACAAGGTTGCGTTGAAGGAATCGGAGCGATGAATCCGGTGTTACCTGTGAATCCTGAAATCCGGCCCATGTGCGAGTCCGATCTGGATCAGATCATCAGGATCGAACGCCAGATTTTTCTGTTTCCCTGGTCGCCGGGCAATTTTGTCGATTCGCTCAAAGCAGGTTATCTGTGCCGGGTCATGGAAGACAAGCAGGTTATACTCGGCTACAGCATCATGATGATCGGCCCCGATGAAGCGCACATCCTGACGCTGGGTATCAATCCCGATTGGCAGCGGCAAGGACTGGGTGAGAAAATGCTGCATTACCTGATTGAACTCGCCGCTGGGAAGGACGCAAAGTCGGTATTGCTCGATGTGCGCGAATCGAACCATGGTGCCGCCAAACTCTACCGGCAACTGGGTTTTCAGCAGATTGCCACGCGCAAGGGGTATTACCCCGCTATGTGCGGACGGGAGGATGCATTGGTGATGCAACTGCGGCTATGAACGAACGGCGTAAGCTTATTTTTAAAACACTCGGTCTGGCGCCGGTCTGGCGATTGCGGGCGGGCGTTCCGGATGCGCCGGTGTCGGAGGTCGTGGCTGGAAATGACAGTCCGGCGGTGGATGCGTCTGTACAAGGATCATTTTCTGCGGAATATTCTGAAGCGGCGATTCGCCAGATGAACTGGGAACAGCTGGCTGAAACGGTGAAGAACTGTACGGCCTGCCCGTTGCGCAAAACCTGTACGCAGACTGTGTTCGGCGTTGGCGACAAAAATGCCGACTGGCTGTATATCGGTGAAGGGCCGGGTGCACGCGAGGATGAACGCGGTGAACCCTTTGTCGGCCAGGCCGGAAAACTGCTCGATAACATGCTTGCCGCGATTCATCTGAAACGTGGAGACAATGTCTATATCACCAACATCGTTAAATGCCGTCCACCCAACAACCGTAACCCGAGCGACAGTGAAGCACGCCGGTGCGAACCGTATTTGGCAAGACAGATAGCACTGATTCAACCGAAGCTGATTATTGCGCTGGGCAAAGTGGCTGCGCAAAACCTGCTCAACAGCGGCGACAGCATCGCCAGCCTGCGCGGCAAGATTCACCAGTACTCGGGTATTCCGCTGATCGTCACTTATCATCCCGCCTACCTGCTGCGTGCGCTGCATGAAAAAGCCAAAGCCTGGAAGGATTTATGCCGCGCGTGCGAACTCATGGATACACTGTAATCACCCGCACAGTCTACCAGTGCTTCAAACGCCGGTTCCAGCGGTAGAGCAGCCGGGCAAAAGCGTTATAGCAGAGTTGGAAAACCTGCCGGATAACCGGCAGTTGCGCGATTCTGCCCAGCCAGTGCAACCGGGGTGTTCTCAGCCAGAGGAAAATAAACGCGTCTGCGCCGATTCGAATTTGGCCGTTGTCATCCCGGACATGCAGCCGCTCACGAACCTGTTCCAGCGATGACGGTGTTTCATCAGCCATTTCAGGCCGGGTATGAACATCAACCCATTCAACATCCTCGACACCGCAGCGCTCCATCATGGCGCGCTGTTTCTCAATCCCGGCCTTACAAACGGGGCATGCGCTGTTGTAATAAACTTTGTCAGTCATGGGTAGAGGCCTTTGAAAAACCCTATTTCATGGAATTTAAAAATAATTAGTTATAAACCCACAGAGGGATTTTTGCAAAGGTCTCAGGATATTAAATTCTCTGATAGTTTTTTCGATACCAGTGCGTTCAGGCTGACGCCAGACCGGGCAGCTTCAATGGCCAGCGCGCGGTGTAGGCGTTTGTCTACACGGACATTGAATTGTCCGCTGTATTTGCGGCGGGAAGGGGCAACGGGCACTTCCTCACCGTTGGCCAGATAGCTTTCTTTAGTTAGCCCCCAAGCTGTTTCAAGTTCCGCCAAAGCCTGTTCCGGAGAGTCTGCAAAGGCAGAGATGTTTGGCATTTCTTCCAGCCTTGCCAGCCAATCGCTATCTTCATCGTGGAAAATTTCCACTGTGTATCCATCGAATTTATCGCTCATTTTTTACTCCTCATTGTAAATTTTAAGAAACTGTTTGATCTAATAGCTTTTTGCTTTCGACCCTTTAGGCTGAATAGGTAACCTGGTTTTTTTTGGCGATACCCAGATACGGTGGCTGCCGCTTTGGCGATCGAGAATCCAACCCAGCCTGGAAAGCAGTGTTTCAAAATCATCGAACTCAACGCCTTCTTGATTTTTCTGTAGTTTCTCGAGTAATTTATCTGTTTTACTCATAAATGTGACTGTATATAGTTACATTTATGGTGTCAAGAGGTTTGTGCGAGTATCAGAGTCATGAGCGTCAGGTCTACCATCGCACAGCCATTGAGTCACAACAACCATAGGGTCAGCAACAGTCACATGCAGAGCCGAAGGATTAGGTCCAGAATTACGCGGGATCACCCACGAAGCATACGAAGAGGTCATCATCTTCATAAATGTTTTCACGGTGATTTTTACGCGGCTTCCCTAACGAGGATATAGAAAAACTCGTTAGGCTGTCGGTGCGACTTGGGCATGCTGCCGCAGCCAAGCGGCCAGATCCGCTTCGCAGATTTCCCCGGACGCCACTCCTAGCATGGTGACGACAACTTCAGGCTCCGGTGCCTCCAGCATCCAATCATTTATCTCGAGGAATACCGCCATCGCCATAAATCCGATCCGTTTGTTGCCGTCGGAATATCCATGACTACGACAGAGGCCGAATCCATAGGCGGCAGCCAAAGCCGCGATGTCCTCGGCCTGTTTGTAAGCCCACTGGTTTAAGGGCCGGGCCAACGCCGATTCAATGGCGTCCTCATCGCGAATTCCGTACAATCCACCGAACCGTTTCAACTGCTGGAAATGCAGTGCATCCACCCAATCACGTCGGAGCCAGAGCGGCTCGTTCACTTCGCAAGTTCCCGCAGCGCGTTCGCGTACTTCTTGCTGATCCGTGCCTCCGCTTCCATTACGCGGAGGAAGTCCGGATCATAGGGGGTAAGCAGAATCCCGTACTCGGTCTCAACCGCATAGGCTTTATCACCTGCATCGAGATTGAACCGATCGGTCATCGCCTTGGGCAGGGTGGTGCCAAGGGACCCGCCATAGCGGCGGAAGGTGACTTCTTTGATCATGGTAACTCCAAAAGTTAAAGATACAACAAAAATATATACTTTGGAGTGTTTCACGTCAATGCCATCGGAATGCACACTGAAGGGTTAGGCGTCATTTACGTGTCGCCTTAATCATTGCTTTCAAATTTGATGAAACAATCATTCTTAGCTGTTCAGTGGAAGAGTAATACTGAACACGTAATGGCGCTATGTCAAAGTGAAGCTCAGTTCCTTCCCTTGCTATCAGCAAGATATCCATTGCCTCGTTACCAACTCCATGAGCGTATCCTAACTCGTAGTAAACATTCGGGCGTTCATTGGTAAGATCGCAAATGATAAATTCTGAGCGCTCGATAAGATCTGTGATTTCACGAATGACTAAACCTGATCCGGTGTTTTCATCAACACGCTTTGCGCGTAGCTTTAGTTTCTTGCATTCGTCTTTAATAGCGACATAGGCATCAGTCATGTCTTGGCCCCGAAACGGCATGACGACAAACACCAACCCTTCCTCGAAGTCACCTTGGTCATCTGGGTCGTAATCGGTTCTCCCGAACTCTCGATCCATAAATGTATGATTTCGTCCCATCTTTCTCTCCTTTGACGAGGTTTACGCCTAACGAGGATGTAGAAAAACTCTTTTTTCAGCCTGTCTGGTGATGTATCCAGGC
>CAYXFV010000020.1:0-42475 GCA_964464365.1 uncultured Nitrosomonas sp. | reverse complement strand
AAATGGGATAAGTCATTTATAAATTATAATCAATTTATCTGAGCTTCGCTATAGCCTCCCACCGTATCACGCCTGAGAACCTGTTCAAGATTTCGATCAAAGGATGCAGTGCAAGGCAAAATTGAACGACGCAAGCAAAGCGCAGCGAACAGCCGTAAGGCTGGCCCGTAGGGCGAGGCGCCTGCGCCGAGTAAAAAGCGGAGCATACCCGGCGTATGTGAGCATTTTGAGTTCGATTTTAACGCAGCAATGCGCCTTTCAGTGATATCTTGAACAGGTTCTAAGTACTGATATTATGCGTTGCCGCCCAGACAAACAAGGCAATTGTAGCGATCAGGCCGATGATGGCGGGTGGGCCGTATTTGTATTGCTCACCGACCCATTTGGCCCGGCAGTTGAGCAACAACAACGCCATTGCCAGGAATGGAAAAAAATAGGCGCCAACTACGGCATAAAGTTTCTGCACCTCCTGAAAACTGGTGAACAGTCCCGACATGGGCACAAAGGCAATCGCGATCATGTACCGGCGGTAAACAGGCGTATCGGGCCCGATCCTGAACGATGCACCGCGCGCGGCGGTATGGCTGCGGGGCTGGCTTGCCAGCAGCCAGGTATCGGCAAAGATATAAGGTATGGATTGCCAGACACCGAGCAGGCTGCTGAATACGGTGCCAAAGGCGCCGATAAGAAACAGCCATTTGCCTGCCGGACCCAGTTTTGTACCCAGTTGTTCGGAGAGATTGACCAGCAGCGTTGCGCCGTCACCCTGGATTGTGATCGTGCTGCCTATGGTGACCATCGCCAGACCGAACAATGCAGTCATGCTGTATCCCACCGCAAGATCGATCCGGCATACCGGAATATTGCTGCTGCCGGTACGGCCTTCCTCCCGGATCCAATAGCCGTAGCTTAATACGGTTATCGTACCGCCAACACCGCCGATCAAGGCGATAGTCCAGATCAATCCGTTACCGTGAAAGTCGGGAATCGTGGGCATGAATATTCCCTGCAGGACAATGTCTGTTCCGGGCCAGAGTAATGCCGCAGTAATCATGACGGTAAAAAACATGGTGCCAATGCATATCCGCATGGTCTTTTCAAACAATTGATACCCGCCCTTATAGACCAGCGCCAGACCGGCGATGCTGGACAGTATTCCAAAAAAGATTTTCCCATCCGCCGCATCGTCAAACAGGGGAATAATGGCGTGCAATGTCACGCCACAGGCGCTCATCATTGCCGTGCCGATGAAATAGGTAAATAAAAGCAGATAAGGCAGAAACAGCCATGCGGCGCCACGGCCAAAATGAATTGTTAATCCTTCCAGTAGCGTGGTTCCGGTCGTCAGTTGCCACCGTGCGATGCCTTCCGTCACGGTATATTTCAACAACGCACCGACAATAACCGCCCACAGAATGGCCGTTCCCAGAAGACTACCGGCAAAGCTTCCTGTCGCGAGATCGCCCGCCCCCACACCAGTGGCCGCAGTCAACATACCCGGGCCGATAATGATCAGAAAGCGCCTCAACTTCTCCATAACAGGTTTTCCTGAAGAGTTCAAATCTTGAAGTGTATAGCGGCGTATAAGAAAAATAAACGTACTTTTCATCGGGGAAGAAAATACCAGGACTAAACACCCATCCTATCGATAAAAACCTATATTTCAATCTCAGAACCTGTTCATGATCTCAATCAAGGGATGCAGTGCAAGGCAAAATTGAACGACGCAAGCAAAGTGCAGCGAACAGCCGCAAGGCTGGCCCGTAGGGCGAGGTGCTTGCGCCGAGTAAAAAGCGGAGCATACTTCAAGTATGTGAGCATTTTGAGTTCGATTTTAACGCAGCAATGCGCCCTTCAGTGAGATCATGAACAGGTTCTCATGAAGCTGGCGGCACAAACACCCCAATCGACTCCACATGCGCAGTATGCGGGAACATGTTGACGATGCCCGCAGCCTGTAACTGCCAGCCGCCTTTGTGGATCAATACCGCAGTATCGCGCGCCAGTGTTTCGGGATTGCACGACACATAAACCAGCCGTTTGGGCGGCACCTGGGTTTCAGCGAACGACTCTACCAGGGCCAGCGCACCCGCACGCGGCGGGTCGATCAGCACGCGGTCAATCCGCCTGGTTTCATGGGTTATGCCACCGTATGTATTCACCAGCAACGTCCAGTCCTGCACATTCCAGTCGAATAAATTCCGCGTGGCAAAGGCTGTACGCTGCGCCAGACCGTTGAGTTGCGCTGCCTGCCGGGCACGCGCGACCAATCCGGCTGAACCCTCCAGACCGATCACCTGCCGCGCACGGGTTGCCAGCGGCAGCGTGAAATTACCGAGCCCACAGAAAAAATCAACCACCACGTCGTCCGGTTCGGGTGCCAATAATTCCAGCGCACGGCTGACCAATACGGTATTGAGTTGGTGATTGACTTGGGTGAAATCCATAGGCACAAACGGCAGAGTGACGCCGAATTCAGGCAGGGACAAGGACAACACATCGGCATTGCCGTCGAGCGGCGCGGCCGTATCGGGCCCACCGGGTTGCAGCCACATCGACACGGCATGCACGCGACCAAAATGTAGCAGTGCTTCGCAATCGTCCTGACTGGGTGTATCGAGCACACGCGCCACCAGCACAATCGCCTGATCACCCACTGCCACCTCGATCTGCGGCAACTGCTCGCGAATCGACAAACCCGCGATCAGCGCCCGCAGCGGCATCAAAAGATCGGAGACGCGTTCCGACAGTATTGCGCACGATTGCATGTCAGCGACGAAACCGCGGGCGCGTTCACGGAATCCCACCAGCACTTCGCCTCTGCGCCGGACATGACGTACCGACAGCCGCGCGCGGTGACGGTAGCCCCAGATTGGGCCATCGATGGGCGGCAACAGTGTCTGGGGGCGGATTCCGGCGGTTTGCCACAGCAGTTCTTCCAACACCTGCTGTTTGACGGTTAATTGCGCGGCTGCGTCCAGATGCTGCAAACTGCAACCGCCGCACGCGCCCTGAAAAAAACCGAAGTGAGGGCACTTTGGCGTTACCCGCTGCGGGCTGGAACGCAACAGTGCTTCCATTCGACCGACTTCACGGCGATGTCTCGATTTTACGGGTGCATAACGCACCCGTTCTCCCGGCAAAGCACCGGCGATATAAGCTTTCCTGTCGTCACGCTGCCCGATACCTCTGCCATCGGGGTTCAGTGATTCGATTTCTATTTCAAGATGTTCGTCCATAACAGATGGGTAAGCAAAATTGCAGATCCTGAATATTCCGCGTCATTCTAAAATTCAGGGAAACCTATGCCGGTAACTCGTTCTCTACCAGTCTGGCCCAATAGGCAGCGCCGAGCGGCAAAATGTCGTCATTGAAATCGTAATGCGGATTATGCAACAGACAATTGCCATCCGAACTGCCGTTGCCGATCCAGATATAACAGCCGGGCTTCTGTTGCAGCATAAACGCAAAATCTTCAGCGCCCATGCTCGGTGTCGGCGTTGTATCCACACAGTGCTCACCGGCAACTGCAATTGCGGCCTGAATTGCGCTGGCGGTTTCATCCGGGCTGTTGGTCGTAACCGGATAGCCGGGATTCTCGGGATTAAAGCGGATATCCGCATGAATATTGAAACTGTTTGCGACCGCCTGAACAAGATGGCTGATGCTGTGTTCCAGCTGCGCACGCACGATATCCTTAAAGCAGCGGAATGTGCCACGCACCACGGCAGAGGCCGGCAGTGCATTCCAGGTATTACCACCATGAATCTGCGTGACGCTGACCACCACGGGATCGGCGGGATCAATCCGGCGGCTGACGATGGTTTGCAACTGCGTCACGAGATGCGCCGCTGCAACCAACACATCGTTACCCAGATGCGGCATTGCGGCATGGGTGGCCTGACCGTTGAAGGTGATTTCAAAGCAATCGAACGACGCCATCATGGGTCCGGTTTTCACGGCAAAATGACCTACAGGAAAATCCGGAAAATTATGCATGCCGAATACCCGCTGCGCCGGAAAATGTTCAAACAAGCCTTCGCTGATCATTTGATGCGCGCCTGCCCGGCCCTCTTCCGCCGGTTGAAAAATAAAATAAACCATTCCGTTAAAACGACCGTGGGCGGCCAGATAACGGGCCGCGCCCAGTAACATGGCGCAGTGTCCGTCATGACCGCAGGCATGCATTTTGCCGTGATGGCGGGAGGCATGCGCAAACTGGTTCTGCTCCTGAATAAGCAGGGCATCCATATCAGCACGCAAGGCCAGACTGTCGGTACCGCTGCCACGGTGCAGAACGCCGACCACGCCGGTTCCGGCCAGCCCCTGATGCACCGTAATACCTGCCTGCTGCAATACGTCGACAATCAGCCGGGCTGTTGTGGTTTCTTCAAAGGCGGTTTCCGGATATTGGTGTATTTGTCTGCGCCAGTGGCGCATGTCATCATGCAAAACGAGAATTTTAGAGTCGATCTTCATGATTTACAGTTAGGATTAACAATCCGTTCAGACACCCGGCACGGCCCTCGGCCGCCGGTTGTCATCGATGGCCACATAGGTCAACTCGGCCTCGGTCACTTTGATACAAATCTCTTCACCGCCTTCACGCACGCCGCGCTGAGCGTATACCGATACATCGACGATGATCGACGTGCGGCCCACCCGGATAATTTCCGCATAAAAACTCACCAGATCACCCACCAGCACAGGCTGCCGGAATACAAAAGAATTCACCGCCACCGTAACGACGCGCCCGCGCGACCGGCGAATCGCCGGGATACTGCCGGCCATATCCACCTGCGCCATGATCCAGCCGCCAAAAATATCACCGGCATAATTGGTATCCGCAGGCATCGGCACCATGCGCAGCACAGGCTGTCCTTCGGGCAGGGAAACATGATGTTCCGGGTTGTGTGTCATATTATTCCCCTATTTTATCCCTGTAAAAAATTACACCGTATAGGCAGCATTGCTTTCTCATTGTTTTCTTCATGTTCACTGCAAACTCACTTTTTCAACGATTCTGAATCGCATATCCGCACCCGGAATCAGCTGCATTTTCACAGCATGTGTCTGTTCTTCCGATTTCAAAGCCGGAATAATCAATTCGGCATTACCGAAATAAGCATGGCAATTTCCGGACTCAGAATCCGGAATCATTTCGCCTTGCATCGCCAGATCGGCAATACCGTACCGGTCTGTGTCGATCCGCGATAATACAACCCGGTACCAGGTGTTTTCATGCGCAATCCGGTTTAAATGTATCGCGCCTGTATTTGGGTCAATATAATTTTTCTCAAACGCATTCACCCGGCATAGCTTCTGCAAGTCAAAAATAGTGCTGCGTTCCGCAATTTTCTGCCCGACTTCCGGAAACAGACTGGAACATCCAGGATGCCTGATTCTCAGGCGTTCCGGATCGCTGCCGCCCCCCAGGTAACGCATCTCTCCCTGAGCATTTTTCCAGAATACGGCGATGTCTTCATGCGGCGTCATAGCGGTTTTCAATGGTTGCGGCAAATAGTCCGATCTGGCAATGAATAACAAGGGTGCTGTACCATGCTGGTAGATGACATGACTCAGATTCTCAAGATTGAAGGTTACTGTACTTTCAATCTGCCCCCGGTCGCCAAAAACGGCCAATATACCATAGTTGGATCCCAGCATTTCCGGCGCCAGCGGATATCCGGCAAGATTCATCGTAATCGCACGGTTACCAACCTTAATGGTATTGTCCTGAATGGTCAGGAGATCATCATTTGAACAAAAATCATTTTCCGTATCGGTTAACACCTGTCTGTTGAGGTATCTCAGCGCATCCAGCCGGTCTTTGGAAGAAACGATATCCGCCGAAACACCCTGGTCTGCTTTCAGCAGATTCTGTCCGGCCAGAAACGCACGTTCATACCGGACATCCATCAAATCCAGCACGGTCGGCGCAACATCCATATGCGTGCCGGAGATTGCCATTTCTCCCTGAATTCCGGCATTCAGAATCACGAACAAAAGCTGCCGCTCATAGTCGTCTGGATAATATCTCTGCGCCACATTCCGCATCGCCAGATGATCGCTGAGAAGAACGACCAGTGTATTGTCCCAGGCCGGATGCTGACGAATGGATTCCAGAAACCGGTTGAGCAGAAAATCGGTACAATGCACGGCGTCCAGCATGGTATTTTCATAAAATCCGTACTTCGGACAGCTTTTTGAGGCATGGCCATCCGGGTGGTGCGTATCCAGCGTCAGCAACGTCAGGTTGAATGGCTGATGCGATTGCGCCAGCCCTTTAAATCTTTCCTCGGCGATGGCAAATAGCGAATCGTCATACAACCCCCATCCTGACACATAGGTACTGTCTTCCAGTTGCCCGGAGAGTTCTGCACTTCCGAGCACTTCATCATAACCATGCGTGGCAAGAAATTCGCCCTTACCGGCAAATTGCGTTGAGGCGCCCCCCAAGTAAACCTGATAATAGCCCGCCTGCTTCAGAATATCACCCAGACAAACCGCCTGATTTAAAAATCCGCTTTGTAAAATATCATTACCCTCTGCATAACGGGAAAGCAATGGCGTACCGCATTGTGATGCCACCATACCTGCGACAGTCCATCCGGTGCCTTCACTCTGTCGCATGTACCGGAATGTGAGACCGGATTGTTTGAACCTGTTCAGATGCGGAGTAAGGTCAGGAAAAATCCGTTCATCCGTATAGATTTCTTCAAGGCTTTCCAGATAAATCAGCAACACATTTTTTCCGGGAACAACAGCGCCTATCGCCGCCGATAAAGCATCCGGATTCAATGCCAGTTCGCGCCACGCTATAGAGTCAATCATCAGGTTTTTATCCGCATTCAGCATGACCTGTATTTGCCGGGCACTGAATTTTGAAATATCGGGTTCCAGAACAAACAGGGCCAATGCGAGAAAAAACAGCTGAACGGTGATCGGAAAATTTTTGTTGCGATTGTGATTACCATCACGACCACCCGGCCATACCCAGCACAAGACTGCAATGCTTGCAAGATAAACCAGCACCGCGCCGATAACCGGCAGATAAGCGCTCCCGGCTGCCGCAATACTGTTCCAGTTGAAATGGAAAAAGAAGCGCTCGTTAAAGCTTTCTCCCTGGAAATAAAACGACGCAGCCCGGCTCAGTTCAAAAAAGGCCAGAGGAAGAATCAGAAAAAAACCCAGAATCCGCCGCACAAACTTGTTTGCGATGCGCTCAACATGACTGATCAGAACATGCAGAATGATGACCAGCGCGGCAATAGACAGACATAGCCAGAAAATATCGCGTTCGGTACTGTAATAAAACGAGACCGCAACAGGAATAGCAAGCAACAGGGTTAGTTTAATCAACATATTTTTTTATCAGAAACTGCAGATGGCCGTATAACAATCGCCTGAAACCACTTGAAATTGTTCGAACACTTTCAATATCACAAGGCGCAGACCACACAGATACCCGATACAGATACAAGCACAGATACAAGCACAGATACAAGCACAAACACACCCCACCAGACGATCCAGTCCATATTTTACAGAATTATTACACCTTAACGGTGTAATAAAAACGCAATATTTGGAGCGTATAAAGACGTGGCACTGACTTAGTTCATCTTTAAACCTGATAAAAATAAATAGTGACCATGAAATCGTTAACAAGAATTTTTACCCTCACCGCTTTATTCAATCTGGGCGCCATATCCTGTGCCAATGCCCTGGATTTATACGTCGATACCGTGACAAAACAAATTTATGCGGAGCCGGGACCCGGCCGGACGCATATGGGTTCTTATGTCAGGGCTGATGATGCCGCCGCAAGAGAAGAATCTGCGGGACTGAGATCACCACAATACATACCGGCAACCAGCGTAGATGCTGAAACGATACAAGCAATCCACAAAGAACTCGAATTGAAATCCGGCCAAATCGAAGCGCTTGAAGAAAAGCTCAAAACGGCTAATCCAGGCAAGATGAAACCGATACCGGGACTGCACTATGAATCCAATGACGGTAATTTTACCGCGTCGATCGATGGGCGGATTCAAATCGATTCTCAATCGAATCTGATTAATGAAGTTTTACCGGCAACCGGGACAGACCTGCCTTATGAGCTGAACAACGGCGCAACGATCCGCCGCGCACGTTTAGGGGTTGAAGGCACTTTTCTCAAAAACTGGGATTACAAATTTGAATATGATTTCAGCCGTGGCGCGGGAACAGTGGCAGCCGGCATTACCGATGCTTTTGTCCGCTACAATTTTGATAACCCACTCTCGATAAAAATCGGTTCATTTAAAGAACCCTTCAGTCTGGAAGAGGCCACCAGCAACCGTTTCTATACATTCATAGAACGCCATATGTCTGTCAATACATTCGTGGACAACCCGAATACCTACAAAACAGGTATCGGTCTGAATTATGCCGTGCCACGCTGGCAATTTGGCATCGCTTTCCAAACGGAGCCTGTCGGTGGCTTTGGACAATCGGTTTCTTCGGTTAACTCAAATGGTAACCAGAGCCGGAATAATGGGTCAGGTGATATCGGCTGGCAGGGAATGGGACGGATTACGGGCAGGCCCTGGATGATTGACGACACAAAATACCTACATATCGGTGTCTCCGCAGGACACACGACAGTCAATAATCAATACCGTGCCGATGGCAGTTTTTCACAGGTGCAATCGACGCCCGGGCAGAATTCAGGCGGCATGTCTTTTGTTGGGTTTCTGGGCACCAACGTTGACCGCACAAACATCCTGCACACCGGCAATCTCACCTCCGGCCCCGATGGCGGCCCAGGTTCACGCCGCATAGACAGCTATGATCGCTTTGGCGCGGAAGGCGCGCTGGTTTACGGGCCATTCTCAGCACAGGCAGAATTTTTACGCACGAACATCAATGGCCTCGGCTATTCCGGCGAACATCTGACCGGCTATTACGGGTATATCAGTTATTTTCTGACTGGAGAATCCCGCGAATATCATGTCAGAAACGGCGCATGGAATCGCATTACGCCTAACCGTAACTTTCATTGGAAAGGACCCGGCTGGGGCGCATGGGAATTTGCAGTCGGCTACGATTATCTGAACATGAATAATGGCGTTATCCGTGGTGGTGAAGCCAACATGATCAGGTTCGCATTAAACTGGTACCCCCACTCACATATCCGCTTAATGACCAATCTGATTCACGTTTTAAATATAAACACCAGTAATGTGGTCAATTACAATGCAGCGGGAGATGCAGTCGCTAATCATCGCAGCCAGGGATTCAATGATGCCAATATCACCGCCTTCATGACACGTTTACAAATTGATTTCTGATTGAAGCGTTTGGTGGTTGGCATTCAGCAACGTGTATTTAGCAACCTGCAATGGAAGAATACGTTACGAGCTTAGCTATTACGGCATATGTATCTACGCCAATGGCTCCGCACCTTCTTCCAGAATAGCGAGATAAGACTTGTACGCAAATAACCGGTCGCGTTGGCGGCCGGTTATTTCCTGCACAATTCCGGCGTTCTCCAAATGCTGGAGGGCGATATTGACGGTAGGCATGGTCAAACTCAGTGGTACGGCCAGATCTTTCGGCGCAATAACCGGTTTCCTACGCATATACGCAAGTATCTTCAGTGCCGACGGTGCAGCTTTGCCGAGCGCTGTTTCAACCCGATGCTGGTCAGCATCAAACAAGTCAAGAATGCGCCTGGCCGTGGCTACGCCCTGATCGGCAGTTTCGATGACGCCACGCAGAAAAAAACTGACCCATTCTTCCCAATCCCCGCTATCGCGGATGTATTGCAGCTGATCGTAATACTCGTCCCGCCGAGTCTTGAACCAGAGCGAGAGGTAAAGAATCGGCTCTTTCAGAACACCATCGGCACACAGAAGCAACGTAATGAGCAATCGCCCAACACGGCCATTACCATCCAGAAACGGATGAATGGTTTCAAACTGCACATGGGCCAGCGCGGCACGGATGAGAACAGGTAAACCATCATCATCTGCATGAAGGAATTTCTCGAAAGCACCAAGGCATTCTTCCAGCCGTTCCGGTGGAGGTGGAACAAACCGGGCTTTTGATAGGCGTGGGCCGCCGATCCAGTTTTGCGACCGGCGAAATTCGCCTGGCATTTTGGTAGCGCCACGTCCTTTTGATAACAATATTTCATGAACTTCCCGGATCAGACGTAAGGATAACGGAAATCCGCCACGCATACGCTCCAAGCCATGATTCAGCGCCGCAATGTAATTGGAAACATCCTGAACATCCTCTTCGGAAGGCGCGCCGGGAGCCGCTTTGTTTTCATGAATCAGAAGATCGGAAAAGCTCGATTGAGTCCCTTCAATCTGTGAAGACAACAGCGCTTCTTTCCGGATATACATGTAAATAAACAATCCGATATCTGGCAGAAATCCGGCCAAACCATCCAGACGCCCAAGAGCAACACTGGCGGAGGCCAGCAAACTGCCAAGCTGCCCCATATCCAGAGAAGGCTTTGGAGGCAGCGCAGCCGGAACAAAGGCCAGATATTTTTCATCTGCTACCGAGCTGGATACAAACTCACCTGTTTCTCTGACCTTCTTCATAGCCGTATTTCTGATCTTTAATTAACGAACCTCACTAATTAAATTTGCGACCTTATATTTAATTGATGAGGTCTCTTAGTTAAACATCTTTGCGCGAGAAAAACAATTAATTAAACATACGACAGTAAATTTAATTAACGCCCACAGCGTTTGGCTTGCCCTTTTGAAAGCCAATGCAATTGTCGATACCGTTTAATAAATTTCCAATTTGCGGTTGTAATCCCTCCCAAAAATAAAATCTCAACTTTCTAAAAAGCTGACCGATTACAGCTACTAACGATGGTCACTAACCCTCTCAAACCACAGAGCTAAACAGTTACTATTGTTTGGATAAAGAAATTGTTTTCAAAACAGGAGAACTCAAATGCCACAAATCATCAATTCAAATATTCCATCACTGACTGCTCAACGCAATCTGAATGCGTCGCAAACTTCACTCAATACATCTTTAGAGCGGTTATCTTCCGGTCTCAGGATTAACAGTGCTAAAGACGATGCGGCAGGCTTGGCCATTTCTGAAAGAATGACGTCACAAATCCGTGGTCTCAATCAAGCCGCACGGAACGCCAGCGACGGTATTTCTCTTTCACAGACTGCGGAAGGTGCGTTGACCCAGATCAGCGACAACCTGCAACGGATCCGTGAACTCTCCATTCAGGCCGCCAATGCGACCAATACCGCCAACGACCGCGCAGCACTGCAGGCAGAGGTTACCCAGCTCACCGCAGAAATTCAGCGCGTATCCACGCAAACTCAGTTCAACGGTATGAACCTGCTTGACGGCTCATTCAGCACCATTAACTTCCAGGTGGGCGCTAATGCTAACCAGACGATTTCCGCCGCGTCAGGTAATTTCCAAACCAACGCCTTTGGTAACTACCGTATCGGCGGGCTTGCCGCCTTTACACCGGGTGGTGTGGGCGACCTCGTTGCAGGAACGATCGGCACCAACAGCGATGCAGTGGGCAACTCGGTTCTACTGAGTGGCGATATCGGTGATGCATCCGGTATCAACGGCGCGGCGGCTGCCGGAGATTTCCGGATTTCAACCGGGTCGGGTAATTTTGATGTCTTCTACCGGGCAGGTGCCAGCGCGGGCGAAATCGCAGCGGCGATCAACCGTACCGGCAGCGGCGTGAACGCTACCGCCATCACTGAAGTTGTACTGGGCGCGGATACAGGTGCAGGTGTTGGTTTCCAACAAAACACCACTTACTCGTTCGCCATCTCGACCGATTACTCCGACCCAACCAATGGCAATTCGGTTGATCCAAAATTCACGACGATTTCATTCAAAACCGGTGGCGCGGACGATCAAGCTGATGTCGATTCCGGCAGTTACCTGAGCACAGCGGTGCAGGCCTTCAACGATGCCGCCGCCAAAACCGGTTTCACCGCAGAAGCAGTCTTGACTGAGGATGGTTACTGGGCGCTCAAACTGACCAATACCAATGGCGAAGATCTCCGTATCCTGAACAATTCCTATGACAATACCGGTGCTGCATTAAATATCCAGGTTGACGATATCTCCGTGCTCGATGGTGATACCAATACGGCATCCAGTCTGGCTCTTGATCTGACCGGTGGAAGCCTTGATACCACTACCGGTGTCTGGACCAATGGCAATGGCGCCTGGTTGACAGGCAAGGTGGCACTCGACTCCGCCAAATCCTTCACGGTAACCACCGCTGTCGATGACGTATTCCAGGATGCCGGTACCCCGGGCACAGCAGCACAAGGCACATACGGCGCGCAACTGCAAGCTACCAACGCCATCGACATCACAACTGCTGAAGCCGCTAACCGGACATTATCCATTGTTGATTCAGCATTGACCGCGGTCAATGATCAGCGTGCTCGTTTCGGTGCGCTGCAGAACCGGTTGGAAAGCACGATCAGCAACCTGCAAACGACCTCCGAGAATCTGTCCGCTTCGCGCAGCCGGATACGTGATGCTGATTTTGCAGCGGAAACGGCCTCAATGACACGGGCACAAATTCTGCAGCAGGCTGGCGTTGCGATGCTTGCCCAGGCTAATTCATTGCCTAACAATGTATTGTCCTTGTTGAGATAAGCTATCGCATAAGAAATCATAACCGTGCGGAGAAGCTGCTGGTTTTCCCAGGCTTCTCCGCAAGCTCTTATGCACCAGGAGATTGAACATGATGATCAATTCAGCAACTATCCATGATCTTGTAACACCGCCGCCCCTTGCCGATAACCCGGCCGTAAAAACACCGGACAAACCGGATGCGGCGATTGCCATGCCGCAAAAAACCGAGACAGAAACCATTAAACCGGAACAGATTCAGGATGCTGTCGATCAAATTCAGCAGTTCACGCATACACTGACACAAAACCTGAAATTCTCCATTGATGAAGATACGGGCAAGACCGTTATCAAGATCATGGATACGCAAACCCAGGAAGTCATACGCCAGATTCCTTCGGAAGAGGCGATCGATATCGCCCGGGCACTCGGAGAAATCAAAGGATTATTGTTTAACGATCAGGCTTAGTCAGACTTAAGCGCCGCAGAACCCTCTCATTACGAAAAGGACATCACCATGCTCTCTTCACCCGGACTCGGCTCAGGCCTGGACATCAATGCCATTGTTGGCCAGCTGATGACATTCGAACAGCGCCCGCTGCTGCTGCTCAACAACAAGGAAGCGGGACAGCAGGCAAAGATATCGGCTTACGGCAGCCTTAAAGGGGCTTTATCGTCCTTTCAGAGCAGCGTCAAAACATTGACCAATGCGTCAGTGTTTAATGGTATCAAGGCTACCACCGCCAATTCGGACATCGTCACCGCCAGCGCTTTGTCCAGTGCGGCCGTGGGTAATTACCAGATTGAAGTGCAGACACTTGCTCAGGCACAGAAAATCAAGTCCGACGCCTATGCCTCGACCGATACGGCTATCGGCAGCGGAACACTGACCATCGAATTTGGCACGTATAACGACGATGGTTCTTTCACCAGCCAGACTGAAAAACCGGCCAAGACCATTACCATTGAACCGGGCCAGTCCTCTTTAGGCGACATCCGCGACGCGATCAATCAGGCTGATGCCGGCGTTACCGCAAGTATCGTCAATGACGGTACGGGAAACCGGCTCGTGATTGCTTCAAAGGATACAGGTTTAAATCATGCGCTGAAAATTACAGTCGACGACAGC
Organism: uncultured Nitrosomonas sp.; assembly: GCA_964464365.1. Lineage (GTDB taxonomy): Bacteria > Pseudomonadota > Gammaproteobacteria > Burkholderiales > Nitrosomonadaceae > Nitrosomonas. The sequence continues at coordinate 28,695 of CAYXFV010000020.1, read as the reverse complement.
GACGGGAATCATACGGACACCACGGGACTGTCTCAGCTTGCCTATGATGCCTCGACAGGCGGCACCGCCAATATGACCGAAACGGTCGCCGCTCAGAATGCCACGATAGTAATCGACGGCATTAGCATCAGTAAGCCGTCAAACACGATTTCCGATGCACTGGGCGGCGTTACATTCAATCTGCTTAAGGCGGCACCGGGCACTACGACTACGCTGACCGTTGCACGGGATCATTCAAAAGTGCAGACTGGCGTGGAAACTTTTGTCAAGGCGTACAATGAACTGGCAAAAACCATTTCCGACCTGTCCAAATACGATTCCACAAACCAACAGGCATCCATACTGACCGGCGATTCTACGATACGTGCTGTACAGACGCAACTGCGCGGGGCGCTGAATGCTTTCCTGCCGGACGCAACGGGTGGATTGAACTCACTTTCCCAGATCGGTATCAGTTTCCAGAAGGACGGCACTTTACAACTGGACAGTGGGAAATTAAATGCGGTATTGAATGACCCGGCCAAAAACATCGCCGCGTTTTTTACCAACCAACCTGCTTCCACACCATCACCTACGCTTGGCTTCGCCGGCAGGCTGGACCGGATCATCGAAGGCATGCTGCAGAATGATGGCCTGCTAGATGGACGCATGGACGGCATCAATGCATCGATAAAAGACATCGGCAAACAACGCGAAGCATTCGCACAGCGTCTCGAAGACATCGAAAAACGGTATCGTGCCCAATTCACCGCATTGGATACACTGATTGCCGGCATGACGCAAACCAGCAGCTTTTTACAACAGCAGCTATCCAACATAGCTGCGTTAAATAAATCGTAATTCATAAAACAATCCGCATTAACAGACCTTCTGAAAGGAGCAACCTAATGTATGCAACAATGAATAATCCTATTTCCACTTATCAACGTGTTGGCGTAGAAACAGGCATAGAAGCGGCAAATCCGCACAGGCTCATTTTGATGCTGTTTGAAGGTGCGATGGAAGCACTTGCCAAAGCAAAACTGCATATCAGACATCATGAAATTGCAAAAAAAGGGGAAATGTTATCCAAAGCAATCATGATTATTGACCATGGCCTCAAAGCAAGTCTTGACATGCATGCCGGCGGTGAATTGGCGCAGCATCTTCTGGCACTCTACGACTATATGACCAATCGCCTTCTCATTGCAAACCTTAAAAATGATATGGAAATCATTGATGAAGTTGGCCGGTTGCTCGGCGAATTATGCGGCGCATGGAAAACCATCGAAAATTCACCGGAAATCAACGCCACGACCAAAGCCGTTGCCTGATATATTTTCCTAAAAAAAGGTTTCGCACGAATGGACAGCATACAAATTATCAGCATATACGAGGAAATTCTCGCCACTACAAACAAAATGCTGGATGCAGCACAAAAAAACGAATGGGACACTTTAATCGATCTGGAAAAACAGTGTCGCGCGCTCACGCATAAACTGGTTGAAAATGAAACGGAGTTCACGCTAAGCCAGGAGCTTCAGCAAAAAAAAATAAAAATTATTCATCAGGTACTGCATGATGATGCGCAGATCAGATCGATTACAGAGCCCTGGATGGCCAAATTACAGGAGATAATTAACACCGACAATTGTAAACGCAATTTACAACAGGCATATCAGTCCGACAATGCCTACCTTTAATCTTTTACGGCGAATAACCTGTGCCGCATTTTTAGCGTATATACGTTTGTAACGGCACAGCGTTAAATGAAATACTGTGATACCGACAATTGTAAAAACCGATCTAGTTTCACAGCAGCAAGCAAAGGCCATTACTCCTGTTAAGCCTGTTGCTTCCGTAGCACTGGTCAATGGTGTTGCTAATCCTGGCAACACGCAACATGAATTTGTTCTGGGTGAAAAATACCAGGCCCTCGTTGATAAGCGCCTGCCTAACGGCAATTTTAACGTCCTCATATCGAACAAACCTGTTCAAATGCAGTTGCCTGAGCATGTCAAACCGGGTGACAAACTGGCGCTCATTTTTCTATCCCATACCCCCCGGCTGAAATTCGCGCTGCAAACCGAAAGCCAGGTTAATCTGAAAGGCAATGCATCCATAAGCCCGGCAGGACGATTGATTGACATATTGATCCATGATACCGGGAAACTGACTGCGCGTTCTCCCGCTACAACACCCCTCATCGCAACCCCCATCGTCGCTGGCCTGCTCATGAATAAGCAGGATTTCCCCGTTTTATTACAACAAGCAATTTATCAAAGTGGATTATTCTATGAGTCACATTTGTCCAAATGGATCAATGGTAAAAATTCACTGGAAAAATTACAGCTTGAGCCTCAGAACAAATTGATAACATCAACTGAACCACAACCTGCACCCAGCTCGACATCCGCCGCGCTGTCTGTCGGCGCGCAGAATCTGTCGCTGATTCAGCAGCAATTAATGACGCTTGAGACAGGCCGCATCATATGGCATGGAGAAATCTGGGACGGTCAGCACATGAAATGGACGATCTGCGAAGACGCGCACCAAAACGACGCCGATACCTCAGACCCGGCAACACGATGGAAAACTACGCTGACACTGACGCTGCCGGAACTTGGAAAAATCACGGCCACCATGACATTGAATGCGCAGGATATACAGATCAAGCTGAGCGCGGATAATCCTGAAACGCGGCAACTGTTGGCCGACAGCCAGACTGCGTTAAAAACAAACCTGCAAACGGCGGGTTTGCCGGTTACTTCATTTGCACTACAGCAAAATGAATGAGGAAGATGCCAGACCAGAGGCCGTCGCACTTGCCTATCGGGAGGGTCAAATTGCGCCCAAAATAGTGGCGAAAGGACGCGGCCTGATCGCTCAGGAAATTATACGGCGTGCAAAAGAATCCGGCGTTTACGTTCATGAATCCAGTGAGCTTGTAGCGCTACTGATGCAGGTTGATCTTGACGACCGTATTCCTCCGCAATTATATGTTGCCGTTGCAGAATTGCTGGCCTGGTTATACCATTTGGAACAAGGTTTGAATAAAATCGGATCACGATCCGGATCAAAAAAATCCTGAGGTAAATGACCCACTCGATCTAAAATCAATCAAGCCGGAACACATTATTGTTGACGCATCTGGATTATCGCAAAATTGACTAATTTGACGCCTCTTACACCTGAAGAAATAGAAAATTTCCGCATTAATCGTAAGATTGACATGCTCTACATTTTGCGAAAAATAATGCAGAAAAACATGCTGATCACACTCTACTTTAACAGCAACAATCATTTTATTCTGACATCCATTCTGCATATCAATGACAAAACGGATGAGCTACTGATCGACAGCGGGAATGATCAGAAACTCAATCAACTGGCGTTAACCTCAACTGATTTAACCTTCATCACATCGCTGGACCGGGTCAAAATAGAATTCACATCCAACCGGATTAGAGAAACATTATTCGAAGACCGGCATGTCTTTGCAGTCAAATTGCCCGATTCCCTGATCCGCATTCAGAGAAGAAATCATTTCCGTATACCTACGCCGATTATCGCACCGATTAAATGCGTGGTCCCACTTCCGGATCAAGATGTGTCAGTCAAGGCCGAAATCACATTAATCGATATCAGCTGTGGCGGCATCGGCGTTATTGATCACCACCCGGTCATCAGCTTTGAGCCTGGAATGATCTATCACAATTGCCAGATCAATTTGCCTGAAATCGGATGCATCATCTCAACCGTTCAGGTAAAAAACACACACGAAATGACACTTAAAAACGGTAAAACATGCAAACGGGCCGGATGCCAATTTATCAACTTATCCCTTGAAATGGAAGCCATGATCCAACGCTACATCACACTCAAAGAACAAGCCAGCATGACACCTTAGAATTCTTCAACCACATGATCCTGCGGGATATTCTGTTATCTTAGACAAAAGGGAGTATAGCAATGCCATCAACCGACATCCAAGCAGATCATACAACACGACAACCAGCTTCCGGCAAGCAACCGAGTGCACGGGAAGTACTTTTCATTGATCAAGGCATTGAAGACTATCAAATTCTGACAGACAGCGCCCGGCCGGAAGTCGCCGTTCATCTCCTGGATTGTCAAAGTGACGGCATCACTCAACTCAGCGAAGTTCTGCGGCAGTACACAAACCTGGAAGCGATTCATATTGTGTCACATGGAAATGCGGGCTGTCTGATACTGGGAAACAGCCTATTATCCACAGCCACACTCAACCAATATCGGCACGATCTGTTTTCCTGGCAAACCAGTCTCAAACAGGGCGCCGAAATCCTGATTTATGGCTGCAATGTCGGAAAAGGTGTCACAGGTGAATACTTTATCCGACAACTGGCGGATATCACCGGAGCCAACATCGCCGCATCAAGCAGTCTGACAGGAAATAGCGAACAGGGTGGAAATTGGAATCTAGACTACCGAAACGATTCAATCAAAACAGAATTTCCTTTTTGGGAAAAAATTATTGATAACTACACACATGTTCTTGTATTAGAAGATTTTATTGGTTTTATAAATGACACTCATCGTGCACCATCTTTCACATTCAATAGCTTCACTTATACGATAAACGATCCAGCGTGGATATCCAGCGACCTGAGAGAAATGGTTTATGGCGGTGATCCTCAGTTGGAGTTGGGTGGCACAACCGGAACCACCATATTTACTATTGCCAAAACAGATGGGACAGAGTTCAGTTTAACTTCCTTAACCATTAGAGATCAGTTCAATCTTGGAGACACGTATACAGTCAGTGGTTGGCGTGACGGCGTTAAAGTTACGGGTGATATTAGTCATCTTCTAACAGGAGACTTCTTAATCACAAATACATTTTTAGGCTCTTCTGATGCCGGTTTCCAAAACATTGACACCATTGAAATATCTGGAACTGATGTAGGTTTTGGTTTGGAAGACTGGACCTATGGAGCCGCTGTAACCGGACCAGCAATCACCTCCGCGACTTATGACGCCAGCACCAACACACTGGTGGTAACCGGAACCAACATGATGGCCATCGGCGGTGCAGCCAATGATATCGTTGTTTCCAAACTGACGCTGACCGGTGAAGGCGGTGCCACGTACACACTCACTTCCACCGATGTCGAAATCGATTCGGCGACGCAATTTACTGTCGTACTGAATGCTGACGACCAGATTAACGTAGCGGGATTACTGAACAAAAACGGCACCTCATCCGTCGGCGCAACCACCTACAATATCGCAGCTGCCGCGGATTGGAATCCCGCACAAGCGGGTAACGCCGATACAACCGGCAACAGTATTACCGTCAGCAACGTGCAGATACCGACCATCACATCCGCAACATACAACGCCAGCACAGGTGTGCTGACAGTCACCGGCACTCATCTGGTGAAAGCCAACGGCGCAACCAACGACATTACCGCCAGTAAATTCACGTTTACCGGCGAAGGCGGCAGCACTTATACCCTGATCGACACCGCCAATGTCGAGATCACAGACGGCACAAGTTTCTCCATCACGTTAAGCGCCACGGACAGGGCCGCTATCAACCCGATCGTCAACAAAAACGGCACTACTTCCACCAGTGGCACCACCTACAATCTCGCTGCGGCCGATGACTGGAATACGATTATTGGCGATACGAATATCTCCGATTTAATCGGCAACGGCATCACCGTTTCGAATGTCGCTGTACCGACGATTACCAGTGCAACGTATGACGCGAACAGCGGCGCGCTGGTGGTTACGGGCACGAATTTCCTTCAGTTGAACGGTGCGACGAATGATATCGTCGCCAACAAATTCACGTTGACCGGCGAAGGCGGCGCAACCTATACCTTGACCAACACCGCCAATGTTGAAATCACGTCCGGCACGGCATTCACAATCACGTTAAGCGCCACGGACCGGGCCGCAATCAATCCGATCGTCAACAAAAACGGCACCGCTTCCACCAGTGGCTCCACCTACAATCTGGCAGCCGCGGAAGACTGGGCAGCCGGTGCGGATGCCGCCGTTGTCGTGGCCGATACCACTGGCAACGGCATTACTGTTTCGAACGTGGCGGTTCCCGCGATTACCAGCGCAACATACGATGCAAGCAGCGGCGCACTGGTTGTCACAGGCACGAATTTCCTTCAATTGAACGGCGCGACGAATGATGTCGTCGCCGACAAATTCACATTTACCGGCGAAGGCGGCGCAACCTATAGCCTGACCAACACCGCCAATGTCGAGATCACGTCCGGTACGTCATTCACAATCATGCTCAGCGCGACAGACAGGGCCGCGGTTAATCAGATCGTCAACAAAAACGGCACCGCTTCCACCAGTGGCACCACCTACAATCTGGCAGCGGCTGAAGACTGGATGGCCGGTGCGGATGCCGCCGTTGTCGTGGCTGATACCACGGGCAACGGCATCACCGTTTCGAACGTGGCGGTTCCCGCGATTACCAGCGCAACTTATGATGCGAACAGTGGCGCGCTGGTCGTCACAGGCACGAATTTCCTTCGATTGGGCGGCGTGACGAATGATGTCGTCGCCAACAAATTCACATTTACCGGCGAGGGCGGCAGTACATATACCCTGACCAATACCGCCAATGTGGAAATCACATCCGGCACGGCATTCACGCTGACGCTGAGCGCGACCGACAAAGCCGCGATTAACCAGATCGTTAACAAAAACGGCACCGCTTCCACCGACGCCACAACCTACAATCTTGCTGCGGCGGAAGACTGGGCAGCCGGTGCGGATGCCGCCGTTGTCGTGGCCGATACCACGGGCAACGGCATCACCGTTTCGAATGTGGCGGTTCCCGCGATTACCAGCGCGACATACGATTATTCAACCAACACGCTGACCGTCACCGGCACAGGCTTTCTTAAACAGGCTGGCGCGGCCAATGACATCAATGTTGCCAAATTCACGTTTACCGGAGAAGGCGGCGCCACTTACACGCTGACCAGCACTTCGGATGTGGAGATCGATTCTGACACGCAATTCACAATTATCCTGTCAGGCGCAGATATCTTCAACGTTAAAGCCTTACTTAACAAAAACGGCGCCAGTGCGGCGGATGGCACCACCTACAACCTGGCAGCTGCAGAAGACTGGGCGACCGGTGCGGATGTCGCCGTTGTGGTAGCCGACACGGCTGGCAACGGCATCACCGTTTCAAACTATGCTGCGCCCACGATCACTTCGGCGACGTATGATATCGGCACCGGTCAATTGGTTATTACCGGCGATAACTTTGTCAGTCTGGTCGGGGCATCCAACGATCTTGACGCATCGTTGCTTACCCTGACCGGCGAAGGCGGCAGCTATACCCTGACCGATACTGCTGATGTCGATATTACTTCAGCCACTTCGGCGGTACTGACTTTGAGCACTGCCGATCAGCTCAATGTTCATGGACTGCTCAATAAAAACGGAACGGTATCGGGTGGCGCAATCACTTACAATCTGGCAGCCGCCGACAATTGGATGGCCGGCGCACCGACAGCCGATGATATCAGCGATACAGCGGGCAACGGCATCACGGTCAGCAATGTGCAGATACCCACCATTACTTCCGCCACTTATGATTCGGATACCGGGACATTGGTTGTCACCGGCACGCATCTGTTCAAGAAACCGGGCGCCGGCAACGATATTGATATTTCCACACTGACCTTTATCGGTGGTGTCGCAAATGCAACGTATACGCTCACCAGTGCTTCCGATGTCGAAATCACCTCAGCCACATCGTTCTCGGTCATTCTGGCCGGTGCCGACAAAACTAATGTCGATGCACTACTGGACCAACTCGGCACGATATCATCAGGCGGATCAACCTATAATCTGGCTGCTGCCGATGACTGGCTGGCAGCCGCAGATACGGCGGCCGATATCGGCGATGCTACAAATGCCGTCACGGTATCCAGCAATCCGAAAATCACTTCGGCAACCTATGACGCATCAACCGGGATACTCGTTGTTACCGGCACCAACATCCAGGCCAACGGAAGCGGCGACGATATCGACGTATCCCGATTGACTTTTACCGGTGAAAGCGGCGAAACCTATACCCTGACCGATACCGCCGATGTTGAACGCGACAGCCTGTCGCAATTTACCGTCACGCTCAGCGCCACCGACAAAGCCGCCATCAACCAGATACTCAATAAATCCGGCACGGTATCCACGGGCGGCACAAGCTACAATCTGGCCGCAGCCGATGACTGGAACACCAATGCAACCGCAGGCGATACTTCAGATACCAGCAACGGCATCACCGTCAGCAATATACCCGCGCCGGCCATCACCGCCGCAACGTATGATGCAGGCAGCGGCGTACTGGCGGTTACAGGCACGAATTTCCTCAAATTAAACGGCGTAGCCAATGATATTGTCGCCAATAAATTCACGTTGACTGGTGAAAGCGGCGAAACCTATACCCTGACCAATACCGCCAATGTCGAGATCACCTCCGGCACAGCATTCATGCTGACGCTGAGCGCGACCGACAAAGCCGCGATTAACCAGATCGTTAACAAAAACGGCACGACATCCACCGGGGGTACTACCTATAATCTGTCAGCCGCAGAAGACTGGGCCGCTGGCGCGGATGCCGCAGTCAATGTCGCCGATACAACCGGGAACGGCGTAACTGCCAGTCATGTCGCAGTGCCCACAATCACTTCCGCAACATACAATACTAACAGCGGCGTACTGACAGTCACCGGCACCGGCTTCCTCAAATTCGCAGGGGCTAACAATGATATCGATGCCAGTCTGTTCACATTAACCGGCTTAGGTGGAAACACTTATACGCTGACGGATACTGCCAATGTCGACATTACCTCGGCGACCGTATTCACGCTGACTTTGAGCGCAACCGACAAAACCGCGGTCAATGCGCTACTCAATGCCAACGGAAGCGCAGCCAGTGACACGACGACGTATAACCTCGCCGCGGCGGAAGACTGGGCGGTCGGTGCAGATGCGGATGCGATCATTGCCGATACCGCAAACAATGGCATCACGGTGATCATACCGGCCCCTCCGGGTGGCGGTGGAAGTGGAGGAAGTGGCGGTAACGGCGGTGGCAGCGGTGGCAACAATGGCGGTGGCGGGAGTAACAATGGCGGAGGTAGTAATAACGGCGGTGGCAATAACGGTGGCGCAATAAAAACGGTCGATGGCATTATCATCCATACAAAGACGGAAACCAATGGCTCGATCACACTGACCGTACCGGTTGTTAGCAGCACACGCATTGACGATCCGGATACACCATATAGGACACACGCAGACATCCCCGTCCTGACCGATAATTCAGGTGATTCGATACTTATCGTCAGCCTGCCGGCCGGCACCGGCCTTACCGCCAACGGCCCGCCCATACCGATGAATACACAGGATGCCACCAACAACTTGATTCAACGTATCGGACAGGTAACAACCGTTGACAGCGGCACACAACTGGAAATGACAGCGCATGGCCGGAATTTCCTTGCCGCACTGACGGCACAGGAGGATGTCTCGGTACAAACCCTGACACTGACGGCAGGCAACAATTACGTGCCCGGGCTGCCCATTATCATCACCGGCCCAGCCCTTTCCGGCGGCGGCAAACTGATACTGATCATCGATGCCAGCCAACTTCCGCCCGGCGCAATTATACAGCTCGATAACGTCGCATTTGCAGTCGTTACCGGTGCTGTCAGCGTCGTCGGCGGCGCGGGCGATAATTTTGTGGTACTCGACGAACAAAAACAGACGGTGATCCTTGGCGCAGGCGATGACATCCTGTTTGGTGGCGCGGGCGATGACACTATCGGCAGCCTGAGCGGTGATGACCAAATCTCAGGTGATGCGGGTGACGATATTGTGTATGGCGGCACGGGTCACGACAGTCTGACAGGCGGCTCCGGGAACGATGCGCTCAATGGCGGACTGGGTTTTGATACCGCAATACAACCCGGCACACTGACGGATTACCGAATCGAAGCCAACGGCGACCATCTGACGCTCACACATCACAATGGTGAAATGGACACGCTGACCGATATCGAGATCATCCATTTTGAAACCGGCCCGAGCCTGGGCGTCGCACATTCTATCGCAGAAGCTGCCGCACACCATCTGGCGAAAACCTGGCTCGGACGCGACCTGACCGTTACCGAAGGCAACGCCGTGCAGAACTGGATCGGCGCGAACAGCAATGACATCGTCGATGCTTTTCTGAGTCTCCCTGAGGCTGCCGATTTCCAGAACATGCCCCCCGAGGAACTGCTCGCCGGCATGGACAGCAACCCCGGCATCATTCAATTGAACGTTGTTCGCGAAATACTCGGCGACGATAACGACAATCAAGGTTATCTGCCAATGGGTCTGGCGTTACATATCGATGGCCGCGGCGGACACGATGTGCTCAGAATGCTGGGTAGCCGTGACGATGTTCATCTCGCGCAGATCGATGGCAGCATCGAAATCACGCGGCTTATCGACGGCGCGATGTTCAAGCTCGACAATGCGGAAATGATTGCATTCGACAGCGGTGAAAATATTCTGCTGGCGCATGACCGGGTGGAAGGCATTCTTGGCCGTTTATTCCAGACGTTCTTTAACCGCGACGCCACTATCGACGAATGGCAGCTGGGACGCGAAGCCCTGGCCGATAACGTGAGTCCCGATGTGATTCTGAACTGGTTCCAGACGCGCGCGGGTTTGAATACGCTGAACGACACCGATTACATTCAGACACTCTACATGCAGGCTTTCGGAAGAACAGCGACCGAAACCGAACTGCATGCGCAGCAATCCCGGCTGGAAAATGACGAAATCACCCGTGAATGGCTTGCGGTAGATATCGCCAGCAGCGATGAGGCCATCACGACCATCGGCAGCGTTCTGCTGCTCGACGGCAGCTTATGACACCTGAGCGTGCCGAGCTTGTGACACCTAAGCGTACCGGACTATTGCACCAGCATGCCATCAGCCAACCGGATCTGCCGCGAACAACGTTTTGACAGATTCTCGTCGTGTGTCACCAGCACCAGTGTAGTACCATGCTCACGGTTGAGTTCGAACATCAGCTCAATAATCTGCTTGCCGGTGGATGAATCCAGATTGCCGGTCGGTTCGTCGGCAAGCAATAATTTGGGATCCGTGACAAAAGCGCGCGCGATCGCCACACGTTGCTGCTCGCCGCCGGAAAGTTGTTTGGGGTAATGATGTACGCGCGATTCGAGACCAACGCGCTGCAAGAGTTTCCGCGCAGTCGATTCGGCTGCATTGATACCCGAAAGCTCAAGCGGCAGCATGACATTTTCCAATGCGGTCAACGCAGGGAGCAATTGAAATGACTGAAAGACGAAACCGAGCAATTTGCCACGCAAGGCTGCCCGGCTATCTTCATCCAGTGTAAAAATATCTGTACCATCCAGATGAACTTTACCGGATGTGGGTGTATCCAATCCAGCGAGCAGGCCCAGCAGGGTTGATTTTCCGGAACCGGAAGCACCGACGATCGCAACGGCTTCACCGGCATTCACCTCAAGACTGATATCTCGTAGAATTGTCAGCTCTTCATCGCCGGTACTGACCTGTTTTGTAAGCGCATCCGTCCACAGAACAGGCTTATTGACACAATTATTTACCATGAAAGATTTCCTAGTTTTTTTTATATTCTTCTTGTTCGCCATACCCGGCACCCTCACCGCCGCAGCGCCTGCGCAACAGGTGACGACCATTATGGTTTATGGTGACAGCCTGTCAGCAAATTATGGCATTCCCGTCGACGCAGGCTGGGTTGCGCTGCTGGAGCAGCGTTTGTTGTCACACTCACCGTCTTTCCGGGTTATAAATGCCAGCATCAGTGGCGAAACAACGCTGGGCGGGCGTAACCGCATCGCACAGGCATTAGAAACGCATCGCCCGGATATTATTATTCTCGGATTGGGCGCCAACGACGGTCTGCGGGGTGCGGCAATCAAAACAATCTATGAGAATCTGGCTGAAATAATCAGAATCTGCCAGCAATCCAATACGATTGTCCTGCTCGCGGGCATGCAGTTGCCGCCCAATTATGGCATGACTTATACGCGAAAGTTCCAGGATATTTATCCGCAACTCGCTGAACACTACCAGACCGGTCTGATTCCATTTTTGCTCGCCGGGTTCGGCGAAAAGAAAGAATTCTTCCAGCCTGACGGTATCCATCCGACAGCCGCCGCGCAGGAAATGATTGTCGAAAATGTCTGGCATGCATTACAACCTGTGCTTCATAGGCATCCCGCTGCAATCAGTCGTCCAGATGGTTCACGAAGCCCTGCAAATCGGCAGGCAGAGGCGCCGTCAGTTTTAATGGCTGACCACTGAGCGGATGTTTTGTCGACAGGCTGGCCGCATGTAAAAACATGCGCTCCAGACGGACTTTATTGCGGCTACTGGATAACTGCCGGTTAACGGCGAAATCACCGTATTTGCTGTCACCGATAATCGGATAACCCAGATGCGCCAGATGTACGCGAATTTGATGCGTGCGCCCTGTCTTTAATTCGGCGCCCAGCAGACTGTAGTCCTGCCATGCGTGCAGCAGCGTAAAAATCGTATGTGAATCCATTTCCTTGAAAGCAGAATTTTTTTCCCCTTTAGACTTGTTGTTTGCCACGATTACGCGCCGCTCGCCTTCCGGAGTCACATATTTTATCAGTGGCAGTTTGACGTGCTGCCGCGTATTGGGCCATTTTCCCTTTACCAGCACCTGATAATGTTTTTCCATATCACCGGAACGAATCTGCTGATGCAATGCGACCAATGCGCTGCGTTTTTTAGCGAGCAGCAATACGCCGGAAGTTTCGCGATCCAGCCGGTGAACCAGTTCAAGAAATTTTATTTCTGGATGTTGCGCACGCAGCTGTTCAATCACGCCGAAGCTGATACCGCTCCCGCCATGAACAGCGACGCCTGCCGGTTTATCAACAACCAGCAGCGCTTCATCTTCAAAGATAATGCGAAATGAAATGTGTCGTATTTTTGGAAGAACCGGCGGTCTGATCGCATCGGCTGCCGGGATCATCATCGGCGGAATCCGCACCAGATCACCCAAAGCTAAACGATAATGAAAATCAATGCGTTTACCGTTGACACGCACCTGCCCGCTGCGTAATAATTGATAAATATGACTTTTTGGCACATTTCTGAAACGTTTGAACAAAAAATTGTCAATACGTTGATCAGCGCTGTCCTCCCTGATAATTTCCTTGACGATTGCAGTTTTCAATAGATTTTTTTGCCTATATGTTGCGTTTTACCTATAATTCCTACCTTGAGTTGAAGTCGTTTGTTCATTTTTCACTTCTATTTCCAGAGTTGTTCAGCCGTTAAAGTAGTTTGTCGACTGAAATCTCAGCATATCTCGCCTTGGCAGAATCGATTCACCTGCAAGCAAATGTCCAATTAGTAACCATTTAATAAAAAACAGAAAATAATATCAGAACTTATCAACGATTCGTGATTCTCATTCAACACATAACGTTGCATACACGTTATGCATTATGATTTACGCACCACTTAACCACGACTTAACTTTACATAACAAAATCCGATATGATCGGGTGTTTCAGCAAACTGGATTATTTACATCACTACAGTTATCATAGACATACCACTACACATATCATAGATATACCGCTACAATCCAATAATAGAATTAAATTAACATAAATTGACACAAAAAAATAAAATTAAACCGGCAAAAACTCGTCATCTTAATTATGTTTTCTCGAAATTTCATCAATTCGCTTGTGTTGTTACACAGTAAGGCATATAAATGAGACGAATGCTATTTAACGCAACCCAACCTGAAGAGTTGCGCGTTGCTATTGTCAATGGTCAGAAACTGATTGACCTTGACATCGAATCTATCAATAAAGAACAACGTAAAAGTAATATTTACAAAGCCGTTATCACACGACTGGAACCAAGTCTGGAAGCCGCTTTCGTCGATTATGGCTGCGAACGGCACGGCTTCCTTCCGTTTAAGGAAATCTCACCCTGCTGCTTTGGCGAAAAAGCATCGGAAGTTTCGCAAAGCCGTATCCAGGAATTTCTGCGTGAAGGCATGGAGCTGATCGTTCAAGTCGACAAAGATGAACGTGGCACAAAAGGCGCAGCCTTAACCACCTACATCTCACTCGCTGGACGGTATCTGGTACTTATCCCCAATAATCCCAACAGCGGCGGCGTTTCGCGACGCATCACTGGCGACGATCGCAATGAAATGCGCGAGGTACTGGCGAAGCTGGAAATTCCGAATGGCATGAGCGTTATCGCACGAACTGCCGGCATCGGTCGCAGCGAAGAAGAATTACAGTGGGATCTGAATTACCTGACACAACTATGGAGCGCCATTGAAGAAGCCGCTACGCAACAAAGCGGCGTTTTTCTGATTTATCAGGAAAGCAGTCTGGTCATTCGCGCCATTCGTGATTATTTCAGTTATGAAATCGGTGAAATTCTGATTGATAACCGGGAAATCTATGAGCAGGCATGCCAGTTCATGCTGCATGTCATGCCAGCCAACGTCGATCGGTTGAAGTATTATCACGACGATGTGCCCTTATTCTCACGTTTCCAGATCGAACATCAGATCGAAACCGCGTATTCACGCCAAGTCACATTGCCTTCGGGCGGCGCAATTGTCATCGATCACACTGAAGCACTGGTATCGGTCGATGTCAACTCAGCACGCGCCATTCGCGGCGCGGATATCGAACACACCGCGCTGAACACCAATCTGGAAGCGGCGGATGAAATAGCCCGGCAACTACGGTTACGCGACCTCGGCGGATTGATTGTTATTGATTTTATCGATATGGAATCGTCGCGCAATCAGCGCGAAGTCGAAGCACGCCTGCAGGAAGCATTACGCCAGGATCGCGCACGGGTACAGATCGGCAAAATTTCCCGCTTTGGCCTGCTGGAATTATCACGGCAACGTCTCCGCCCGTCACTCGGCGAGAGCAACTATTCCTCGTGCACACGCTGCCACGGCACCGGCTATATCCGCAGCACGGACTCTTCTGCCCTGCATGTTCTGCGCATCATTCAGGAAGAAGTGATGAAAGAACACACCAGCGCATTACACGTGCAGCTGCCTATTGAAGTGGCCACTTATCTGCTGAATGAAAAGCGCGCTGAAATTCATGAAATTGAAGAACGGCTTAAAGTCAATGTTATCCTGATACCGAATATCCATCTGGAAACACCCAAATACAAAATAACCCGTTTACGTCATGAAGATATAAAACAAGCCGAGCTACAGCCCAGCTACGCCATGGTCGACAAAGCCACGGAAGATCTTGTGCCGGATCTGACCGAACGGAAACAGAAACCGCAGCGCCCTAAAGCCGCCGTTCAGGGAATAACCCCCGCACAGCCCGCGCCGATCCGCGATGATAAATCCAAAGAAACATCGCTGCTGGATAAATTCTTCAGCTGGTTCAAACCCCATCATATCGATGTAAAGAAGGAAGACCAGGATACCGAGAGATCAGCGCACAAGGAAAAAGATACGGCTTCGCCATCGGAGCGCAACAAGAAAAATGTACGCGGGCGCAACCGTTCGCGCAGTCGCGGTGAACGCAAGAACCATCTCCCGGCAAAACAATCGCTGAAAGATTCTGATGATCCGCATGCTGAAAAAACAGAGACTTCACCGCTGAGCGACGAAAACGGGGCGGAAAGATCATACACCCGGATTGATACACAATCGTCACAACACACGCAGCATCAGAATCCATCCACAGTAATTTCATACGATGAATCCGATGCTACGCCGGGTGACGCGGTTGAAAACGCTTCCATCGAGAAACAGGAAAACAAGAAACGTCCCCGCAGAAATCGCAGCACCCGGCAAAAAGATCGCCCCACAGATCGTCCCACACGCGACAAATCAGACACTCCCTTTGCTAAAGAAGACGGGGGCGCCTCATTGTCATTCGGTTCAGATACGGTTACCGAAGTCCGATTCGAAGCTCAACCCGAAGCCCGATCATATGCTAATGATGCTCAACCGCATGCCATCAGGGAAATGGACATTGGAACGGATTTCGCCGCTGAGAAAAACCGGCCACAACCGGCACAACAGGATGCCATCACCGTAAACCCGGCTGAAAAACCAGCCAACCGCACTGAAAACCGGCAGAAAAAAGAAAACAAAACCGCAGTCGAGGAAATCAGCAGCCCGACATTCGGAATGCAGGATAACCCGGCCGATATCCAGCCGGTAAAATCATCGGGTATTTCCGATGCGCCCAGAGAAATTTATCGCGAACCGGAGAAAAAACTGAATCTCGCAGAAAGTGGTCTGGTTATGATTGAAACGCCACCGGAAAAAATCGAGTTGACCAGCGAAGAACCACCAGCACCTAAACGGACACGACGCAAAATCAAAAGCACGGCGGCTACTCAGGAAAATGTCGAGTTAACTCAAATAGAAACGCGGGAATAAAGAAAAAACTGCGCCAAAACAACCCCAAACCGGACAGAATTCCTTCCCCGGATGCCTGTCTTTCCAGTTTTTCGATGCATAGTGCGACTATGCGTCGAAAAGATCGAGGCCATCATGCCTGATACGCCCTTGCTGAAACGTGGGTCATATCAATGCATCAATACGTTTTAATGCGCCTGCTCCCAGTTTTCTCCAACGCCAATATCCACCAGCAAAGGCACGTCCAGACTGACCACCTGTTCCATATACCGGGGAAGTTCAGGCAGAATCGTATCGACTTCCTGATCGGGTACTTCAAATACAAGCTCATCATGCACCTGCATAATCAATCGACTCTGTAACCGGGTTTCTTCAAGCCACTGCTGCACGGCAATCATCGCCAGTTTGATAATATCGGCTGCGGTGCCCTGCATGGGCGCATTGATCGCCGCGCGCTCGGCGCCCTGCCTGCGATTACCATTGGAATTGTTAATTTCCGGCAACCACAGCCTGCGGCCAAGTACGGTTTCAACAAAACCCGCTGTTCTGGCTTTTTCCCGGGTACGCTGCATATAGTCGGCCACACCGGGATAACGCTGAAAATACCGGTCGATGTAAGCACGCGCCGCGCCGCGTTCGAGACCCAGTTGCGCGGCCAGGCCGAATTCCGACATGCCATAAATCAGGCCAAAATTAATCACTTTGGCGTAGCGGCGCTGTTCCGCATCGATCTCACCCAGCGGCAAAGCAAAAATTTCAGCAGCCGTGGCGCGATGAATGTCCTCACCTGCTGCAAACGCTTTAAGCAGACCGTCATCCTGAGAAATATGCGCCATGATGCGCAACTCGATCTGCGAATAATCCGCAGAAATGATTTTGTGATGCGCCGGTGCAATAAATGCTTCGCGTATCCTGCGGCCTTCGGCGGTACGCACCGGAATATTCTGCAGATTCGGATCCGAACTGGTCAGACGCCCGGTAACCGCTACCGCCTGCGCATAGTTAGTATGCACGCGCCCGGTAACCGGATTAATCATTTGCGGCAATTTATCTGTATAGGTCGACTTTAACTTGGCCAGTGTCCGGTATTCGAGCAGAACTTTCGGCAGTGGAAAATCCAGCGCCAGTTGCTGCAACACGTCTTCATTGGTAGAAGGCACACCTTTGGGTGTTTTTTTGATCACCGGCAGTTTTAACTGGTTGAACAGAATGTCCTGTATCTGCTTCGGTGAATTCAGGTTAAAGGATTGTCCGGAAAGCTGATACGCCCGTTGCTCCAGAACGTCCAGTTTCTGACTGAGTTCCAGACTGTGCGCCTGCAGTAATTGCTGATCGAGCAAAACACCATGACGTTCCATGGTGTACAGCACTGCCATGGCGGGCATTTCAATATCCTGATAAATCGACAACTGCCGCGCGTCGGCCTGTATTCTGGGGTACAGGCACTGATGCAGGCGCAACGTGATATCGGCATCTTCAGCGGCGTAGTTTGTCGCCATCTCTATGGCAACCTGTTCAAAACCGATGCGCTGCGCGCCTTTGCCGGTAACGTCGTCATAACTGATGGTTTTAACATCCAGGTGCCGCAGCGCCAGGTTATCCATATTGTGCAGCTTGTGCGACTCCAGAACATAGGACTGCAACAGCGTGTCATGCGTGATACCGTTTAAACATATGCCGTAATTGGCAAAAATATGTTTGTCATACTTCAGGTTCTGACCGACTTTGTGTTTGTCCGCAGACTCCAGCCAGGGCCGCAGCTTTTCCAGCACATACCCTCGTTCCAGTTGATGGGGCACGCCGATGTATTGATGCATCAGCGGAATATAAGCGGCATGACCCGACTCGAAACAGAATGAAATACCCACCAGTTCGGCCCGCATCGGATCCAGACCGGTTGTTTCCGTATCGATGGACACCAGCGGCGCCGCATGCAATTTATCCAGCCATGCGTTGAGTTGCGTTTCGTCCAGAATCGTCTGATATTCAGCGACAGGCATTTCATGGTACGGATGGTGCGGATGATGCGCATCCTGCGCGCTGCTTTCACTGGCATCTGCCGATTGCGACTCACTGTACTGGCGCAATTCCTGCAAAGCCGATTTCATGCCCAGTTCTTCATAGAGCATCGCCAGCCGTTCGGTATTCTGCGGTTTCAGCGTCAGATCGGCAAGGGTAACGGGAAGCGCAACATCGCATTTAATGGCGACCAGTTTACGCGAGGTTTCGAACCAGTCGATCGACTTGCGCAGATTCTCCCCGACCACGCCCTTGATCTCCTCCGCATGTACAATGATATTGTCCAGAGAATCATAATGCGCAAGCCACTTGACTGCGGTTTTCGGGCCTACTTTATCAACGCCGGGAATATTATCCGAACTGTCACCGACCAGCATCAGGTAATCCAGCATACGTTCCGGCCTGACGCCGAATTTCGCATGAACTTTCTCTTCATCCAGTATTTCGTTATTCATGGTATTCACCAGCGTGATCTGCGCATTAACCAGTTGCGCGATATCCTTGTCACCGGTAGAAATAATGCAACGCATACCCTGCTCCTCAGCCTGCCGCGCCAGCGTACCGATTACATCATCCGCCTCAACACCTTCGATCACCAGCAGCGGCCATCCCATCGCCTCGATACAGGCGTGCAGCGGCGCTACCTGCGCAACCAGATCTTCCGGCATGGACGGCCGGTGTCCTTTATAATCCGGGTAGATTTCATCGCGGAAAGTTTTACCTTTTGCATCAAATACGCACGCGCTATAATCGGCATGATAATCCTTGTGCAAACGCTTTAACATATTCAGCACACCGTGAATCGCGCCCGTCGGCTGATTGTGATAACTGCGCAAATCAGGCAGCGCATGATAGGCACGATACAGATAAGATGAACCATCAACCAGCAATAATGTTTTCATTCAAAAAACCCTATGAGCCTGAAAAATAAACCCGCCACCGCACTCTCCCTGGAAAAACCATGGTCGGCGAAAGAGTCGTGGCGCTTGTTCGGCATTATGGCAGAATTTGTCGAAGGAACAGAGCGCCTTGATTTGATTCAGCCTGCTGTGAGCATTTTCGGCAGTGCGCGCACCAATGTGAATCACCCGCATTACAAGCTAGCCGAGCAAATCGCCCGGCTGCTTTCCGATGCCGGTTTTTCAGTGATTTCCGGTGGCGGGCCGGGCATTATGGAAGCGGCCAATAAAGGCGCCTATTACGGCAAGTCTCCGAGCGTCGGGCTGAATATCCAGTTACCCAACGAACAGCATCATAATGCCTATCAGGATATCAGCCAGTCATTCCGCCATTTTTTCGCGCGTAAATTCATGTTTGTCAAATTCGCCACGGCCTATGTCGTCATGCCCGGCGGATTCGGCACGCTGGATGAACTCATGGAGGCACTTACACTCGTGCAAACGGAAAAAACGCGCAAAATGCCGATTATCCTGGTTTGCGCCGATTTCTGGCGCGGCATGATCGACTGGTTCAGAGATGTCCTGATCGCGGAAAATTTTATTTCGCCTGAAGACATGAATCTGATACAAATCATTGACGAACCGTGCGAAGTGGTTAATGCCATTTTTAAACACTACGAGACGCGCGGCTTCGAACCTAGCACCGAAGAACGTGAAATTCAACTGAATCTGTAACCAACTTCTGTGAATATTAGGTAGAATACCCCTATCCGCCATACTGAAACACCGGAAAATGCCATGTACCGATTATTGATGATTCTGTCGCTCAGCTTCGCGCTTGCTTTCGCATTACCGCTCATGGCGCAATCGGACAGACCCAGAAATCTGGTGCCGCTGCCCGAGATACCGGAATTACCCGAACTGAATGATGCTGACCTGCCGGAACTGGCCGCTCCGCCGCCATTGCCCCCCGAGATGGAACTTGATCCTGATCTCGAACCGCAGGTGACCATTATCAAACGCGGCGAGGATACAATCGAAGAATACCGCCTCAACGGCGAGCTGTACATGATCAAGGTGGTTCCACGCATCGGCTTTCCCTACTACATGGTCAGAAACCGTGGCCGTGTCAACGAGCATCCCGGCGAACCCGGCGGCAACGTCAGCCCACCCATGTGGCGGTTACTTGAATTCTGAGCGTTATAACAGGCAAGGGACTTTTTCAACAGACCATTTCAGTTTGCTTTACTAGCACTCGCATACATCCGTCTACTCTCACTCTATTCACGCATGTCCGTTTTTACACCCGTCACTGAAAAACAACTTTCCGACTGGCTGAGAAACTACGCACTGGGCGAACTGATTAATTTACAGGGCATTTCATCCGGCATCGAAAACTCCAACTTTTTTGTGACCACTTCACAAAACAAATTCGTACTGACGCTGTTTGAAAAACTCACTGCCGGGAAATTACCTTATTATCTGAATCTTATGGCGCACCTGTCGGCGTGTCAGATACCCTGCCCCGCACCGTTGCCCATGCGCGACAACCGGCTGTTCGGCGAACTCAACGGTAAACCGGCGTGTATCGTTTCCTGCTTACCCGGAAAATCTCTGGAAACACCGAATTCGCAGCATTGCGCGGAAGTCGGCAGCATGCTGGCCAGGATGCATTTAAGCGGCCAGAGCTACCCTGCCCGTATGGAAAATCCACGCGGATTGCGCTGGTGGCAGGCCAGAAAACCTGAAATCCGGCCATTTCTGAATTCCGAAGAATACGCGTTGCTGGATAACGAACTGGATTTTCAGGCATCGCATCAGCCGGAAAATCTGCCCAGAGGCGTCATCCATGCCGATCTTTTCCGGGATAATATCCTTTTTACGGATCACACCATCGGCGGCGTAATCGATTTTTATTTCGCCTGTAACGACTATTTATTATACGATCTGGCGATTGTCGTCAACGACTGGTGCATTACCGAATACAGAACCCTCGACGAAACGCGCACATTGTCGCTACTCGAGGCTTATCATAAAATCCGGCCACTCACGGCAACGGAACACCCTTTCTGGCCCGCCATGCTACGTGCCGGCGCACTGCGTTTCTGGATTTCCCGCCTGTACGATTATCATTTGCCCAGGCCGGGGGAACTAACGCATGCGAAAAATCCGGATGAATTTAAAACGCTGTTACAGCATCATTCAGAAAATCAGGATAAACTGAAACAACTCTGGCTGTGAAAACACAGGAATGATAGCTTCATTCTCAACCGGCCTATTATAAAAACAAAGAATTGCCCTATCGAACTTAACACTGGAGAAGTACCCATGGAAATTCGTCAAGTCAGCGCAATACATGGATGGTATTGGATCGTCCAAGGCTTCCAAATGTTTCGCAAAGCGCCAATGGCCTGGATGCTGATCAGCTTCATTTTTTTTCTGATCGCCGCCACGCTTTCCCTGCTGATTCCTATGGCGGGACAGCCGATTACCATGCTTATCGCACCGGTCTTCTGGGCCGGCATTATGATTGCCTGCCGCGAGCAGGAGCAGGGCCGGCAAATCGAAATCGCGCATTTATTCATCGGCTTTAAAACCCGTATAGCGCCACTCATCACCGTCGGCGGTATTTTTCTGGTTGGCATACTGATCGCCTCCAGCGTGTTTCTTGCAACCGGCGGCAGCGATCTGGTCGCCATGCTGGAAGAGGGCAAACGTTACGACAGCAGTGAAATAGGCAACATATCCAGCAACATTCTGTCTTCCTTTCTGATCGTCATTATGTTGCTCATTCCACTCTTTATGGCCTTCATTTTTTCTCCGGCATTGATCATCCTGCACAATTTCTCGCCGGTTAACGCCATGAAAAAAAGTTTTCTGGCGTGCATCCGGAATATTATTCCTTTCTTCGTTTACAACATTATTCTGAATTTATTATCCCTGATTGTTATGCTGGTGCCTTATGTCGGGCTCATCATACTGAGTCCTATATTTTTTGCTTCAATTTACGTCAGTTATAAGGAAATTCTGCTGGGTGAACCGGTCGAGGTGCCTGCTGACGATTACGCTTCAGCCACGGACTATCAGAAAGCAACCTGGGCAAACAACGAAGAAGAATCTGCTCAGGAAACGCAGAATCATGCTCCGGTGGTGAAGGAAACCCGGACGGAGAGAAAAGAACAGGAGCAGAAACAGGAACAGCGTGCTCGTGCCCAAAACCGCACAGAAATACCCGGCGGTAATATAATGCACTGCCACCAATGCGATATTCCGATCCCTAAGGAAGAAGCCATTCGCTTTGACGGTAAATACTTTTGCAGCAGCGAACATTTCCAGGAATACCAGGAAGACATGTCCGCCGGATCAAAATCAGGACCGGAAAAATAAACGTCAAAAATTCACGCGGCTCAGGATTTAGGACGCTCAGAACGAAGCAATTGAACCTGAAGCCGCTAGGTTAAAAAAAGCATTGATATAGCGACGACGATTATTGCCCGCTGTTATCCGATGCTTTTTTACTGTCTTTGATAATGGTGGTTTCTTCGATAATCTCGGCGTCTTCGACATTATCCCGCCTGCCGCCTTGATCGGGTTGCGCAGTAAAACCATACTGCTGATCATCCGGCATTGCGCCGGATTCCTGCATATGCTGCCTGAATTTACGACGCAGCCACCAGATGCGTATGGCGAAAATGACGGCGACGAGTGAAAATAATGCCACAAAAATAGTGAAAAAAAAGACGCCCAGTACCGCCAGCAAAGCCAGTACCGGAATCATAATTATCAGCGCCACCCAGCGGTTGACCGGGGAAGGCGAAGGACCTTGCGGGCCGTTTCCCTGCTGTTCGTAACTCGAAATTTTCCGGATTATGATTCTGCGCTGTTCATCATTCATTGCATTAACTCCTCTATTTCCCGTACTGCTTTCGGTACTCCGGCAGTCAGCACTTCATTTCCTTGCGGCGTAATCAGCACATCATCCTCAATGCGCACACCGATATTCCAGAAATGTTGCGGTACATTCTCAGCAGGCCAGATATAACAACCCGGCTCGACGGTCAGCGTCATGCCGACCTGCAACATCCGCCATTCGCCCTGCTGTTTGTATTCGCCGACATCATGCACATCCATGCCAAGCCAATGCCCCGTGCGATGCATATAAAAGCGCTTGTAATCCTCCGATTCCAATACAGCATCCACGCTGCCCTGACATAAACCGAGATCGATAAACCCTTGTGCCAGAACGTTCAATGCTGCCTGATGCGGATCGTTCCAGGTATTGCCCGGTCCGGCCTTGTCTATCGCCGCCTGCTGCGCAGCCAGCACCAGTTCATAAATATCCTTCTGCGCGGGCGTGAACCGACCATTGACCGGAAATGTCCGCGTGATATCGGACGCATACCCGTCAAGTTCGCAGCCCGCATCAATCAACAACAAGTCGCCCGAATTCAATTGTGCCGTGTTATCAACATAATGCAATATACAGGCATTCGCACCACCAGCCACAATTGAGGAATACGCTGGGGCCTGCGCGCCATGTCGGCGGAAGGTATACAACAACTCAGCCTCGATTTCATATTCAAACCTGCCCGGTTTTGTCACCTTCATCGCACCGCAGTGCGCCTGCGCGGAAATTTCCGCAGCACGACGCATGGTTTGCAATTCGTGCGCATCTTTGATCAAACGCATTTCATCGAGTAACACGCGGTAATCGCTGATGTCATGCGGTGCGGTCACGCCGCTGCGGCTTTGCGCATGCACCGTATTGATCCAGCCGGCAATCCGCTGATCCCAGGCGGCATCATGCCCCATTGCGGAATAAACGATAGATTGACCGGCCAGTAACTGAGGTAACATTTCATCCAGTTGCGTTATCGCATAGGCTTCATCGAAGCTGAAGGCTTCCCTGGCCAGCGATGGCCCGTAACGGAAACCATCCCAGATCTCCCTTTCCACATCTTTAGTGCGGCAAAACAAAATATGCCTGGCCGGTGCTTCTGCCGATGCCGCGACAATGACCAGCACCGCTTCCGGTTCTTTAAATCCGGTCAGATAATAAAAATAACTGTCAAAGCGGTAGGGATAATGCGCATCCCGATTACGCAACCGCTCGGGCGCGGTCGAAATGACAGCCACGCCGCCTTTCATTTTCGACGCCAATTGTTTGCGCCGAGTTACATAATGTTCTATTGTTGTCATGATCCATTCTTCTTTAAATCACAATAACCGCACGGCATAGCAGCGCTACCCCTGCCGTTCAATCAGCCACCTGTCGAGTTGTTCCAGCCGCTCCGGTGTGCCGATATCTTCCCAGACACCTGAAAAATATTCGCCCGTAACCTTTTTCTCCGCTATCGCCGCCCGCAGAATCGACACCAGCTTCACCGGCTGCCCCGGCGTCACAGCGCTGAACAAAGCAGGATGATAGATACCGATACCGCCGAATGTGAGCCGTTTCTCACCGGCCAATGCTACTGTCCCATGATTCAATACGAAATCACCCGTTGCGTGATGCGCCGGATTATCAACAAGAACCAGATGCACCAGCCGACCGGTGCTACTCTGCTGAATCTCCGGCAGAACCGGTAACAACCGGGTGTAATCGAATTCACAGTACACGTCGGCGTTGACCACCAGAAACGGCTTGTTGCAATCGTTGTCGGTCAGCAATGGCAGCGCATTGGCGATGCCACCAGCAGTCTCCAGCACTGCCATCTCGGGCGAATAAACGATATGCACGCCGTATCGTTCGCCATTGCCTAGCTGATGCGCAATCATTTCGCCCAGGTAGGCATGATTGATCACGATCTCCGTAAAACCGGCCTGCGCAAGACGATTGATCTGATGTTCGATCAGCATATGCCCGCCCGCTGTCAATAGCGGCTTCGGCCTACTGTCGGTCAGGGGGCGCATACGTTCGCCGCGCCCTGCGGCCAGAATCATGACTTTAAATTGCATGCCGGAAAAACATAACCCGTTAGAAGGTATAACCGACTTTCTGCGTTGATGTGTTGTCTTCCAGTTCCTCAAGCAGACTGAGCATAGGGCCCAGCTCCCGGTAGCGTTCGCATGCCTTGCGCAAGCCATTCATCACTTTTGGCATATCATTCAAATACGCATCTTTACGATCACGGTAGCACAGTCGGGCAAAAATACCGAGTACTTTGATATGGCGTTGCACCCCCATCCATTCAAAATCACGGTAGAAATCGCCAAAATCGCTTGCCACCGGCAATCCCGCCTTACGCGCTTTCTCCCAGTAGCGAATTACCCAGTCGAGCATGTACGCTTCGTCCCACTGGATATAGGCATCCTTCAACAAAGATACCAGATCATAGGTCACCGGCCCCAGGACTGCATCCTGAAAATCAAGTATTCCGGGATTAGGCGTGGTCACCATAAGATTGCGTGAATGATAATCCCGATGTACGAACACGCGGGGTTGCGACAGGTTATTCTGTACGATGCGATCGAATGCATGGTGCAACACCGTCTTCTGTGCATCGGTCAATTCCACGTGCAGATGACGCGCCACGTACCAATCCGGAAAAAGACTGAGTTCAAAGCGCAACAGCTTCTCATCGTACACAGGCAAATCTCCCACCTGCTGGATCAGCTGCATCCGCACCAATGCATCGGTTGCAGCCGCGTACAGGCTACCCGCAGTTTCCGGCGCACTGTTCAGTGCCTGCAGATAAGTCGTGTTGCCAAGATCGGACAGTAATAGAAATCCCTGTGCCGCATCATGCGCGATGATCTCCGGCACATGCACTGCTTCAGTCAGCAACTGCGCCACGCGCACAAATGGCGCACAGTCTTCATGTTCGGGCGGTGCATCCATGACAATCCGCGTTTTATCCGCGAACGTCACACGGAAATACCGTCTGAAACTTGCATCCGCAGATGCCGGCGCCACTGTAAAGGATTGCCCGGGAAATTGCTTTTGTAGCCAGTTCTCAAGTAACTGTAAACGATCCATGTTAATCACTCGTGCGTTTAAAAACTTCCGAAGATAACCCTGTCGTCAAATCCTGTTACGATCCAAGCTATTTTGGTATATTGAAACAAGAAGAATAACAAGGGTAATTACTGCCGCCGGATAATCCGGTAAAAGCTATAATCGTCATTTTATCACGCTGTACACAAACCGAAGACCATTCCAGATTCGGCAGCGATTGCAACATCATCGATGGAGAACACAATGCTTAACAAAAATATCATTGAAGAAATCAATTCAAAAGTCAGCGAAATTCTGCAAAACAGTCCGGCAAAAGATGTCGAGCGAAATGTGCGTGCCGCGTTATCCGGTGTTTTTTCCCGCCTGGATCTGGTGACACGTGATGAATTTGACGTGCAGCAGAATGTCCTGCAACGCACGCGGGAAAAATTAACCCAGCTCGAAGCAAAGGTTACCGAGCTGGAACAACGGTTCGGCATCGCAGAAACCGGTCATGAAACGGCAACTGCCCACACATCTCAGGAAAAACCCGATTCTGCGCAGGCAACAGGTACAGCACAGCCCGGCACACCGTAATCCATCAACTTTGTTTAACGATCCGACCCACCCGTTCATGGTTTTTGAAGACGCATGAACACTGCTGATTAACAACGCCCCCGAATGCCGCTCGCCGTCCTGTACAGCCGCGCACTGAATGGCATGCATGCACCGCTGGTTACGGTTGAAGCACATATCGCCAACGGTTTGCCGAGTTTTACTATCGTTGGCCTTCCTGAAACGGAAGTCAAGGAAAGCCGGGATCGCGTCAGGGCTGCGCTGCAAACTGCGCATTTCAAAATTCCGGCACAACGCATTACCGTCAATCTAGCACCCGCTGATTTACCGAAGGAAAGCGGTCGCTCTGATCTGCCGATCGCGCTGGGTATTCTGGCCGCTTCCGGACAAATCCCCGCGGATGCGCTGAACCAGTATGAATGGGCCGGTGAACTTGCCCTGACGGGCGAATTGCGACCGATACATGGCGCACTGGCCATGACGTACAGCGCCGCGCAGTCGGGCCGCAGTTTTGTCTTACCGCAGCACAATGCCGCCGAAGCCGCGCTGGTTAAACAGGCGCAAATCTATGCCGCACAATCTTTATTGCAAATCTGCGCGCATCTGACCGGCGACCAGCCGTTGCCGGTGTATCACCATCCGCCTGAACAACAGCACATCGCTCCGGACTATCCGGATATGGCCGAAGTCAAAGGACAGGCGCAGGCCAAACGTGCCCTGGAAATCGCCGCCGCCGGTAACCACAGCCTGCTGATGATCGGCCCGCCCGGCACCGGAAAATCCATGCTGGCTGCGCGTTTCCCCGGTATTTTGCCACCGATGAGCGAATCGGAAGCGTTGGAATCAGCCGCCATCCAATCGCTCAGTCACGGCGGCTTCAACATCAGCAACTGGAAACGCCGCCCCTACCGCACACCGCATCACACCGCATCGGGCGTTGCACTGGTCGGCGGCGGCAGCCACCCGCGCCCCGGCGAAATCTCGCTGGCCATGCACGGCGTGCTGTTTCTGGATGAACTCGCCGAATTTGATCGCAAAGTACTGGAAGTACTGCGTGAACCGCTTGAATCCGGAAAAATCACCATTTCGCGCGCAGCACGCCAAGCCGAATTCCCCGCCCGCTTCCAGCTTATCGCCGCGATGAATCCTTGCCCGTGCGGCTATCTCGGTCACCCAAGCGGCAAATGCCATTGCACGCCCGATCAAATCTCCCGCTACCGCGCAAAGATTTCCGGCCCACTGCTCGATCGTATCGACCTGCAGATCGAAGTACCCGCCGTGCCGCAGGAAGAATTAATGCGCCAACAGACAACGGGCGAAAAAAGCGAAACGATCCGGCAGCGCATCGAAAAATCTTACCAACGGCAGATCAACCGCCAGGGAAAAGCCAACAATCTACTGAGTGTCAAAGAAATCGACCAGTTCTGCGCCCCCGATGCCGATAGCAAAAACCTGCTCAAACAGGCCATCACCCGCCTGAACCTGTCCGCCCGTGCGTATCACCGCATCCTCAAAGTCGCGCGAACCATTGCGGATTTATCGGGCGAAGATAACATCGGCAAGAAGCATATTGCAGAGGCAATTCAGTATCGCAAATTGGATAGGCAATAAGATTTTGGGTCTCTCCACCACTACCTGGGTCATAATTGATCTGGTCAAGTAAAACCGGACACCCCAGTTAAGCGATTTTTTTCAATCTTTCTGATTCCAACTCATATTGATTCGGACTTTTGTATCCCAAGTATGAATGCAGTCGCTGACTGTTA